>JABDEN010000035.1 GCA_013287025.1 Gammaproteobacteria bacterium | reverse complement strand
AGTGCCTTCGTAAGTTTTCACGGTTTCGAGATTGAGCATGTGGCGAATGACATGAAACTCTTCCATGATGCCGTTGCCGCCGTGCATATCGCGGGCTTCACGCGCGGTATTTAATGCGACTAATGTCGAATTGCGTTTAATCATAGAAACCATTGGTGTTGCAACGCGGCCTTCATCTTTCAATCGGCCGACACGTAAACAACCTTGCAATGCTAAAGTAATTTGCGTTTGCATGTCTGCGAGTTTCATTTGAATCAGTTGATTGGCGGCAAGTGGTTTGCCGAATTGTGATCGTTCCATGACATAACGTCGCGCGGCATGCCAACAAAATTCGGCAGCACCGAGTGCGCCCCATGCAATGCCGTAACGCGCACTGTCCAAACAACCCAGCGGACCACTCAAACCATCTGCTTTTGGCAATTCATTTTCGGCCGGAACAAAAACATCGTCCATCACAATTTCACCCGTGATGGATGCGCGCAAACTCATTTTTCCATGCATCGTGGGGGCGGATAATCCATCCATTCCTTTTTCTAAAATAAATCCTTTAATGCGGCCATCATCATTTTTAGCCCACACAATAAATACATCAGAAATAGGAGAGTTCGTAATCCACATTTTGGTGCCTTTTAAACGAAAGCCACCATCAACCGTTTTTGCGCGTGATGCCATGCTGCCAGGGTCTGAACCGAAGTTAGGTTCGGTTAAACCAAAACATCCGACCCATTCACCTTTTGCCATTTTCGGCAAAAATTTTTCTTTTTGCGCATCGGATCCGTAAGCATGAATCGCATGCATCGCTAAACTCGATTGCACACTCATCGCAGAACGATAACCGGAATCGATACGTTCAATTTCACGCGTGAGCAAGCCATAGGACACATAATTAATTCCCGAACAACCATATCCATGAATCGTTGCACCTAAAAATCCTGCTTCACCCATTTCAGAAATAATATCGCGATCAAAATGTTCTTTGTGAAATGCATCCAGTATTCGTGGCATTAATTTGGTTTCCGCAAAATCCTTTGCGGCATCACGAATCATGCGTTCTTCTTCAGTTAATTCATCATCGAAAAAAAATGGATCGTCCCAGCGAAAAGAGGTTTTTTGTTTCGGCATAGTCATTGCTCATTAAAATAATGTGTTGTCACGAAAGTGAAAAGTAAAATACCAAAATACTTTGGTATTGCCAACTGATAAGATGAAGAATGGTTTTGATTTTAATTTTTTATACTATTAATTGCTTCCCAACCAATAATTCGACATTTTTTTCGTTGTTGATTTTGCGTCCCGGCATACACTAACCAAGAGGTCTGCAATTGTTGATTTAATGTTTCCCAGTAAATAAGATCAGAAAAATATTGATTTGTAATCGTCTGACTCGCTTTAATTTCAACTGGTGTTAGTTTATCGCCTTCTTCAATAAGAACATCCACTTCATGACCTTGACTATCTCGCCAAAAATACAAATTAGAAAGTAGACCTATGTTAAAACGATTTTTAATTAATTCACTGATGACCCAAGTCTCGAATAAAGCGCCCCGCATGGAGTGCGTTTGTAATTGCTTTGCTTGCTGGATCCCCGCAAGTAAACACACAATTCCTGTATCATAGAAATAAAGTTTAGGTGATTTAATAAGACGTTTATTAAAATTTTTATGGTGTGGTGATAAAAGAAATACGATATAACTCGCTTCTAAAACTGAGATCCAAGATTTAGCAGTATTATGAGTGATTCCGCAATCATTCGCTAGACTAGAAAGATTTAATAATTGTCCCGTGCGTGCAGCGCACATTTGTAAAAAACGATGAAAAATTCTTAAATCTTGAATATTAATGAGTTGTCTAATATCGCGTTCGATATATGTCATCACGTAATCGCTATACCAGCTTTGTGGTGAAACCTTACGATCATAAATTGGCGGATAAGAACCATTAAAAAGCATGTCCTCAAGCGTTGTAGGGGCTTCTCCTCCTATTTTTAATTCTTGATACGTGAAAGGTAATAGTTGAATAAATCCCACTCTACCTGCAAGAGATTGGGTTATTTTTGCAGTAAGACCAAATTGTTGAGATCCTGTTAGCACAAATAGCCCCATCTTTTTTTTATCATCTACTAATGTTTGTAAATACGAAAAAATTTCCGGACAATGTTGCACTTCATCTAAAATTGCGCCATTTGGAAATTGGGCTAAAAATCCACGGGGATCATCCGATGCGAAACGGCGGTTGTCTAAATCCTCTAAGCTTATATAAGGTTTTTCATGAAAAAGAAATTTTGCTAATGTCGATTTTCCTGATTGCCTTGGACCTGTGATGGCGACAATGGGATAATGTGTTGATTTTTCCAATAATGAGGAGGTTGCTGAGCGCGCGAGCATCAAAATGCCTCTGTTTAACTTATTGATTTTAAATAATTTTAACATATTGTTTGCAAATTGTCAATCGGATTACCAATTTGTAAGAAATATAAAACAAAAATGAGCGAGTACTTATGCAAAGAAAATTAACCCCCGATATAGCGAAAGAGATTGCACTTTTTACAGACCAACAAACCTATGTCAATCTTAGAAAAACGTGCGGTTTTTTTAGGGAAGCGCTGGATCATCAAACTTTTTTAAAAAGTCCCCATCCTCTGATTTATTACAATGCGTTTAGCAAAAAATCGCCTGATGATAAAAGTAAAGTATCTCTGCAACCGACAAAAGGTGGTCTTTCAGTTAAAAGTTACATCCAATTAAAAAGTGGTAACATACTGACGGGTAATTATGCTGACTTAAAAAAGAATACATCTCAAATTTGTTTGTGGAAAATTGAAGATGGAAAATTATTATCTGAATTCGAAACTTCTTTGGGTGGAATTACACATCTTCGAGAAATAGAAAAAAATATTGTTGTAATAGGGCATCATGATGAATATTGTGAATTTTATGATTTTCACAATGAAGATAAACCTCGTTCACTTGCAAAAATAGCCCTACAAAAAGAAGAATACATTTATGACTCTGCGATAATATCACAAGGAAAATTGGTATTTCTTTCATATCAGTTTAATAAAAGTGAAATGAATACTAATTTAAAAATTTTACACTATGATGCGAAAGCAATTCAGCCCGAGTCAATTCACATTACTGAACTCAAGCTTCCCTATTCTGATGTTTTTACCCATATATTTTCACTAAAAAACAATCAATTTGTGATTGCTTCAAGATCTCACTTATATTTTTATGATTTAACTATTAATCCTAACTCAGCTGTCAATATTATTGATTTGCACGAATACTCTCCATGGCATGTGATTCAACTGAAAAACCAAAAAATTCTGACTGCATCGGTCAAGGGCATCAACTCCAAAAAAACTTTTCATTTTGATATTTGGGATCCTACGGCACCCAAGGGTCGCGAACACGAAAAATCGATTGATATTGAATGGCCGCAGTATGACCGCCAATGGTTTACTATGTTTGAAAAGGATAATGGTGAACTGTTAGTGACCTCAGATAGTTATATTTTGATCATAGATCCGCAAGAGTCCTCCGAAAATTCACTTTTATGTAAATTTAGATGTCAACTTTCACCACTTAGTTCAAGTCAATTTATCGAAGACGGTCGTTATTTAATGGTACACGCCGGCAGGGGGCTTCACATTACAAAATTTCCCCTCATCCCAGAGTCAACATGTAAGGAAATAGCGCACCCTGATTTTCGTCAGATGAGAAAATAGAAATGTGATGATCTGTTATGCCAGCATGCTTTGATGCCACCTTTAAGCATGCTGGCAGGCATCCAAGTGGCTTCGCTAAATGTCGACTGGATGCCAGCTTAAAGCATGCTGGCATGACAAGTAATAATTTTATGCTCTCACTTTACTCCGACCCTTTATTAACTTATCCACCACATCGCTATCAGCAAGCGTTGAGATATCCCCCAGATCATCATATTCTTCACGCGCAATTTTTTTTAATAAACGTCGCATGATTTTTCCAGAACGGGTTTTTGGAATACTATCGGTAAATTGAATACATTTCGGTGTGGCAATCGCGCCAATTTTATCACGCACTTGTTGAATCAACGCTTTTTTTAAAGCCGCGGTACCTTTCATCCCTTTTTTTAACGTAATAAATGCGTAAATACTTTCACCTTTTATTTCATCAGGAATGGCAACAACACCTGCTTCTGAAACATCGGGGTGCGTCAAAAAAGCGCTTTCAATTTCTTCCGTGCCAATGCGATGCCCTGCAATTTTTATGACATCGTCATTGCGACCTTTAATCCAAAAATATCCATCTTCATCTCGATAAGCATTATCACCCGTCAAATAAAATCCGGGGTATTCTTTAAAATAAGTTTCAATAAAACGATCACGATCTCCATAAATATTTTGCATAATGCCGGGCCAGGGATTTTTTATCACCAATTTACCCATTTGATTGTCAGGGCACTCTTCGCCCTTTTCATCCAAAATAAGTGGTTCGATACCAAAAAATGGTTTCGTTGCGGAACCCGGTTTTAAGGCCATAGCGTTGGGAATGGGACTAATTAAAGTGCCGCCGGTTTCCGTTTGCCACCAGGTATCGACAATGGGGCATTGCCCGTTACCAACCACGTCATAATACCATTGCCACACATCTGGATTGATCGGTTCGCCGACTGAACCGAGTAATTTTAAGCTATCACGTTTTGTTTTATTGACCCAATCATCTCCTTCGCGACGCAGCGCGCGGATAGCGGTGGGTGCAGTATAAAAAATATTGACGGCATACTTGTCGATAATTTCCCAAAAACGTGCGGGAGTGGGGTAATGCGGCACCCCTTCAAACATGAGCGTTGTTGCCCCATTGCAAAGCGGGCCATACACCAAATAAGAATGTCCGGTAATCCATCCAATATCTGCGGTACACCAATAAATATCTTGCGGTTCATAATTAAAAATATACTTAAAAGTCATCGCGACATAGACGAGATAACCGCCTAGGGTATGTAAAATTCCTTTTGGTTTTCCTGTCGAACCTGAGGTATATAAAATAAAAAAAGGGTCATTTGCATCCATCATTTCACAAGGGCAATGTGGAGACACGGTCGTCATCGCGTCAGTGTACCAAAGATCGCGTTCAGGGATAAAAGGGGTCTCATTTTCAGTATGTTTCACGACAATAACTTTACGCACATTGGGACAATCTTTTAAAGCCTCATCAACATTTTGTTTGAGTGGGATAATTTTGTTTCCCCGCACACCTTCATTTGCGGTAATGACGACGCGACAGTCGGCGTCAATAATGCGCGTTTTTAACGCATCGGCTGAAAATCCCGCAAAAACCACCGAATGCACCAATCCAATCCGAGCGGAGGCGAGCATGCTGATGATTGCTTCCGGAATCATGGGCATATAAATACAAACTCTGTCGCCTTTTTTTAAACCACACTTTTTTAATACATTCGCAAATCGGCAAACTTGCTCATAAAGTTCCGCATATGTGATCTTTTTATTGTCATCTGGGTTGTCACCCTCCCAAATAATGGCGGGATTTTGCGCATTTTTCTCAAGATGTCGGTCAACGCAGTTATAGCAGGCATTTAATTTGCCATTTTTAAACCATTGAATGTCCAATTTTTGAAAATCACCAGCAAAAACTTCATCCCAGCGTTTGAACCAGGTTACAAACTTTTCAGCTTGTTCGCTCCAGAAGTTTTTTGGATCACGCAAAGATTTCGCATATAGTTCACGATATTGTAATTCGGTAATCAAAGAATATTTCCTTCTAGGGGTTTGAAAAATATTTCCGTAAACGAGAGTAATAATGCGATAATTATAACATGTGTTTAATTAGGTACTACCATGGGCATCGAGGCTACAAACAATATACGTATTATCAAACCCCGCCGAAAACTGAAAAAAATTGGTTGGCGTGAATGGGTTTCACTTCCAGAATTAAATATTGAGCGAATTAAAGCAAAAATTGATACAGGCGCTCGTACGTCTGCATTACATGCTTTTGCACTGCATACTTTTAGAGAGGGTAATCAAGATAAAATTCGTTTTGATATTCATCCCTTGCAAAATAATGTGAACGTTGTTATTACATGCGTCGCGGATATTGTAGATCAACGTATGGTCATGGATTCGGGTGGGCATCGCGAAGAGCGTTATGTCATCCAAACCAATATGTTCCTCGGTGGCAAAAAATTCCCCATTGAAGTGACGTTAACTGAGCGTGATTCTATGCAATTTCGCATGTTACTAGGAAGAAGCGCAATTCGAAAACGCTTTATTGTTAATCCTGGGCGTTCATTTTTAAGAAGTAATAAATAAAAGGTTATGATATGAAAATTGCGATTTTGTCTAGAAGACATGATTTATATTCAACGCGACGATTGCTGGAATCAGCGAAAAAAAAGGGTCATAAAGCTGATATCATCGATACGATGCGTTGCTATATGAATATTACATCGCTTCGCCCGACGATTCATTATAAAGGTGCAGAACTTTGTCATTATGATGCGGTCATCCCACGTATTGGCGCCTCGGTGACTTTTTATGGCGCAGCTGTCGTCCGACAATTAGAGACGATGAATGTTTTTTGCGTGAATGATTCTGTCGCAATTACACGGGCCCGTGATAAATTACGTTCTCTGCAACTTTTGTCCAAAAAAGGCATCGGTCTTCCGATCACCGGTTTTGCGCATTCTCTCGATGAAATTCAAGATTTGATTAAAATGGTCGGTGGACCACCGTTAATTATAAAATTTTTAGAAGGAACGCAAGGTATCGGCGTTGTGTTGGTTGAAACGGCTAAAGCCGCTCGTAGCGTAATTGAGGCTTTTTTAGGATTAAAAGTAAATATATTAGTGCAAGAATATATTAAAGAAGCATCGGGTTGTGACATTCGTTGTTTTGTGGTGGGTGGAAAAGTGGTCGCAGCGATGAAGCGTCAGGCACTATCTCCCGAAGAATTTCGTTCAAATTTACATCGCGGGGGCCTCGCCAGTGAAATTGAAATTACGGAAGAAGAGCGCACGATGGCGATCCGCGCGGCACACATCATCGGTCTCAATGTCGCTGGCGTCGATCTCATCCGTTCCAACCGCGGCCCCCTTATTATTGAAGTCAATGCGTCTCCCGGTATCGAGGGTATTGAAAAAGCAACCGGAAAAGATGTCGCACTTTCCATTATCGAATTTATTGAAGAAAGCACGAATTTTGATAAGCGCACTAATTTGTAGTTTTTCCAAATGATCTGCATGCCGCATGATGTCAGAGCATCGGCATAAAGGTTCAAAAAAATAAATTTTATTAGTGGTTGACATATTTTGAATTAAAGGTATTATCGCGGAGATTGAAGCTTTATATTAATTTCAAAAATATTTTAAAACCCTTCTTCCCTTTCGCAATATTATTTTTTTGTAGCAAATCTGCAAATCATCAGTTAATCCATATCCTATTCCTCATATTTTAAATTTGAATTAAACAGCATATTCCTCATTGATAAAAATGAAGTGAATAAATTCTAATAATGTAAAAAAGGAGAATGATTAAAAAAATAAATTTTAAGTTATATAAAAAATAAGATCAAAATAAATAGGAGAAAATAAAATGGTAGTTGATGATTCACCATCACAGTTAGCGAATTTTTATTGTTTTTGCTCTGAAATGAAATATGAAAATATTTTGGAAAAACAAAAAAATAACCCATTAACATTCATGCAATTTATTAATGAATATACTAACTGTAATCATGGTTGTGGCTCATGTATCGATAATTTATACGCTTATCTTGCGGAATCAAATTTGCTTATCGATTAATTAACAAAGGAAAAATAATGATTTACCCGGAAATTTTTAGAAAACTTGAAGCTGCACGTTGGAGTTTAGAGAAAGATATATTATGGGAAAGATTTAATAAAAACAATATTTCAGATCGACATCTTTATAGTATAAGGATGAATGCTATCCTTGAATGGTCAGCCATGCCTACTGCTGAAATGTTTTTAAGAGATAATCAGGAGGATGTGGATTTTTCAGCATTTATGTCCATATGGTTTTTCGAAGAGCAAAAACATAGCCTGGTTTTATTAGAATATCTTCGACGCTATGCCCCAGAATATTTGCCTACCGAAAATGAATTAGCCGCAGTTCGATTTTCATTTGATTCAGCTCCACCATTAGAAAGTTTAGCGTTACATTTTTGTGGAGAAATTCGTTTGAATCAATGGTATCGATGTGCATCCGCTTGGCATATGGAGCCTGTTATTAAGCAAATATACCTTCTTCTTGCTAATGATGAAGCAAGACATGCGCGCGCATACTTTCAGTATATGAAAAAAGCACTACAAAAAAATAATAATGAAGCGAAATTAGCATTTTCTAAAATAGGAGTATTGATGACAAACGCTCGTTTAAATAAAGCAATGCATCCAACAAATTTACATGTTAATAAAAATTTGTTTCCAAATGATACGGTAAATGGAAAATTACCTGATCCAGTATGGTTGGAAAATTGGTTAAATCATGAAATTCAGTTCGATAAAACTTGGGAAGAAAAAGTAACTACGGCGGTATTAAGCAGTCTTTCTGATTTATTTGAAATTTCATGCAAATCATCACATGAATTACATCATTTCAGGAAAAATTTATTGACAAATCATCATGCGATTTCAGGAGCTGCATAAATGGCTACTAAAAAAGATATACAATTTCATTATGATGTAGACAATAATTTTTTTTCATTGTTTCTCGATAAACAATATAAGATGTATAGCTGCGGAGTTTGGGAAAATGCATCGAATCTTGAGGAAGCGCAAAAAAATAAATTAAAAAGATTATCTGAATTTGCACATGTAAAAAAAGGCCATCGCGTTTTAGACATAGGATGCGGTTGGGGCGGTATGCTTGAATATTGTGTAAAAAATTTTGAAATAGATTATGTGAAAGGAATTACACTAAGCCAAGCGCAATACGATTATATCATTCAAAAAAATATTCCCTTTACTTCCATCGCGCTATGTTCATGGGAAGATTTAAAAAGTGATATAAAGTTTGATTCAATTATTTCAATCGGGGCCATGGAGCATTTTGCTTCTTTAGAAGACCTTAAACATGGAAAACAAGTCGAAGTTTACAGAAAGTTTTTTGAACGCTGTTTAGATGTTTCTACACAAGATTCTTATTTGGGTTTACAGACAATTATTACAGCAAAAAAGCCTGATTCATTGCAAAGTATGAAGGATACTTATTACTTATTAAAAAATGTTTTTCCAGGATCAGCTTTACCTGACATTGAAACTTTACAAGAGGCCATGTTTAAATTGTATGAACCTGTAACAATAAAAATGATTGGGCTTGACTATTCGCGTACTTTAACTGAATGGAAAAATCGTTTGAATATAAATGAGGATAAAGTAATGAGAGAGTACGGTAAAAATTTATTTAATCATTATAACCATTATTTCGAAGCGGCCATTCGTAGCTTCGAGAATGGTTATACATCTCTATTGCAAATGTCATTAAAGAAAATAATTTAAAATTTAATATAATGAGGTTATCTAATATGAAAATTGAAGACAGAGTTAAAAGCGTCATTGCATCTCAATTAAATATTTCGGTTGAGAATATCAAAAACAATTCCTTTTTATCCCAAGAACTAGGGGCTGACTCTTTAGATACAGTGGAGATTATTATGGCAATGGAGGAAGAGTTCGGAAAAACATTTCCAGATGACAACATAAAAATTGCTACGGTGCAGGATGTTATTAATTATATTAGTAATAGTATGCAAGATATTTCTCAAGTTTCTGAAAAAGGATAACATATAATGGAAGCACGCTTTGTTTCAAATAAAAATCCTTTTACATCATCTAAAAAATTGGGACTTTCATTAAAATTAACATTAATTTGTTTGCGACATTTTTTTAAAATAATGAATTTAGTGATTCCTTCATTCGCAGAACGTTTAGCTTTAAGATTGTTTCTGACTCCACCGCGTAATCAGATTCCTGATTGGCATAAACCATTTATTGCGAAAGCGAGTACATCGACAATTATGGTTAATGACAAATTAATAAAACTTTATCAGTGGGGTGAAGGACCTCTTATTTTGTTGATACATGGTTGGGGAGGGAGGGGAAGTCAATTCAGTGCTTTTATCGATACATTTCTAGAGGCTGGATATAGTATTTTAACCTTTGATGGGCCTGCGCATGGCTTATCAACTGGCAAGCAAACGGATATGTTTGAATTCGCATCCGTCATTAAGGAGGTTGTAAATATTCATCAATCCTTACATGCAGTAGTGGCTCATTCCTTTGGCGGAGCTTGCACTTTGCTTGCATTGCGCGAATATCAAATAAAAATTCCGAAACTTATTTTAATAGGTTGTCCATCGAGCGCGATTTGGGTGACAGAGCAGTTTGCTGATAGACTTTCGATTTCGAGGAAATTAATTGCTGGTATGCGAAAACAGCTTGAATATCGGTATGGAAATAGTTGGACTTGGGAAGATCTATCACTTACTAAAATGCTCGCCAAAAGTACTAATCTTCCTACCTTATTGATTCATGATCGAAATGATTTAGAAGTCCCTTATCAGCAAGCATTAGAGCTTAAACATACCAATCCTATCTGCGAGCTTTATACTAGCGAAGGGCATGGCCATCGCAGGATTCTTCGTTCATTGGACGTGATTAATAAAATTACATTATTTATTAGCCATTAAAAATCTATAGGAATAGTGATGTCTAACCGTTTATAGCAATTTAAATTATTAGTCATTCTGAGCGTAGCGAAGAATCATTGGAGCATTGCTTCGTTCAGGATGACAAAGTGAATATACTTATTTAAATCACAATTAGGAAGTTTTAATGATTATTTTATATGAATTACACTGGTCGCATTATTGTGAAAAAATTCGTTGGGCATTAGATTATAAAAATTTAAATTGGAAAAAAATAAGTATCAATGCTTTTACTAAAAAAGAAATGAAACAATACGCTTGCACCCAATCAAGACATTTGGTTCCTTTGATTTTTGATGAAAAAACAAAGATAGCTATTTCTGATTCATCATCTATATTAAAGTATCTGGAAGAAACTTATCCTGATTCTCCTTCTTTATTTCTAAATGAGAAAAATAACTTAATTTATCAATACTTAATTGAATTAGATTCAAAGCTAGGAGTTCTTGCAAGAAGATTGGGATATACTCAGCTTATTCTTGAAAAACCAACTATTTTAGCTAAATTATTTTTATCCAATATTTGGAAAGGATTTTTTAATCTTCCTTTGATATGCAGATTTTCATCGATGTTTTTGGCGATAATCTTAATCAAGAGGTTCCGCCTTGAATTGAATGAAGAATTGAATCTTTATGAAGAACTTGAAATATATTTAATTGAAATAGCAGAAAAATTAAAATTAAATCAATTTTTGATAAATAATACTTTTTCAGCTGTGGATTTGACATTGGCTGTTTATTTAAGGCCATTAATTATTGTTCCTTTTTTTCGTGATCATCCCGAGCTGCGAGAGTTATTTCTATGGCAAAAAAATCTATTAGTTGAATATAAACGTGATGAAAAATTATTATATGAAGTGTTAATCGAAGAAAACAGAAAAAAATATCATCCCGTAAGACGAAAAATTAAAAAAAATATCAAATTACATGGATTTTTAGAAAATGTTGGAATGACAATTGATAAGACTCTAGCTGCATTTAATGATCATGAATCTATTTGGACTTGGGGAATTTTGAAAGTACCTTATTATTATTTTTTCAAAATTAGACAGAATAAGTTACGAGAAAAATTTCCATCTGAAAAAGTTCGGTAGGTTTATAGCCTAGCCTATACTATCTATGTCTTCTTTTTGGCAAAGTCAGGCCTAGTTGGGCATTTAAGTTTTCTATTAAATTTCCTATATGTAGTTTGAAAATGCTTTATTTTAGCCTTCCTTTTAAAGCAGTAATGCACGGGCTATATATAATTTTTTATATATAGCCCAGTAGATTACGATAATAAATTATCAAGTGTAACAACTCCTGTCACGTTATTCGCATATACAGATTTTTTGATACCGCTAACTGAAATAAACGCAACAAAAATATTTTTTGTTGTTTTAGAAATTTTTTGATAGACAGCAACCTTATTCATCAATATGTCATAATATTTTTTATCTATTAAAAACGGTTTATCCGTACACTTAATTTCGCATATCGTTATAGAATCATCTTTCCTTTCAAATAGAAGATCAATCTGAGCGCCTTTATCTTTGCTCCCTTTCTTAGGACTAAAGCGCCATGTTCCCGCTTTTGATCCACCAGGTATTTTAAGTGACTTTTGAATTAGATTGATATGCTTATAGCAAACAGACTCAAATGAATATCCCATCCAAGCATAATACATTGCTGTATTTGAACTATGTACCCAGTAATCGTTTTCAGATTCATTTGATAAAAATATTTTCTTTTCTGGTTCGATCCATTTCAAGTAAAAGTACGTATATTCGTCAATAATGCGATAATACACACCTTGCCTCTGATGTTTAAATGGTAAAAATGATTTTATAAACCCAGCTTGTTCCAAATCGTTTAATCTATCCGTAAGTGTCCCACCTTTTTTGGATAGCTTACTATGTTGTTCAATATAAGATCTTGTAACTCCTTCTCTCAATTTAGAAATAATTTTTATAAGTTCAATATATATTTTTGCGTCATCAAATAATGATTTAAATAATTTATCAAATTCAGAAAATAAAAATCCATTTTCTCTAAAACATAATTGATCGATATTTTGTGCAGCAGATAAATTCTTTTTTATCTTATCTAAATAATGCGGAACACCACCAACAACCATGTATAATTGCAATACTTGTTTATTATTAAATTTAATATTTCTATATTTTAGAAATTCTTTTGTTTCATTTAGAGAAAAAGGCTTTATTAATAAATTACATGTATATCGATTGTGAAGACCACCTTTATTGTATATGATATTTTTAATTATCCATGATGCGCTAGAGCCACAAACGACTAGTTTCAATTTGTTATTTTTCGACCAATAATGATTCCAATAATAATCCAATGCTTGTAATATTCTCGATCGTTTTGTTGCCATCCATGGTAATTCATCAATAAATATAACAAACTTCGTTGGTTGAGGTGCTTTAGTAATAACATTATTTAGCTCTTCAAAAGCTTGCATCCAAGAATTAGCAACTTCTATTTTGGCGCCTTTATAAAATGTTTCTCCAATAGCCTTAGCAAATTGCGCAAGCTGCTCTTTCAATAAACCATCTTGAATGCCTGTAACATGAAAAAATATGCATTTTTTAGAACGAAAAAATTGTTCTATCAAAAATGTTTTTCCAATTCTTCTTCGCCCGTATAAAACAACGAACTCAGCTTTTTTGGAGTTGAAAACCTCGATAAGTTCTGTTTGCTCTTCCTTTCTTCCAATTATTTTCACAACAAGATCCTTAATTTACTGGGCTAGGTATAATTATAATATATTCAGCCCAGTAAATTAAGTACTTTCGATAAACTCCTAGAGATTTTAATTTAAAATTGGGGTTGCTCGTGATCTATCCATACTCTTTTGACACCTGTAAAAAGATTAAGGAATTTTTTTTAAATAACTTTGTTTATAAATTATTTAGCACATAGCTATCATTTGATAAAAAAATCTGCGCTAATTCCAAATTTTTTTTTCAAACCTGCAATTTGATTTTTAGACAATGAGCGTTCTCCATTAAGGAATTTAGATACATTTGCTTGGCTACCAAAAACATCTGCTAAATCATTTTGATTAAGTTGATGAGATTTCATCAAATATTTAACCATATCAATTTCATTTATATGATGACCAATGGTAGGATAATGCTCATTATCATATTGTTCTAAGTTATCACCAATGATTTGCATAACTAGTGCTAATGGATGTTTTTCATCATTCCGTACTTCATCAATTAATTTATCAAGAAATTTTTCTAGCATAGCGTATTCTTTGGCATTATTTGGCTTTTTGAATATAGAAATAGGTAGATGAAATTTGTGATCCGTTTTTGGATTTATATAGTCAATTGCTAAAGCTTTCATAATTTACCTCGTTTTAACTTAATTTGGTTGTACGTTTTGCTATATTCAGCATGTGTCCATATGGCTCTAATGTAACAGCGTTGAGTGTTGTAATGCATTGCTGTAATTAAACGATAATTATTTCCACCAACATTAAAAATGGTATATCCATGCACATAATCAACACCATTAAATATCTTTTTTAGCTCGGTTAGCGTTTTTGCATTTGTTTCTTGCATGGTTATGAACCACGCGGTCAAGGGCAGATCCGCTTGAACATTATCCTTGCAATAGCTGCGAATTTTCTTTTTTGAAATAATATGCAAAATCACACTCCTTTAGTTTATGTAATTATATGTCAATATGACATATATGTCAACACGACATATTACAATATCTAACTTTATGATCTAGATGATTTAGTTATTTTGTAATCTGGTTTTAAATGATTCGAATTAAATTTCCCGAAAAGTTTTCGCATTCCTTCAATAGCATGATGGTCTGGTTCTTTCATTTTTAATAGGATTGGGATATTGTTTAATTTTCTAACGTCATTAAGAATGTTTCGTAATTCCTGTATATCTTTAAGAATTTGTATAGTCTCAATACTATGATTTTCTGTTATCCTAAAAGTTGTAGATATATGTGAAATTACATTATTTCTTATTTCAATATATCTCGCTCGTATTTCTAATAATAGATCAATTTTATTCTGTGTTAATTGGAAGTTTTCCCAAGATTTTAAGCATTCTTTTTTGGGATCGTAACCACCAATTATGGATATAAAACTATTAAATATGAAATAAAGCAACGTATTCGTTTGAATAAACGCAAAAAATTGATATATACATCCATCTGTATAGCTATCATTACTAAATTTTAATCTTGTTGTCGGTGGGCTTAAGGTATTGCCAATTTCAATGTATAGCTTGATAGCAATTTCCATTTCACTCAACCGAGTTTCTCGAATATTTAAAAACTTACTTATTTCATCTGTCATAATTAGTATTTCCTTATTAGTAATTATTTTTTTTTTTCTGCCTTATATAAATCATAATCCCGTTGCAAATTCATCCACATCGTTGCTGGTTTGGTGAGTGCAATAGAAAGACGAATCGCCATTTCAGGACTAATGCCAGCATGACCATTAATGAGTCTAGAAAAAGTTGTTCTATCTACACCCAGTCTTCTGGCGGCTTCAGTAACATTAAGCCCTGTTGCTTCAACGCAGAGCGCTTTTATAATTTCACCGGGATGTAAAGGTTCGTGAATCATATTTACGTCTAATCAATGATAATCAAGATAATTAACTAAAATTGCATCTTGTCTTTCAAATTTAAAAATAATACGCCAACAATCTTCACGATTCCATTGTAAAGTTTATGATGTTTTTCCACCATGCAAAATTTTCATTAAAATTATATGTATAAATTACAAGTTATTTTGTTAAAATATTCTTATTAATAATAATAAAGTAGAAATGTATGTTCAGAAGCCCTGAGACTAAAGAAAAAACAAAGCATCCATTAACTTTCCAACAAAAAGTAATAAAAAAAATCATCAATTATACGCCTATTACAAAAGATGTAGTTAAGATTATTAGTGAATATAGCCATCCGTCTTTTAATACAAAATGCTTAAGCGAAGCTGAAATGATCGAGATAAAATTAACGGCAATATTGTTTGATAGTCATTCGATGGGAAACAAGCAGTTTTTTAAAAAAAGCTTAATTAGATTTTTCTTTGCATCTTATCCAGAGTACATAAATAATATGGAAATTCCTCGGAAGGGTCATCTCGAGCTTAAGCGGATTTTTAAAGAATACGCATTCTTTTTTCATATTCCTGTCAGTGCGGTTATCGGTTTAGTCAGTTCTCCTTTTATCTCAACATTGCAAACCGTGATGCGAAAACACCTCTATGATTGGCAAGAAATTGCCTGCCAGCTTAAGCTACTCAGCAAATTAACAGAAGATCAAATTAATCGATTTGTTACAACATGCGTAACAGAATACATTTCAGTAAAATCTCGTCCATCTAATAATACTTACCATACGTTGCTTAAATTGAACGGCGACAGATATGCAAGAGGTATAATGGCGAACTACTTTAAATTACAAGAATGGAAAGGTGGAACGCCCGCAGAACGTAGACTATTAATAATTGAAGAATTTTTAATGGATCCCACCAATTCACACTCAAGATTTTATAAGATTTTGATAGAACAATTAGCAACAATAAATACACTATCTAATCTTGTAGATGATTCAAACAATAAGATGATGTTGACCAATTACGCATCGGAATTATTTTTCAAGCCGGCTACAAACAAAAAAGAAATTAACCTAGATGAAAAACCAATCTTTGGGCAGCAAAGAGTATTTTATTGAGAAATGTGGTCAAATATAGCAATACGTTTTTCTATTTATTCATGACTTGATGAAAGCCTCATTTCCCTCGTAGGTACATACGCATCCTCTGTCGAGCGGAATGTATCCGTTCGACTAAACACATCTTCTTAACCTAAAAAAAATCCCGCATGCTTCAATTTTAAAAATCGAGACATTATCATGAATAAACCAGAAAAAATTGAACGCCGTGCAAAATGGCAAGAACTTGTAACTCAACAAAAACAAAGTGGCTTGACGCAAAAAGAGTTTTGCAAAGAACAGCCAAAAGCCGGCGCACTTTTTTATTCTTTGATTGAAACATGCAAAGCAAATAATATTGAGCCTTATCAATATTTTTGTGGTATGTTGCACCGCATTCGTTTATGCAAGTCTGAAGAAGATTATCGAAATTTGCTTCGTATTGATAGTTTTAGGCAATGCCATCATATAGTAGTAGAGAATAGCGATGCAAACTTATAAGTTGTTTACGTTACTAAAGCGGGGTTATCTAACCACTAGTGGCAACGTAAAAATAATAAATCGCGATATAGCTAAAACACTATTTCAAGGCCAAAGTAGGGTGGTTTCTGCTTTGGGTGGATCATATCCAAAAGCAGCAGTAACGATTACAGGTTATATTGCGCGTGGATTAGGTAGTAAAATTAAACCGGATTCGGAGATAACATCAGAGCTTATTCGAAAACATGTCGATGACAGAGCTATTTTTCAATCAGCATCTGTTGATATCGATATCGCGAAAGGTTTTATGAATGACGGATATAGTGACTCTAAAAAAGGTGTTTTATCTGAAATTCATCCTGCTTTTTTACCTAAGACGTTGATTTGTGTGCGTGGTACATTAGGCTCAGGTTCATGGGGAGATATTGAAAAAGAAATATGTATCTCTCACATACCATTATACTCTATTCGACACCTTACCATAAATGGTATACGCATGAATAATCCGTTGTATATCAAGCTACAAAATGATGACCAAGCTGGGCTCAAGAGTATTCAAAATTTTTCGGATCATTTTTATTTTTATATGAAAAATCTTTTAGAAAATAAATCAATCAGTGTTGATTTGGGAAATAACATTCTTATTGAGTATTATCGAGCACTCGACAAACTTTATAAAGAGGCACAAGGGTTTAGTCCGTTTAAAAATAAGAATTTACCGCTGTTATTCCGTCGCATGGTCGGTTTAGCGGACGGACAATCTATTGAAAATGCGTTGCTTCAT
>JABDEN010000034.1 GCA_013287025.1 Gammaproteobacteria bacterium | reverse complement strand
CGGAGATTTTGGCACCTATTGCTTGATGTTGTACTGCCTGAATAATATATTCGTCATGAATATTTTTTTGATATTCATATTTTGAGATGCCTCTTTTTGCCAAAGCATCATACAATTGGTCGACGGTTAAACGATTATTTTTTGCAATATTACTAATCGCATTATTAATTTCACTTTCCGGTGGATCAATGCCAGCAAGATCCGCCAGTTGTAATTGTAATTTTTTGTTAATCAGTTGTTCCATGACTTGTTTTTGTAAAACATCGCCTGGTGGCAGCGAAGTATTTTCTGCTTTTAATTGCTTTTTAATTTTATCCATCTCATCTGTCAATTCACTTTCGAGGATGACAGAGTTATTAATAATGGCAACCATGCGATCTAATTTTTCAGCTGAATATGCTTGTAAAGAAAAAAATACGGTAGTGATAAATAATAATATATATTTCATTTTAGTAGTCCTGCCCAAAACTCGCTTCATTTGCTATCAGTGAATTGTTAAGCGCCCGACCAGGATTTCCGCTTCCAAAGCTTCCTAACCCTTTTAAAGCGAATTGAATAAAGAATTCGGAATTATATTGATAGGTGTCATTCACTAAACTATCGAATGTTCTACCTGTGACAATACGTATCGCCCAACAACAAGTGTCGTATTGTAAACCATAGAGTAAATTATGGAAACGGGTATGATTCCAATCCTCTGTCCAGCGACCAATCGTTGAAATATCGCGCGTCAGTGGCCAAGAGAATGAAAAATCGGTTTGCGATAAATTATTGGCCGAATTTTGGCTTAATAGTTTGTCAGCATTTCGGACATACGTGTAATTCAAACTTACTATACGCTGTCTCGCGTCAGCGTATTGAATGGTTACCGTTTGGTTATCTAATTGATCCGATTCAGTATTCCAAATCGTGTTGGCACTAGCGCTCCATTCTGGTGTCAGGTTGTAGGTGAGCACGCCAGAAATGGGTGATTGTCTGCTCGTATTTTCGGGTGAGTCTGGGTAATCCGAACAAACTGCTCCGCTTTCGCATAGCGTGACACGTCGATTCGCAAAGTAAAGAATTTGACCAATCCCCGCGCTCGCTTTCTGAAAACCCGATTGCTCATCAAAGAGTCGAGTAGCAATACCCAAACTTAATTGGTTCGCATCACCAATTCTATCGATTCCACTGAAACGATTGTAGGTAAACAATTGGTCATAAGTTAACGTGTTGACGGTTGTATCGAAAATAGGAATTTCATCTTGATTACGGAAAGGCACGTAAGTGTAATAAAACTGAGGTTCTAAAGTTTGTCGAAAAGCATGTCTAAACAAAGAAGCATTTCGATCGAAAAATAATCCGCCGTGAATATCAAAAATGGGTAGCGCCCGATCCGGATGCGTTGAGTTATCATCTAATACATTCGTGACTTCATATTGAGATAATGCAAATTGCAAACGAGGATCAATAAAATACGCCGGTCGATAAATAGGGTAATTAATGCCGGGTTGTGTATGCATTCTTACACCAATGGGTTGTGAAGAAAGATTGCGGGGATTTAAGTTGCCAGGATTTTTGGCAATATCAAAACGTGTCAGTTCATTGATGATAGAATAATTAAACCCTCTTTTTTCATCAGGAAAGTCACCATCCAATAATAATTGCGGAAGTCGAATGTATTGATTGAAAAAATTATTTTCTTCGATCGGATGCAAGGTTTGGTACGCTTGAATACGTCCGGTGAAATTCCAATATTTTCCTTTGTAGTACAAATCTCCTTGTTGAAGTAATTGATTGGGGGTGATTTGGTTAAGGCCATTACTAAAATCTTTTAAATAATAGTCATCGCTTACAAAGTTGTAGTCAGCGTCGGCAGACCAATGCTCATTAAAATAAGTTTTATCGTTCCAATAAATGGCGGCACGTGTTGTCGATGCATTTTCGAGTCGATGTAATTCAGATAACGTGACGGGATTTTTCGTAAATTGAAACTCTTCTTCTTGGGTATCTTTAAAATTCCTAAATAATTGATCATTCGGTAATAAAGTAATTTGAATTTGGCCATTACTGTAAGGATGGGGCGCCAAATAACGGAATAAATTGTTAATTTGTACGCCACGTTTTGTTAATACCGCGGGGGTAATGGTGTCGTCGTAATTAGGCGCTAAATTTAAATAATAAGGAACCGTAAAACTGGGTCCACTCACGCTTGATGAACCGATGGTTGGCCAGAGAAATCCTGTTTGTCGACGTGAATCAATTGGAAAATTGAGATAAGGCGCATAAAGTACAGGCACGCCTTTCACGTATAATTTTGCATGTTTTGCAACCCCTCGGCCAGTTTCTTTATTGAGTTCGATATGTTCTGCCTTCACTTGCCAGGTGCTTAATAATGGAGGACAAGTACTATACGTTGCTCCTTTAAACTCAAAAATACGCGGTTGTTCTTGATAAAAAGTGTCCGCTTTTCCCCATGCGCTCAGTTGATACACTTTGTGTTCTTGTTGTAATTCGACGAGAGTCAGTTGAGAAGGTTTATTCGATACCGTGCTATAGACTGCCGTACGATAAAGAATGTCTTTTAATGATCGCTCATTGGATTTCAGGTTTAAATGTCCGCAAGATGCCAAAATTAAACTATTGGGTTCACGAAGAATGACATTACCAATTAAATCTGCACTACTATAATCTTCTGTTTGTGGATCACGATAGACATAGGCAGTATTGGTAATAATTTGTTGCCCTTCTTTTGAAATCGTCACATTTTCTAACGCAGAAGTGCTATGTAAAGAAAAATTGCCCTGATTTCCAGTAATTTTGATTTGATCATTGTTGACTAAATAGGAGGCATCGACAAATGGTGCTTCCAAATAATAACCGCCGCAACGATTTTCATTGGTTTGTACCCAACCTAAATCATTGGCGATGGCAGACATGGTGAGTGTTGGTTTAATTTTTTTTTCAGGACGACATAGATCCGTGACAGATTCTTCTGCGTACATTTTTGTACAAAAAACGAAGCTTATCGCGATGATTAGCCCTGTTTTAATTATTTTTTCCACGCGTTTACCGATTATTAAATGATGGGAACAAGTGTATCGAAAAGGCGGGACAGAAGGAACTAGTAAAGAGGGTGAAGCTAAACATTTTTGTTGTAGCCTCAAATATTAAATTTATGTAAAATTATTGCCATGGAAGATTTAAGAAAACACCTTATACAAAAGTGGCTAACTGACACTTGTCATTTAGACCACGTTATTTTGCATCCCATGCAAGGCGATGCGAGTTTCCGACGTTATTTCCGTGTGCAATTACCCAATCATTTGTCTTATGTTGCGATGGATGCGCCAGTTGAGCGCGAAGCATGCAAGCCTTACATTGCCATCAGCAAAGCGCTCCGCGACCTTGGTTTAAAAGCGCCAGAAATTATTGAGGCTGATTTAGGTCATGGTTTTTTGTTGTTGACGGATTTTGGCGATCGACAATTATTAAAAGAATTGACAAAAACCAATGCCCCACAACTTTATTCTAAAGCATTAGACGCGTTGGCGGTTTTACAACGTTGCCAAATTGTGGATGGTTGGAAAATCCAACCGTTTACTGCGCATTTTATGCAGCAAGAGTTGATGCTTTCGAAAGAGTGGTTTTTAGAAACCCACTTGAAGATAACTTTATCGACTGAAGATGAAAATATGCTCGAGAAGTTTTTCCAATTTTTAGCATTAACTGCGGCGAATCAACCACAAGTTTTTATGCATCGCGATTATCATTCTGCTAATTTGATGTGTTTGCCGGAAAGTCAGGTCGGTATTTTAGATTTTCAAGATGCGTTTTATGGTCCTGTTACTTACGATGTCGTTTCATTATTAAGAGATTGTTATATTGACTGGCCCGATGAAATGATTCGAAAGTTGGTGATGGAATATCACGAGCGTTTAAATTTATCCGTATCAAAAGATGAATTTTTTTATTGGTTTGAAATGATGGGGTTGCAAAGACATTTAAAAGCATTACTCACGTTCGCGCGGAAATTTGAGCGTGACCATAATAAAAATTATTTGCCTCACATTCCGCGAACATTAAAATATATCGAAAAAGTAAGTCAGTCTTATCCAGAAACGCAAGCTTTTTATCAATTTTTAAATAATGTTATTTTACCTGCCCATCACAAAGTGATAAGTACATGCGTGGAATGATTTTAGCGGCTGGTCGCGGTAGTCGCATGGGCCATTTAACCGATCATACCCCAAAACCTTTATTACGTTTGCACGGAAAATATCTCATTGAATATGCGATTGAATCATTTTTGCGGAGCGATATACGCGAAATAGTGATTAACGTGAGTTATTTGCAAGATCAAATTAAAGAAGCGTTGGGAAACGGCGAAAAATTTAATGTCAAAATTTTTTATTCCGAAGAAGATGAAGCACTTGAAACGGGTGGCGGAATTTTTAAAGCACTGCCTTTGCTCGGCGACGATCCTTTTATTGTATTAAGCGCGGATGTCATTTCCGATTTTCAGCTGTTAGACTTACCAAAAAACCCCGATGGTTTAGCACATATTGTGTTAGTGGATAATCCTCCTTTTCATTCTGTGGGAGATTTTTCATTGCATGGTAATCAGGTTTCGCTCGCATTACCCACCCCTTATACTTATTCAAATGTGGGTGTTTATCGCAAAGAATTGTTTGTGAACTGCCGCCCAGGCAAGTTTCGACTGGGAGATTTGTTAAAAAAAGCGGTGCAGGAAGGTCAAATTACTGGTGAGTATTTTTCGGGTAACTGGCATAACATTGGAACAGAGAATCAATTAGTTGAGTTGTGTGCGAAAGAAATTTCTACATAAAGTTTTTAAGTCGTAGATTTTTACCGAAATTCGACATTGCGAACGCGGCGAGCCCATTTGTCTTGTATATTTATTACCGTAATTATACAATGTGCTTTCAAATTTGCTAAGAATTTAAGGATAGCTGTATGTTTTTTTTAAAGGAAAATTATGTAAAATCCCTCCTTTTTTTTACATGCTTATATTCTTCAGCGATATTTTCTGCTTCCTCAAATAATAATGTTCGTCCTGTGGTATCTCTCTTAGGAGGATATGCCAGCATGAGTGTTGGACACTCTGATCAGTCATACGTAGGGACAGATGATGATATTTTTACTTATCAAAACGACAATCAAGGAAAAGATAGCGGTTTTGTAGGTACATTTATTGGATTAGAATGGGTGCCTGCCACGAATTTTTTTATGGAAGCGGGCGTAGAATATGATTATTTTGGATCTTTTACAGTAAATGGCTCAAATTTAGTTGGTGTGGAGCGTGCAACATCCACACCTTATGATTATGATTTTCAATTACAATCGCAACAAGTCATTGCGGTTTTTAAGTTATTGTATAGCGTACATCACATTTTTCACCCTTATGCATCCGTTGGATTAGGTGCTGCTTTTAATCGTGCGAGCGACTATTCCGCAACGACTTCACAAACCGGCAGCATTAATATCACTCCAACATTTGAATCAAATACAGAAACTGCTTTTAGTTACAACTTAAGTCTGGGGTTTGATATGGATGTGGCGTCAAATGTACGCGTAGGTCTTGCTTATCGTTTTAGTAATTTAGGTCACTACTCCTTAGATGATGGTACTGTGACTTACCATAATTACCAATCTTCCGTACCTTTTACGCTAAGTGGCTCTAATATTTACGCGAATCAATTTTTGGTAGATATCAACTTTTTAATTTAATTTCATTTCGTTAAAAGGATTTATACAAATGAATGCAAAATTACGTTTTCGATTATTACCTATTTATCGAGGACTCCTTCTCCTTGCGTTAGTGCCAAATTGTTATCCTTTATCACAAAATTTTTTAATTGAGCCAAATGGCTCATTACCGACTTCCGTTCCTCCCGGAGGTTCGGTGACCGCGAATTTTACGGTGACGAATCTTACGCACAGTGCACGTAATGGTTATGAAGTACAAGGATTGCCCGGAACCGTCACTCAGGTAACGAGTGGAGGAGGTGCGTGTGGTGATCCGATTAATCTTTCGGCGCTTGCAAGTTGTAATTTAGAGTTGAGTATTACTGGCGCTGTGCATAGTGGTTTTGCGATTTGTAAAGGCAGTAGTTGTACGACATCCTCAGTTCCCTTATCGGTAACGGTAGAAAATAATTCAAATTTCTCTTATTTAGCTTCGGGTACTTATAATGATAGTGATCTCGCGTTTTTCCCTTTATTAGTACAAAATAAAAATGGAACCGTCACTTACCCTTCGACAATCATTACCAATTTGCCAACTAATCCTACTTACAGCATGCCATATTTATTTGCCACAAGTTGTAATGCAAATATTTGTATTAGTGTAGGGGATGATAATTCTAACGGTATTAATCCCTTAGTTGCTTTTAGTGGTACGGGGGGTGATACCTGGACTTATCCAATTGGTGGCGTAGGTAGCTGGCCCACCGATTTTAATCCTGGCAGTGCAGGTATTTTTTCTGCTGCGAGTTGTACCACGAATTTATGTATTGCGGGTGGCACTTATACCGATCTCAATACGGCATTCCCGCATCCATTTATTGCGCAATATAAATCAGGCAGTTGGACTTATCCCATCACTGCGCAAAACCCGCCACCTAATTTTGATATATTTGGCAGATTTAATAATGTCAGTTGTATGGACTCTACCTGTATTGCGGTAGGAACCTACCAGAATATTTCAAGTATAGCTTTTCCGCTGATTGCAGAAACAACGGACGGTGGTACTACTTGGAATTATGTGGTGGATAATACGACTACGCTACCGAGTAACTATGCCAATCATGGAGAGTTTTTTGGAGCAAGTTGTTTTGACACAATTTGTATTGCTGGTGGGACTTATGAAGATCAGTCTTTTGCAGCAAGCTTTCCTTTGCTTGCGCAATCCATTAGTGGTGGGCCGTGGACGTATGTTATCGACGATGCGACGGGGCCAGCTTTTCCTGCAATACCGGACCCCTTTAGTTTGACACGCTTTAATACCACAAGTTGCAGCGCATCCATTTGTATAGCAGCAGGGACATATTTCTATGATTTAACTACTACAACGCAATATGCCCTATTAGCACAATCAACCAATACAGGCAGTTTGTGGACTTATGCTATTTCAACGACGGCGCAGCAACCCAGTGATTTTTCGCAAAATGCGCAGTTTACTAGCTCGGGTTGCACGGATAACTTTTGTGTCGCAGTAGGTTTTTATACAAATATAGATTCAAATCAATTGCCTATGATTGCGCAAACTACTGACGGCGGAAGTACTTGGAGTTATGCAATCGATGGGACCCATGGACCTCAATTACCGGATTATACTTCATCTGCACAATTTAACACTGCAAGTTGTTTAAATGGTTTTTGTATGGCCGCAGGATCTTATATGGTGGGCCAAGCAACCTATCCTATGTATGCACAAAGTAATAATGGTGGATCGCAATGGACATACATTGTGACAGATAATGCATTGACCTTACCTTCGAATTTTAATAATTTCGGAGTATTCAGTGGATCTGGTATAAGCGGTAGTAGCTTGATGAATAAAATCAAAAAGGCGTTATTTAAAAAATGATTTGCGTAAGATGATAGCAAAAGTATTGCCAATTGCTGAGCCTCTTGCATTAACCATGCAACCAGATATTTTTTATGGATATATGGCGGGTTTTCGCCAGCCGGTTGCTTTGCTTAACATGCGTGTGCATGACTTGTCATCAAAGCAATTACATACCTTAGAAAAAGCATTACATTATTATTTCTCTGATTATCATATTGCAAGTTCATTGCAATCGTTGAGAGACGTGATAGAAAGCTTTAGTAAAGTTATTTGCAATCTTCAACAAGCGGGTGGTTTACCTATTTTCGAAAAACCGGTTATCGAAAAATCTTCGTCTAAAAAAAATGAATTTTCTCTATGGATTCCTTTTTTATTTCCCATATGCTTTCATCCTGTCGCCATTTTTATCATGAAATTTTTCAATTATTATTTGTTGCAACCGTCTTTTATGATATCTCAAAGTATTGTTGAGGAATTAAATTCCTTGTTGAATACATTAAAAATGCATGCACCAAGAGGTTCTAACAGTTTACGTTTTTTAAAAGCGGCATTTGAAACAAAAATTCCTTGGCGTCACATTGCCAATAATACATTTCAATATGGTTATGGAAAGTTTTCTCGATGGTTAGACAGTAGTTTTACCGATAAAACACCTCACATTTCTGCGACTTTGATTGAAAATAAAAAAAATATTGCTTATGTTTTATCGCAGGCAGGATTTCCTGTGGCAGAAAATTATATTGCAAATAGTGAAATAGATGCACTTCGTATCGCGCAAAAATTAAATTATCCAGTTGTCGTGAAGCCAATAGATGGTCGAGCAGGAAAAGGTGTTTATACTTATTTAAACTCGGAGGATCACGTCAAAAAAGCTTTTTATGCCACAAAAAAACATACGAGCAATGTAATGGTTGAAAAGCATATTGTAGGTCGTGATTATCGATTATTAGTATTTAATGGAGAAATGATTTGGGCCATTGAACGTCTTCCAGCTTCCGTCACAGGCGATGGCATAAGTGATATTCAGACATTAATTGCGAAACATAATCAAGATCATCAATCGCATTATCCCCTCCGACATATTCAAATTAATGAAGATATTCTTGATTATTTATCGGAACAACATTTATCTTTGCAAACCGTAATTTCTGCGGGAAAATTTATCGCATTAACTCGCATTGCAAATATTTCAATGGGTGGAACGCCAGTTAAAGTTGAAAAAATCCATCCGGATAATCAACATTTAGTTGAAAGCGCTGCAAAATTATTACGGCTTGATTTGGTTGGGATTGATTTTATATCTCCAGATATTCAACAATCCTATCGCGAAAATGGCGGGAAAATTATTGAAGTAAATGTACAACCTCAGCTAGGTTCAACTACGGCTCCGCATATTTATCAACAAATTTTATCATCACTTATTCCAGATCAAGGACGCATTCCTATCATTATTATTTTTGGAAATAAAAATAATCATCTGCATTATGTGGAGCATATACAAAATTATTTAAAAATGAGTGCGAGCAAAATTGGCTTGGCCATCAGTAATAGCGTCATTATGAATAATGTTGAAATGGATATGCCATCACTTTTTACAGCCGGGCAACATTTACTAATGATGGATGATATGGACATGATTATTTATTGGGTAAATGATGATAAAGATATTGAAAAGCAAGGATTACCATTTGATTGCTATGATGATTTGATTTTGTTGGAAGATATGAATATTGATTTGGTGGATTCAATGCATAAAAATATGATGTTAAACACTTTAATTAAAGCATGTTCAGGCGAAATCATTATTGCAAATAATACTTCGCATCACATGAGAGATTTGTTATGTAAAAAATATCAAATTTCAGCGATCACGAAATCTTTTATCGACTATTTTTGCTTTGAAAATACAAAAGTAGGACAGCAAACGCTAAGTTGATCAGGTGGCGTAAATATTTCTTGTTCATTCAAGTATTGATTTAAATGTTGTTTTACCTCGTGTAAAGACGGAAATGTATAAAAAGCATTTTGATTTTTATAATGATTGATAACATTAATACTTTCTTCAGTCCATTGTAGTTTATCTTTTAAATGATGAATAATCGTTTTAAATTGTAGGTTCCAGCAATTCCACGTATTTTTTAATGAAACACCTTGTTGTATATCATCGTGAAGCGCGATTAATAACCGTAGCTTAAATGTCGAAAAATTTTTGATTTGTAATTGTGTCACATCATTTTTTAATTTTTCTAATGACGCATTAAGGTCAGGACGCAAAAAAAATCTAAATATAAATAAGCCATTTTGACGGAGCAATGATTGAATGGAGTGCGTTAACATTTTATATTCGGAGAATGCTAATAAATTATAACATCCATCACCAACAATGAGATCAAATGATGAAGGTTGAAATGGTAAATGTAACCAATGGGCTGCAATTGCAATAGATTTTACGTGTCGCGATTGTTTTCTAAAAATTAATTTTATCATATCCATATTTTGATCCACGGTCAGAAGTTTTGTTTTTTCTGGCCATGAGATGTTAACAATTTCCGGTGTCACACCGAGTAAAAGAACGGTGAGCGGTCGATAATTTGTTTGATAATAGCGATAAATCCATTGCGTTAAAACTTGTATATCCATTGTTGAGGGTCTTAATGGTTCCGTAATCTGATCCCAGTGGATCGCTTGCTTGTCCCAATGCGACATTTGATTCCTTTGAAGTTATTATAACAACTAAGATTTTGCCACAAATTAAGCGAAGGATTAAATGAAAAAATTATTGTAGATTAGTGCGGTCTGAAAAATTTCTTGGTAAAATAAAGACACGCCTGAGTTGTATATTAGTATCATATGTAGTATCATGCGCAGATGACAAAAATCGATAAAATAATTAGTAAGATGCATAATAATCCTAGAAATTGGCAGATTTCGGATCTTATGGTTATTGCTAATCGTTTTGATATTCAGGTGAGAAATGGAAAAGGGAGTCATGTATGTTTTACACATACAAAATGGATAGACATTTTAACCATCCCGGCTCACCGACCAATAAAACCTATATATGTAAAAAAGTTTTTATCATTAATTGCTTCATTGGAAGCGGAGGAAATATGCGAGTAAAAATTCCTGAATATCCATTTACTATAAGACATCTTTCCAATGAAGAAGGAACTGGATATTTAATTGAGTTTCCAGATCTCCCTGGATGCATGTCTGATGGCGAAACTATTGAAGAAGCTATAAAGAATGGTAAAGATGCAGTACGAGATTGGATGGAAACTGCAAAAGAAATGCGAAGATCTATACCAAAACCTGGGGAATTAGAAAGTCAGAGCGGCAAATGGGTACAGCGAGTTCCGAAGTCCATACATCTACGACTTGTTAATAAAGCCAAAGAAGAGGGTGTGAGTTTAAATACGTTGGTTATCACAATGCTTGCTGAATCATTGGGGTCTGTTCCATTAAATCATGCAAAACGTCACTCGATTAAAAAAAGAATTCGTTAAAGATGTTTAAGTTTTTATAATTTCATTAGTGCTTTAATCACGCAGCCTTATCCACGGGTTTAATATTTTTATGTACTTTTATCGCATGCCATAAATCCCAGTTTTGTTGTAAATTAAGCCAGAATTGAGGTTCCATTTGAAATGCGTCAGCGAAGGCAAGCGCTGATTCTGGGCTAACTCCGCGATGGCCATTTATAATTTCATTTAAACGGGTGTAAGTCCAACCTAAATGCTCAGAAAATTCTTTTTGAGTGATTCTCATGGGTTCTAAAAATTCTTTTAAAAGCATTTGTCCAGGATGGGTAGGGGGTCGTTTTTTTGGTAGCATAATATTTTTCTCCTAATGATAATCCACAACATCAACATCATGTCATATATCGATATTCGATATATTGCAATATCTTTTTTATATCATAAAAAGCGGCCCTGGAAGGTCAAATTATTGGTGAGTATTTTTCGGGCAGATGGTATAATCTTGGAACAGAAAGTCAGTTGGTTAAATTGTGTACGAAAGAAATGAGAGAGTAAAGACATGCTTAAGAGAAAGACCCCCGCCACTAACTTCGCGAGCTTTGCTCGTAACATCCCTAATAGCTCTATCAGAAAAAAACCTGAAAATCTTGAAGATAGTATTTACAAAGTCAATAAAAAAATTACTGAGCTTGAAACTGCCGATCACAAGATTGATATGAAAATTAAAATTAAAAACGAGCAATTATACTTGTTAGCAGATCAAATAAAAAAAATCGCTGATCCTCAAACAATTTCTAGTTATCGGGAAATCAGTTCAGAGTTAGCTAGTGCTTTTGAGGAAAAGTTGGAAAATGCTAAAAATTTAAATAAATTGCATGCAATATCAAAAGAATTAATAGGCGCAGCGATACGCCGGAATTCTCTGCCCCCTCAATCCCAGAGTTCACAAGATTCAAAAAGTTCTAGCTCTTCTTCTATTTTGCAGGCTTTTGATATGCAGCCATGCGAAAAAAAATCAGAAAATTTATTTGCTATACCTGAAGGTGATGAATTCACATCGGATATTCAAATGACGGATGCATATCTTTTTAATGATCGATTCAATGATAGTTTAAATAATAGTTTAAATAATCCTATGAATGATTCATTGCCAACGGATTTTTTTTCGCAACCATTAAGTCCGGTCGCGAATATTTCTCCCCACAATGATTTATTCGATGTGCCACTTTTCGATGGTAATGCATCTCCGAGTAAAATGGGTTTTCGGTGAGTGCTGTGAAAATCGTAGCGTTTTTCATGTTCCTCGCAATTGACGATTTTCCGTAGAGAAACAACCTTCTTTAAGTACGATAAGAAGGTTGTTTTTTTAAAAATTGCTGGTGCATTTTAAGAACAACTATGAGGTAAAGGTTTGCCCGTGTGATGGTGTGAAACCTATATTTTTTATTATTTCTGTCAATCGCTCATCGATTTTCTTTATTTCATCTATAGTTGGTTTTGCCTTTAAATTATCATAATATTCATTAATTGCAATTTTAAGATAACCTATTGTGGCCACTAGTGCGGCGGGTGTCACTGTAATAGCTGCGGCAGTCGAATCAGATACATAGTTTTTAAATATATCGTGTGAAGAAAAACCAAGAAGAATGCTGACAACCAAAGTGCAAGCCGCATTCCATGTCACGTTATTACTTTCATCTGAATTTTTTTTGGAATTCAATTTTTTTGATTTCTCTAAGGTTCGAATTAACTCTTGTCTTTCTTTAAGCAAAGATTGGGCGTCTGAATTTGATGAAAGAAGTTGTAGAACTTTTTCATCTGATTTATCAAAAAAGGTACCATAACCTGAGCGCATAGCAATATCCTTTATAATTTTAATAAGCGCGCAAGCTATCATTAAAGTTACAAAAAATCAAGAAAGCGAAGGACGAACACTTAACCTGCCGACGATTCTATCAAGCAATTTGAAGCAATTGATCGACGAATTTCGACTTCACGTGGTGCTTTATAGCCACCGATCATTCCTTCTTTGGTAAAAACAATTTGCCAAAGATGCATGGCACGTGCACGAAAAGTCCCGGCGCAAGATAATAAATAATAATTCCACATGCGATAAAACTTTTCATCATACTTGGATGTTAACAACGGCCAATTTGCTTCAAAATTTTTATGCCATGCCATCAAAGTTTTATCGTAATCTGCTCCAAAATTATGCCAATCTTCCATCACGAAAAATTTTTCGGATGCTTTCGCAATCAATGCAATGGAAGGCAGCATTCCATTCGGAAAAATATATTTGGTGATCCATTCGTTGGGGTATTCTGCAAATGTATTCCCGATGGTATGAAGCAGAAAAACACCGTCATTTTTTAAACATCGATGTACGGTTTGCATGTAAATTTTATAATTTAAAAATCCCACATGCTCAAACATGCCAAGGGATACAATGCGATCGAATTTTTCTTTCATATCTCGGTAATCTTGCAAACGAATTTGAATGGGCAAACCTTCGCAAACTTTTTTGGCGTGTGCTTGTTGCTCTTTTGAGATAGTGACACCCACGACTTCAACACCGTAATGTTCTGCGGCATATTTCGCAAGTCCACCAAATCCACAACCAATATCAAGTAATCGCATTCCGGGTTTTAATAATAATTTTTGACAAGTTAATTCTAGCTTTGCGAGTTGCGCTTCTTCCAAATTTTTAGCGTTTTGCCAATATCCACAGGTGTAGTTCATATGGCTATCTAACATTTTCTGAAAAAGATCCGTGCCGAGGTCATAATGTTTTTTTCCAACCGTCCACGCACGTTTTTGCGTTTGAAAATTTAAAATTTTGCTCAATGCAATTTTTAAAAGAAAGCGTTTGTTTTTTTTGATTTTATAGCCTATATTACTGCGATTGATTTTATCGAAAAGTTTATCGAGACTTTTTGTATCCCACCAACCTTCCATGTAACTCTCGCCGAATCCCAACGGTCCGTCTCGCAAAATGCGCGCATAAAAATCCGGGTGATGCACTTCTAAATCTCCGGGAATTTCAATGTTAGCGAGTTGGATAAGTTCCTTGACGATTTTTTCAGCAGTTTCCATGAGAGAGCCTCTTTCAATATAAACGAGTCTAGGAGATTATTTTATATGACACTTGCTATTATTCATAGTCGGGCAAGCGCCGGAGTCCTTGCGCCCCTGATTACGGTGGAAGTTCATTTATCACCTGGTATTCCTCGGGTGAATATTGTGGGACTTCCGGAAGCGGAGGTGAAAGAAAGCAAAGATCGCGTGCGCAGCGCTTTGCTCAATATGGAGTTTAAATTTCCACGTAAGCGTTTAACAATTAATTTAGCGCCGGCTGATTTACCAAAGGAAGGCGGGCGCTTTGATTTGCCGATCGCGCTCGGCATTTTAATTGCGTCAAAACAACTGATGCTTCGCGCTGAATTGTCACAGATGGAATTTGTGGGAGAGCTGGCTTTATCTGGGGAATTGCGATCCATTAGCGGTATATTACCGATTGTGCTTGGTGCTATGGCGGCAAAGCATCAACTCATCATTCCTGAAGCCAATGCATTAGAGGCGGGCTTGGTAAATGGGGCAAAAGTGTATTTTGCTAAGCATTTATTGGAGGTGTGCGCATATCTGCAAGGCGAAGCTACGCTTCCAGCATGTGAAAACAAAACAGTGATAAATCATGCTTCCGAACGTTTGGATTTAAGTGATGTGAGAGGCCAAAGTACTGCAAAGCGCGCTTTAGAAGTTGCGGCTGCAGGTCATCATCATTTATTACTCATCGGTTCGCCCGGTGCTGGTAAAACGATGTTAGCGAATCGTATTACTGGCATTCTTCCCGATGTCACGGAGGAAGCGGCCTTGGAAATTGCAGCGATCGCATCCATCACGCGACGCGGCTTTAATTATAATGATTGGCAACGCATTCCTTTTCGTAGTCCACATCATAGCGCATCTTCCATTGCATTAGTGGGAGGCGGGCGACCGCCCAGGCCGGGTGAAATTTCACTGGCACATCAAGGTGTTTTATTTTTGGATGAATTAACAGAATTTCAACGGCAAGTTTTAGAATCATTACGAGAACCCTTGGAGGCTGCGCAGATCACGATTTCTCGTGCATCTTATCAAGAAATTTTCCCAGCAAAATTTCAACTTATTGCTGCGATGAATCCTTGCCCATGCGGTTACGCGGGAAGTGGTGAAGATAACTGTCGCTGTACCAATGAACAAATTGAGCGTTATTTAGCAAAATTATCTGGACCTTTATTAGATCGTATTGATTTGCATGTCGAGGTGAGCGCTCCGCCACCAGAGATGCTCTCTATAAAAGTAGACAATCAGGCAGAAAGTATAGTAGTAAAGGAAAGAGTGGTTGAGACGCGAGAAAGACAGATAAAACGTCAGGGAAAATACAATTATGAATTAAGTGGTAATGAATTAATAGAATATTGCTCGATATCAACGGAATCACAAACGATGTTAAACCAAGTGATACGAAAATTTAATTTAAGCGCGCGCGCTTACCACCGAATTTTGAAAGTCGCACGCACCATTGCGGATCTGGAGGATGCGGCAAGTATTTCAAAAGTGCATTTAAGCGAGGCGTTGTTATATCGTAGTTTAGATAAGTCAAAATATGTACTGAAGTAATACGGCGGACATTATATCGATTATAATGAACAGAGGGATGGTGTTAATAATTGATTAAAATTTATCCAATATAAGTGAGGGGTGTGCATGGCGAATATGATTTTTTATCCAAAACATGGCGAACTTACTTCAAGTAACACAAAAGACAAATTAGATGCTTTATTGGCTGCGGCAGAGCAGTATAAAGCAATTATTCTTGATCCTGATAAAAAAGACATTAATGACCCGACCAAACGTCAGGTTCCTCGTGAAATGATGTATTCCTATAATTGGGATGAATTAGCCAAATTATTGCGAGAAATCCGAGATTTCCCCGAAAATTCCTCTGCTAACCGTATCAGTAAAGCTGAAAACTTATCAAAACTTGCTGAAATTTACGAAGTCCTCCGCGGCGCCAAAATGGCCAAGCTCGAAGCCGTCCGACTGGCTTTAGTCAATGAAGCTGGTCAATTGAAGGGTGGTGTTTAGGCTCGCTCATTTAGCTTTCACTCCCCTGCAATGGTTTTAAATAAGGCGGCAACACAGGGGGTTAAACAGCATATATTATTGAAACTTATGACGCTTGATTTTTGTCAGAAAACAATATATATTTTATGACAAGAGGATTGAAATATGAGTACCACCCATAAAGTTCAACAATATGTCCAAAAAACACCGCGAGGCAAGCCATTTACGACCAGCGCCTTGATGGGCTTTGGCACGCGTGCAGCAGTAGACCAAGCGCTTTCTAGACTTACTGCCACTGGGAAGGTGGTTAGATTAACTCGTGGCGTTTATGTGCGCCCTGAAGAAAATCGTTTCGTTGGACAGGTATTGCCAGAACCCTTTAAAGTTGCTGAAGCAATTGCAAAAAAAACAAATGAACAAATACAAGTAAGCGGAGCAGAAGCAGCTAGACAGCTTGGTCTATCTACACAAGTACCAGCTCAACCAATCTTCTTAACTACTGGACAATCGCGAAAATTTAACCTGGGTGGATTAGAAGTAACACTCAAACATGTAAGCAGAAAAAAAATCCCGCTGTCTGAATCAAAAGTTGGATTAGCTATTCTTGCTTTATGGTATCTCGGTAAAACCCTTATATCTAAAGAAACTATCAACAAAATTGAAAATCGGCTTACACCACAAGAATTCGAAAAATTTACATCGTCAACGGAATATATGCCCGCATGGATGAGCAATGTAGTTTTACAATATAAAAATTCAAAGGAAATATAATATGTCTGAGCCATATTTATCATTATCACAAAAAGAACAAGCTCAAATATTAAGATCATTATCAACTAATCCAAACATTAAAAGAGACGCTATTCTTTTGGAAAAAGATATTTGGATATGCTGGGCGTTGGAATATTTATTTAAAATGCCAAACCGATTTCCTATGGCGTTTAAAGGTGGAACATCTTTATCGAAAGCATTTCGTGTAATCGATCGATTTTCAGAAGACGTAGATATTACCATAGATTATAAAGCTTTTAATTGCGATAATCCTTTTGCTGATGGGGTTAGCAAAACTAAGATTAAAAATATTGGTATTCAACTCCGATCAATGTTAACTCAACATATTAATGAAATAATCATTCCATATTTTGAAAAAATCATATCGGAACAATTTACAAATAACTCACCTCGTGTAGAGCTAGATAACGACGGCGAAACAATGTATTTACATTATCCGTCTGTAATAGAGCAAAAAAGTGGATATGTCATTGATAATGTCAAACTGGAATTTGGCGGTAGAAATATAACCATACCAAGTAGCAAACAAACTATAACAACGGATATTTTTGAGTATCTCATAGATCTAGAATTTCCTGTAGCTGAGGCAACAACTTTATCACCTGAAAAAACATATTGGGAAAAACTCACATTGATTCACTATGAATGCAATCGCCCCACGCTTAAAGAGGATGCAAATCGAATTTCAAGGCATTGGTATGATGTATCAATGCTATCCAAAAATGACATTGGCAAAAAAGCGCTTACTAATCGCGACCTTCTGAATGAAGTAATTAAAGTTAAAAAGACCTTTTATGATTCAGGATTTGCAAAATATGACGATTGTCTGAATGGAAATTTACGGCTAATACCAAATGAGGATTACCTTCAGCTGCTCAAAGATGATTTTAACAAGATGCTTAGTAATAAAATGTTTTACGGTCAGCAACCAAATTTCGATAATATAATCTCTGAGATAAGAAAATTGGAAAACTTAATCAATGGAAAATG
>JABDEN010000033.1 GCA_013287025.1 Gammaproteobacteria bacterium | reverse complement strand
TCATCTCTTGGGAGATGCATTATTAAAAGAAGTTGCTAAACGTTTAAAATCTTGCCTACGCGATAATGATTTTATTGCGAGAGTGGGTGGAGATGAATTTGTTATTATTTTAAAAGATATTGAAAACCCTCATGATACCGATGTGATTGCCCAAAAAATAATTGAGAATATATCAAAATCTTTTATCGTTAACAAAATAGAAGTGCTTGTTAAGCTGAGTATGGGTATCGCTTTTTATCCAGAGGACGGACATGATGCGGCAAGTGTTTTTCAGAACGCAGATATTGCGATGTATCACGCGAAAAAAATAGGTCCTAATAATTATCAGTTTCATAGTGCTGCTAAACAATTACAATATAAACAACAAATCGAATTAGAAAATGATTTGAATTTTGCATTAGATAAAAAAGAATTTCTTCTCTATTATCAACCAATCTATGATTTAAAAGAAAAGAAAATGGTAGGTCTCGAAGCTTTATTGCGTTGGCATCATAAAGTGAGAGGTCTTATTTTACCAGATGTTTTTATTCCGCTCGCAGAAGAAAGTGGAATTATTTTTCAAATTACGGAATGGGTTTTAGGAGAAATTTGTCGACAAGCTTACGAATGGGAGTTAGATCGAGCCCAAAATTTTAAAATTTCATTTAATGTTTCGGCATCATTGTTATTGCAAAAAAACCTGACAAAATCTATTTTAAATGTCATTGAAAATTCGGGGTTACCCATCGAATTATTTGATGCAGAAATTACCGAAACAGTATTATTATCCAATTCCGTTTTATCAGAAAGTGTGATTAAAGAATTACAAGAATCCGGATTAACTTTTTCAGTGGATGATTTCGGGACAGGATATTCTTCGTTTACGCATTTAAAATTATTGCCATTGCGAGCGATCAAAATTGATAAGACTTTCATAAAAAATATCGCGACTGATGCCAAAGATTCTATCATTGTTGAAGCGATAATTGATATCGGAAATCGCATGCATGTCGATGTGATTGCTGAAGGAATTGAGACGGAAGAACAATTAAATTTTTTATTGAATAAAAATTGTAGAAAAGGTCAAGGTTATTTATTATGCCCCCCTCTGAGTGTCGAAAAGATGTCAATTTTACTCAAAAATTCCGTCGTGAAACAATAAAAATTTACTAGCATTAAAATCAGCTTTTGACTTATACTTCCTAGCTTAAGATAAAGGGCGGTGTTGCAAAATAATCTGTCATGCCAGCTAAAAACATGCTGGCATGACATGTAGTTTTTTAATTTCGCAACAGCTATAGAGCAAGGAAGAATTCAGCATGCTTGCAATTCAAATTTTGATATTCATCTCCATTGTTTTATCCATGGCATATTTTAGAATGCCTGCCGTTGTATGGACATCAGTGATTGGTGTCACATTAATCGCATTTGCGATTTTTGGTTCCTTAGGTTTTGTTTTTTTAATCGTTGCTTTTATTCTTTATTTTGCTGCTGCGGCCTATGCAAATTTAACGATATATCGTAAACAATATTTCACAAAACCCATGATATTAGCATTACAAAAACGTATGCCACCGATGAGCTCTGGCGAGCGCGATGCCATTGAAGCGGGTGATGTATGGTGGGAAAAAGAATTGTTTTGCGGACAACCGAATTGGAAAAAGCTTTTGCAAATGCCAAAGCCTGCATTAAGTGCTGAGGAATTACTTTTTTTAGAAAATCAGGTGGAAACACTTTGTCAAAAGATTAATGAATGGGATGTTATCCAACATAAAGATTTGTCCGAAGATGTGTGGGATTATTTAAAAAAAGAACGTTTTTTTGGTTTAGTGATTCCAAAAGAATATGGTGGATTGGGATTTTCAGCTATCGCGCATTCTACTATTGTCATGAAAATTGCATCGCGGTGCATGAGTGCGGCAGTGAATACGATGGTTCCAAATTCTTTGGGTCCCGCAGAACTCATTTTGCATTACGGTACGACGGAACAAAAAGATTATTATTTACCACGTCTGGCGCGAGGGGAAGAAATTCCTTCCTTTGCATTAACAGCCCCTGAAGCCGGTAGCGATGCAGCATCGATTACCGATTCTGGGATTGTGTGTCGCGGTATGTTTGAAGGGAAAGAAATTTTAGGTATTCGCCTGAGTTGGGACAAACGTTATATCACACTCGCACCTGTCGCGAGTGTACTTGGTATTGCTTTTCGGATGTTCGATCCAGATCATTTATTGGGAAATAAAGAAGATATTGGTATTACACTGGGTCTTATTCCGACGAAACATCCCGGGGTTGAAATTGGCACGCGACATATGCCTATGGGCCTCGGATTTATGAACGGTCCGACGCGTGGCAAAGATGTTTTTATTCCGATGGATTGGATCATTGGTGGAGTAGAAAGAGCCGGGTTTGGTTGGCGAATGATCATGGAGTCGCTTGCGATTGGGCGTGCGATTTCACTTACTGCTTTAAGTACGGCATGCGGAAAATTAACTTATCGCATGACGGGAGCATACGCGCGTTTACGCAAACAATTTAATGTGCCCATTTCACAGTTTGAAGGTATTGAAGAAGCTTTAAGCGAAATCGCAGGATTTACGTATATATTAGAATCGGGCCGCATGATGACGGCGGGCGCGGTGGATCAAAAAGTTCGCCCCGCGATCGCATCAGCCATCGCGAAATATCACATGACAGAATTATCCCGTCGAGTGATTGCGCATGCGATGGATATCCATGCGGGACAAATGATTCAAATGGGCCCACGTAATTTTTTAGCTGCAAAACATTTTTCTATACCGATCAGCATTACTGTTGAAGGCGCTAATATTTTAACGCGAAGTTTAATTATTTTTGGGCAGGGCGCTATTCGATGTCATCCGTATATTCAGCGTGAAGTTGAATTACTGAGTGTCGAAAATGTCGAAAATAATCTCGATCAATTAGATGGTTTATTACAATCGCATATTGGTTATACCGTCAGTAATTTAGCGCGTTCTTTTGTCGGCGGTGTAACTGGCGGCTATCTTTTTGCATCACCCACCAGAGGCCGCACTGCAAAATATTATCGACAACTGACTCGCATGAGTTCTGCATTAGCATTGTTATCTGATATGTGCATGTTAATTTTGGGCGGCAATTTAAAACGTAAAGAACGTATTTCTGCGCGATTAGGTGATATTTTAAGTCAATTATATTTAGCATCCTCTGTTTTGAAATATGATAAAGATCATGGAAGCCCGCAATCTGATGCATATTATGTTAAATGGTCAGTGGAAAAGTGTTTATACGATATTCAAGTCGCGTGTAATGAATTATTTAATAATTTTCCGATTCGCTGGTTAGGAAAATTATTGCGTGTCATTATTTTTCCATGGGGAGCGGCCTACCATAAACCCACTGACTTTGTTTCACATAAAATTGTGGCGGCCATGGTGGATCCTTCTCCTTTTCGAGATCGGTTAACACAATATTGCTATATTGCAAAAGACGATGAAGATTCCATGCGTCGGATGGAAAATGCTTTATTAAAAACGAAAGAAGTCGATCCGATTTGGAAAAAATTTCAAACTGGCGTAAAAAATGGTAAAGTACCGCGTCTGGGCACGCTCGATGATCGAATTCAAGCATCTTATCAAAATGGCGTGTTAACAGAACATGAAACAACACTTTTAAATGAGTTCAATCAAATCTATCAAGAAGTGATTCAAGTCAATGAATTCACCTTTGATCTAAGTACGATAGTGAAATAGCAAAAAGGGAATCGCAAGATGGAAAGCCAACACATGTCACGAGATGTATATATTGTAGATGGAGCACGCACCCCATTTTTAAAAGCGCGCAGCAAACCTGGCGCATTTAGTGCCTCCGATTTAGCGGTGCAAGCCGGTCGCGAATTATTAGCAAGACAACCTTTTTCTCCTAAGGATTTAGGAGAGGTCGTCATCGGTTGTGTGATGCCAAGTCCTGAAGAAGCGAATATTGCGCGTGTGATTGCTTTACGTTTAGGCTGTGGGGATGCGATGCCGGCTTTTACGGTACAACGCAACTGTGCTTCTGGTATGCAATCTATCGATAGCGCAGTCAAAGATATTGCGATTGGACGTCATGATTTAGTGTTAGCGGGCGGCACAGAAGCGATGAGTCGTGCACCGTTATTGTTTAATCAACGAATGACAAATTGGTTGGCTGGATTATGGGCTGCCAAGAGTTTTCCAATGAAAATGAAACAAGTGGCACAGTTCCGCCCTAATTATCTTGCGCCAGTCATTGCTTTGCTTAAGGGATTGACTGACTTTTCAGTCAATTTAAATATGGGTCAAACGGCTGAAATTCTTGCCAATCGTTTTCACATCACACGAGAAGAAATGGATGCTTTTTCACTCGAAAGCCATCGTCGTGTGGCGAAAGCAGAAGATAATCATTATCTTGGCGATGTGGTGGCAGCGTTTGGTACCAATGGGGAATATTTTGTCACTGATGATGGATTACGTCGTGACACGACGATGGAAAAATTAGGGAGTTTAAAACCTTTCTTTGATAAAAAATTCGGGTTGGTCACGGCTGGTAATAGTTCGCAAGTTACCGATGGTGCTGCGTTGGTTTTATTAGCAAGCGCTGATGCTGTCAAAAAATATCATTTGCCCGTTTTAGCTCGGATCCGAGATACCGCATGGGCAGGTCTTGATCCTGCGGAAATGGGTTTAGGTCCCGTATATGCTGCCGCAAAATTAATTAAGAAAGATCATTTGACCATTTCCGATATTGATTATTGGGAAATTAACGAAGCTTTTGCAGCACAGGTATTAGCATGTGTTGCGGCTTTAGAAAGTGAAGAATATTGCCAACATTATCTTGGGTTAGATCATGCATTTGGCACGATAGATCCCAATAAATTAAATGTGGATGGGGGTGCTGTCGCGTTAGGCCATCCAGTGGGTGCGAGTGGCGCGCGTATAGTTTTACGTTTGGCGAATATTTTAAAACGTACCAATAGCAAACGTGGTATGGCCGCAATTTGTATTGGGGGTGGTCAAGGTGGTGCGATGTTAATCGAAAATGTTTCTGAGGTGAGCGTATGAGCAGGATGCAAAATTTTCAACACTGGCGTTTAGAAAGTGATTCAGATCGAGTATTGTGGTTGTTTTTCGACAAACAAAATGCATCCGTTAATACCTTAGATCAAGCAGTCATGGATGAATTGTCCCAGATTGTCGCTTTGATTCAAAAAGACACGGAACATAAGGGTGTCATTGTTGCATCGGGCAAGAAAAATGGATTTATTGCCGGTGCGGATATTTCACAATTCACCAAATTTAAAGATATTCCGCAAGCGGTTGAATTGTTACGTCGTGGACAACATATTTTTCAACAAATCGAAGATTCAAAAATTCCATTTGTTGCGATGATCGATGGATATTGTGTTGGGGGTGGTTTGGAGCTTGCGCTCGCTTGTCGTTATCGCGTGGCAGAGGATGGTTCTAAATCTGCTGATGAAGGTCCTAAAACTACGCTTGGTTTGCCGGAAGTCAAATTAGGTATTTATCCAGGTTGGGGTGGCAGTGTGCGTTTACCTCGATCAGTCGGTGCACCGCAAGCGATGAATCTCATCTTATCAGGTCATACCGTCAGTGGTAAGGTTGCGGCAAAAATTGGTTTTGTTGATGCGGCGGTACCAAGACGGCAACTCGTTCGTGCTGCAAAATATTATGCGTTACAACATCCAGCCCCACACAAAGCGACAGCCTTACAGGCATTTACGAATTCAAAACCGGCTCGGATGTTACTCGCGCCTTTCATGCGAAAACAATTACGCGCCAAAGCCAATCCCGAGCATTATCCTTCACCATTTCAAGTGTTACAGAATTGGGAACAAGTGGGAGTTGCGGGTGATTTACCTTATGAAAAAGAAGCGCGTGGATGTGGCAAATTATTTTTTAGTGATACTTGCGAAAATTTAGTAAGAGTATTTTTCTTGCAAGAAAGATTAAAAGGTTTAGCAAAAGAAACGAAATTCCAGCCCGAACATGTGCACGTGATTGGTGCGGGCACTATGGGTGGTGATATTGCAGCATGGTGTGCAATGCGAGGTTTGCGTGTAACTTTGCAAGATCGAGATCCAAAGTACATTGCGCCTGCGATTAAGCGTGCTTACCAACTTTACAAAGAAAAATTAAAAGAGCCTTACTTAATTCAGCGAGCCATGGATCGATTAATGCCTGATGTCAAAGGCACGGGGGTGGCGCATGCTGATATTATTATCGAGGCGATTTACGAAGATTTACAAGCGAAACAAGAATTATTTAAGTCTTTAGAATATCAAGCCAAACCGCAAGCAATTTTGGCCACGAATACTTCGAGCATTCCTTTGGATGAAATTAATGCTGTGATGCAGACACCGGAACGATTGGTGGGGATTCATTTCTTTAATCCAGTTTCTAAAATGCAATTGGTCGAAATCGTGCAGGGCAATCGCACTGATCCTTTAGTAATTAATAAAGCAATGGCATTCACCCGACGCATTGATCGTTTACCGTTACCGGTAAAAAGTAGCCCAGGATTTTTGGTCAATCGAATTTTGATGCCGTATTTATTAGAAAGCGTTGCGATGTTAAACGAAGGAATTCCCGCAACCGCGATTGATAAAGCCATGGTAGATTTTGGCATGCCGATGGGACCCGTGACGCTTGCTGATGTGGTGGGCTTAGATGTTTGTCTTTCCGTAGCGCAACATTTAGGACAATATTTTAATACCAGCATTCCACCGCAATTAGTTCAATTAGTGGAAAAACGTCAATTGGGACGCAAAACTGGAAAAGGTTTTTATCAATATACGAAGGATGGTAAAAAAATCCCACCAAAAGCAAGTGAATATAATAAACCACTTGAGCCTATCGCAAACCGTCTCGTTTTACGTATGCTAGATGAATCTTTTGCTTGTTTACGGGAAGGTGTGGTGAGTGATGCTGATTTGTTAGATGCAGGCATGATTTTCGGCACCGGTTTCGCGCCATTCCGCGGCGGCCCCATTCATTATGCGAAAAAACAAGGCATTCATGAATTATACGAAGAATATCGTAAACAATGCGAAGAACGTGGCGAAAAGCTTGATGCGGAAGATGTGTGGGAGTCGCATGTGGCTTAGGTAACCTTGTCATGCCAGCATGCTTTTAGCTGGCATCCAAGCGGTTCTGCTAGATGCCAACTGGATGCAAGCTAAAAGCATGCTGGCATGACAAGATGACTACGCGCATCATCATTTTTTCAACGCTTTTACAAACTCATCTAATTCATTCTGAATTTCGCCTTTTTTCTGGAACTTTGCTCTCATTCCACCGAGCCCTAATATTCCGCCTTTTTTCAAAGCGCGACTTTCCTCTAAGTCTTTTTGCGCAGCTTCAGCATAATGTAAAAGCTCAGCTTTATTAGACTGATAATTTTTGGAATCTTTATCATTACAACAGTAAAGTCCAAATTTTTGCAGTCCTTTAAATGATGCAATTGCTTTTTCATATCTCTCGGATCTTTTTGTATTATGTTTTTCATCTGCAATTTTTTTCTTTGCTGTAAAATGGTTAATGTTATCCCCAATTTTTTGGACATAAGTAACGGTATTTGAAATCCAATCTGGAGTAGGGCGAGTAGAAGTATGAGTCGCAGGCGTTACTTTTTTTGCAGAATGTCCTGAATGTTCCATGCTGACAGTCAACATTTTTTCCAAGCTTCGATCGCCAGCCGTAAATCTATCATGAATGTTTTTATTTAAATGCTGTAAATCCTCTTGTGCTTTTGCAACTTCCTCTTCAGCATCTTTTTCTTTTTCTATGAGTTTTATATTTGCTTGTTCTAATAAAACTATTTGCTTCTTGATAAGCTCAAATCTTTTTAATTCTTCAGGGTGGTTAGATTGTAAGCCCTGAAATTTAGCGATTTGTGATTGGAGATAAGTTTTTATATCATTTTGTTTACTACTAAAAATTAAAGTTTTATTGAAATCGTAACCATCAAGGCTTTCACGAAGCAAGTTCTTAGCTTTTGCTGACATTTCTCCAGTATGAATTTTAATATGATTAAATTGCTGTTTGTATTCTGTACTTGTAGTAGTTCTCTCTATTAATTCATTAAATTTAATGGTAATTGCATGATAATCATCTTCCAGAAGCGGCATATCTTTTGTTTCTCGTGATTTTAAACTTGTTAATTGTTTTAGATTTGCTTCTTTTTGAGATTTTATTTCCGCTAATTTTTCCTGATATACAGGAATCATGGCCGCAGTATCAGGTACATATTGATCTTCTATCTTTTTTCTCAATGCCGCGAAGTCTTTTTCTTCTTTTGCAATAATATTCCGAATAGCTAATTCATTTTGAAATTTCTCAACAAGATATTTGTTTTTATATTCTATCGCAGCTTTTTTAGTCGCTTCATCTTTAATTCGTTCAGATATTGAAGAAATAAATTCCATATCAATTTCACCCGGAGCATCTTTCCTTGCACTTTGAGGAATACTTATAACTTGATATTTTTGTTCATAACGTGCTTGTAAAGCCTTAAGATTTTTAATATAAGAAAAAGATAATTGAATTTGTAATACTTCTTCTCTTGTTAGTGTTTTATCTAATGAATACTGACTGCCAAAATATTTTGATGTTAAGCGTTCATTTTCTAAATCTTTTTTTGCGATAGCCGTGATGTTTTCAGTTTCATTAACCACTACGATAAAATCACGAATATCGTCATCCGCTATGGGATTTTTAGATTCAAGCCAGTGTTGAAGGGTGTCTCGTATCAGGGGTTCTGCGTCTTTTTCTTCTCTTAAGTAGGCCTCAATAGACTTTTTTCGATCAGATGTCGATGATGATGCATTTTTAATAGCATTGAGTTTTTGGATATTAGGCATGGGTAATTCCTCGTTTATTTATACCTATTATTGTATAAAATGTGACTTTATTCAAGGGTTCATGGTCAAAATTTGACAAATAGACTATTGTAGTTAAGCGGTGGAAAAAATATTTTTGAAATTTCAATAAGTTATAATTTATTGAATTAGTACATTTTTTACATAACACAGACTGGAGCATTGTTAGTAGATGTTGCGAAATAAGAAAATTCGTCGAATATTTAGATGATTCAGTAGGTGATTCAGTGAGTAGTTCAGAGCGTAAATTACACTGCGCTGTTTCATGGGAAACACCAGCTAAACCAATATCAGTAATAATGCCAAGCAGTGATGAAGTTCATGAAATTACTCATAAGCTTTATGATCAAGACAAACTTATTCAACTTGCAGCCAATACAGCTATTGATTCTGATACAGGTAGACCCAAAGCGCTGGAGATTTGCACTCACATGCCTTTAGCTATGATGCTCGAAGCATATCGAGGGTATCCGGCGCCTTTTCTTTCGGCGATCAGTGAAATAAGGTATGCGATTAACGAACAGGCGGCAATAAAAAAACTTCCAAATACTAATAAATTCACGGAGTTTTACAATAAGCATTTCTCTACATTTAAACCTGCTCCAACCAATTCTAAAAATAAAAAAGTTGAGCCGAAGCTGGCAAATAAATTGTCCGTGAAATAAAATAAAACAGAGAGTTTCCCCTCTGTTTTTTTTAACGACCCATTTGTTCTTTCATTTTTTCTTTGATCATTGCATGACAAGTATCTAATGTTTCATTGCTAAAATTGGTGTTAGGAAGTCTCATCTTTTTGGAGGTGACGGGTAACATGCAGTTAACAACTAAACCTTTACCGTGCGCATTGCCGCCTTGATAGTAGCCAGCTTTCATACAAGCTCTTGCAATACTTCTGCAAGGATTGGCAAAGGATGTTGAAACGATCGAAAATGTAAAAGCGAAACAGCATAACATCAAAATAATTTTTTTCATGTGATTCTCCTTAATTAATGCCATTGCATATATTTATTGGTTGTTGCAAATACAGTTTCGTAACACCTATTATTTTACCTCATTTCCATTTTATATTGCAGCCTAGGCTTGGATATTGATTTGCATCAATCGGATTATTTGTCAAAAGATTGTCTAATGCATTTGTTAAATCAATACCGGTAACAGGGGAGTGATTTCTCGGTGTTGCGTTATCAAATCTTCCGCGATAAACGCATGCTAAATTTTGGTCAAATAGATAAAAATCTGGCGTACATGCTGCTTGATAAGCCCGTGCAACTTCTTGCGTTTCATCAAACAAATAAGGAAAGGTGTAGTTTAACTTTAACGCTTCTTTTTGCATATTGGCAGGATTGTCATCAGGATATTTCAGAACATCATTAGAATTAATTGCGATAAAAACTACACCTTTTTGTTGATAAAACTTTACGACTTCTAAAAGTTTTTTTTCAATATATTTGACATACGGACAATGATTGCAGATAAACATAATAACAGTTGCAACGGAGGATTTAATATTTTCTAATTCCATCATCTGTCCAGAGATGGTGTCAGGTAGTATAAAATCAGGTGCTTTTTTACCAAGAGGTAACATGGTTGATGGAGTTTCTGCCATTAAAAAAATCTCCTAAATTTTTTGAAATAAAAAGACTTGTATTGTTTTATGAATCCGGTATTCTAGACGAATTTTCTGCATAATTAAATTAGCTTTACTGTTATTTTGTAAATCATATTTTTCAAATTTATTCGAATGTAAAACAAAAAGGAAGGATCCCTTGAAGAAGTATTTTGTGATTAAGCGCCTTTTCTCTCTCATGACATTGATTGGTACGGTTAGTTTTTCAACTTATGTTTTAGCATCAGGTTATCAACTATGGGAACAAGATGGCGGCAGTATTGGTAATTATCATGCAGGTCGTGCTGCGATTGCCGAAGATGCGAGTACCGCCTTTTATAACCCCGCAGGTTTAGTTCGCATTCCCAATCAACAATTAGTGGTTGCGATTGACCCTATCACCACTGATTTTCTTTTTGATGGGACAGTCGAGGTTAGTACTTTTATACCTCCAAATAATGTTCCCCTCGCGGCCAAATCTCAGGGTGGAACTATCAATTTTGTTCCAAGTTTTAATTATGCTGCGCCGCTTACTGATAATGTCGTTTTTGGATTGAGCGTCGTTGCACCTTTTGGTTTAAAAACTGATTACGGCGACACTACGGTGACAAGATATTCTGCTACACTGACATCTTTGCGTGTCATTGATTTCTCACCGTCTTTAGGTATTGCAATAAATGATAAATTGTCTGTTGGTGCGGGTTTGGATATTGATCATGCATTTGCGCAATTTGGTTTAGATGCGGGCTTTCTAGCACCGGAAGATTTTGATACTTCTTCACAGAACAAAGGTGCGGTCACAGCCCTTGGTTTTCATGCCGGTATTTTATATCAATTTACCCCACAAACACGCGTAGGTTTGAGTTATCAATCCAAAGTCACGCTCAAACTACGTGATGGTGATAGTGATTTTAATGGTCCTTTATCAACCTTATTTGAAGTGCCAACCAGTAATGAATTACGCACGGATGTACCATTACCTGCCGTCACCAGTTTAAGTATTTTCCATTCCTTTAATCCGACTTGGGATGTGATGGCTACTGTAAGTTATACGCAATGGAATGTCTTTGATCAGCTGGTATTAGAACATGTTTCAGGTCTTACGGAGACAGATGAACCCACGAATGACTTAACTGTCGTCATCCCACAAAATTATCATAACACTTGGAATTATGCGCTTGGTGCGAATTACCATTGGAACGAACAATTATTTTTCCGAAGTGGTATTGGATATGATGAAACCCCATCCAATGACGAAGATCGCAACCTTCAACTCCCGGATTTAAATCGTATCGTTTTAGCATTAGGCGCGCATTTTCAAGCGACAAAAGCGATGGGATTTGATGTTGGTTGGACGCATTTTTTCCAAGGCTCTACTCCTATCGATGTTTCGCAACGTTTTGGTCCACAAGTTACAACGACGGATGGAGATGTAGAAGGCAGTGCTGATGTCTATGGATTACAAGTCGTATGGAATTTTGTTTAAGTTAAAATATAAAATCATTCAGATTTTTTAACCTTACGGAGAATGCTTATGGACAAGCTATCTAGCAAGAGATTAACGAAAATTGCGTTTTCAGTTGCATTAATGGGATTGATGCAAATCAGTTATGCTGAGGTGAGCGGTGATTATCAAACGGCGTATAGTTCGTTTCAAATGAAAATGGGCTCACTATATAACATTGATATGCCTCTCAAAATAAATGTTGATCCGGGACCAGGGGCTGCGAGATTTTTTTCAGAACAATTTGCCATTGGTCCTTATACCGGTTATTTGGGTTTGCAAACCGATATGTCGCAGAGTAATGGTCAAGTGACTAAAGGGGCAATATTTTCTATTTGGAATGCGACAAGTGCTGTAGAGGGAAGTCCAGGAACCTGGTGTCAAACTTTTGGGGGTGAAGGAATAGGTTATAGTTGTCGTATGCCTTACAATTGGACCGCGGGCACCACTTATCGATTAAGAGTATGGCAAATCACCGCAAATTCTTGGGCGGCGTTTGTGAAAGATTTAACGACAGGTATCGAAGTACAGCTTGGCACTATCACCATTCCTTCCTCAAAATATTGGCTGCAAGCAAGTCTCACCACATTTACCGAATATTATGGTGGGGATTTTCCAGCATGTTCTGACTTAAAGTTAAGTCGCGTGACATGGGGAATGCCGGTTGGAAATAATTCTTCTGTTCCATCGACATGGGTTTCTAATTCTATTGGGCAAGGAGATTGTGCTTCCATTCGAAGCTCAGTGGGCAGAGGACCTACGGTGCAGTCGGTGGGGCAATAACAGAAAAATTGGTGGATTACGTCGTAAAAAACACGGCTAATCCACCCTATCTAAGAGTTTTACAACGGATTTGTATAAGTAATATCTAACCTTGTCCCATTCTGATTATTGAAACTATATCGTGAATCATCTGAAGCCACTGAAGATATTTTATAAGTTTGTAAGTTTAGTTCTGCATGACCGACTATTTTACCTGTACAGTTATTCGTGTTGTAAATATTTGCGGTGCAGAGATTATTTTTACTTGTTACACATAATGCTTTAATTTGTGAATCATTTGCACTGGAATGTCCCGCCGTGCCGTCTGAATTTTGTTTAGGTGTATAAATACCAAAGTCCATCGAGCAGGGTTTGTAGTCTCCTGAGGTAATACGGACAGAGGAATCTTCATTAGTGTGATTATAGGTATCGAAACCTGCATTTGCGACAAGTGGGGGAGTGCTAAGTGATACAATGAAAATGGTGTTACAAAAAAATTTTTTTGAAAACATATTTATCTCCATATAAATTTATAAAATTTTCTTGCGATAATATAGCTTTACCAAATATGAATTACAATTTCATTTTAAAATGTTTTAAAAAATACTATACTGAGCGATTTAAAAAAGGGTACTTATGGTCATTACACATCATTTAGGTTTTCCGCGAATTGGTATGAAGCGCGATTTAAAATGGGCACTTGAACGTTATTGGAAAGGTGAAATTAATTTAGAAACCTTGAAGGAAGAAAGTCAACGCATTCGCGAATGTAATTGGAATTTGCAATTAAAAGCAGGACACGATTTTTTATCGGTGGGTGATTTTTCATGGTATGACCACGTATTGGATACCTCCGCTTTATTGGGTGTTATTCCCGCACGTTTTCAAAATGAAGACGGAAAATATGATGTGGACACGTATTTTCGAATGGCGAGAGGCAGGGCACCGACAGGCAAAGATACCTACGCATTAGAAATGACAAAATGGTTTGATACCAATTATCATTACATGGTGCCAGAATTTTCAGCGAATCAACAATTTCAAATTACAGATCAAAAATTATTTTCAGAAATTGAAGAAGCTAAATTATTAGGTAAAGTAAAGCCGATTTTATTAGGGCCTTTAAGTTATTTATGGTTAGGTAAGGAAAAAGAATCTTTTGATAAGTTAACTTTACTCGATAAATTAGTTTCAATTTATTCAGAAATTTTAACCAAAATTCGCGCTGCGGGAATTGAGTGGATTCAGATTGATGAACCGATTTTAGTGCTCGATTTGCCAGAAGCTTGGAAAAATGCTTTCAAAGAAGTGTATCAATCTTTGCAAATTCCAGAATTAAATATCATGCTCACGACTTATTTTGGTGATCTGGAAGATAATGCAGGCTTAGCCGCAGAATTGCCCACAGCGGGATTGCATATTGATGTCGTACGAGGTCAAACTAACATCGAAGACATTCTCTCGCATCTGACTTCCGAAAAAGTATTGTCTATCGGTATTGTCGATGGTCGAAATATTTGGCGTAATGATTTAAGAAAATCTTTTGAGATGTTAAAACCATTACAAAATAAATTGAAAGATCGTCTTTGGATCGGAAGTTCATGTTCATTATTACATTCGCCTGTGGATGTGACCCTTGAAGAAAATCTTGATCCCGACATTAAACTTTGGCTTGCATTTGCAACACAAAAGCTCTATGAAATTGCGACTCTCGCTAAAGGGATTCGAGAAGGAGAGCATGCAATCCTTGATAAATTGGCGGAAAGTGATGCGGTTCAATTAAATAGAAAATCTTCGCAAAAAATTCATAATCCAAATGTTTCTCTGCGTTGTCAAAGTATCTCTGCGGACATGACAAAACGTCATAGTTCATATGATCAACGCAAAATTATCCAAAAAGAAGTTTTTGGCTTACCACAATTTGCAACGACTACGATTGGTTCATTTCCTCAAACGCAAGAAATACGCGCGCTTCGTCAAGATTATAAATCGCAAAAAATTTCCTTCGATATTTATCAAGAATATATTTATCAACATATTCAAAATGCAATTCAAAAACAATTAGATTTAGATTTGGATGTGTTGGTGCATGGTGAAGCTGAACGAAATGATATGGTGGAATATTTTGGCGAATTACTTAATGGTTTTGCATTTACCCAAAATGGTTGGGTGCAAAGTTATGGTTCACGTTGCGTAAAACCACCTGTTATTTATGGTGATGTCAGTCGTCCCGCACCGATGACGACAGAATGGGCGGCGTACGCACAATCTCTCACGAAAAAACCTGTCAAAGGAATGTTAACGGGACCTATCACTATTTTATGCTGGTCTTTTGTGCGCGATGATCAACCACGTTTCGAAACAGCAAAACAAATTGCCTTAGCGTTACGCGATGAAGTACAAGATTTGACGAAATCAGGCATTCATATTATTCAAATTGATGAACCCGCTTTTCGCGAAGGATTGCCATTGCGCCAACAATATTGGCAAACCTACTTAAATCAAGCAGTGTATTGTTTCCGAGTCGCATCTTGTGGTGTACCAGATAAAGTGCAAATTCATACGCATATGTGTTATTCGGAATTTAATGACACGATTGAAGCAATTGCTGACTTGGATGCAGATGTTATTACCATCGAAACTTCACGCTCGGATATGGAATTGTTAAAAGCGTTTGAAAACTTCCAATATCCCAATGATATTGGCCCGGGGATTTATGATATTCATTCTCCACGCATTCCAACCATTGATGAAATGGTGAAATTAATGGAAAAAGCGACACAATCTATTCCTATTGATCAATTATGGATTAATCCAGATTGTGGTTTAAAAACCCGTGATTGGAAAGAAACGGAATTAGCGTTACAAAACATGGTATCAGCTGCGAAAATTCTCAGAGAGAAATACGCATTTCAAGCGAAACACGCGTCGAATGAGTAGTTAATTAACCTTCTTTGAAAAGGCATAATGAAGGTTTGTCATGCCAGCCGAGCTACGCGCGCGGTGGCATCCAGTTGGGCCTTCTGGATGCCAGCTAAAAGCATGCTGGCATGACAAGCCTTCATTAATCTGCTATAATTTCATCACATATAAAATTTTTGTCTAAATATATAACTAATATTGAAATCATATTGAAATCGAGGGCGTGGTATGCAAAGAATAGATACTTTAGAAAATTTCACACAGGAAGAATTATCTGATTTTAAAGATATTATGATACAGTTCGCAAAAAACGTTTCAAGTTCCACCATGTCTTTAGCGCAACGTGATGATAATGAAGCGCTTACTCAAATTGCAAAAGATCTATATAACAAAGCCTGTAAATTAATATCTACATTAAGCCGTGAATTAAAAAATGGGTTTGACGGACAGATTGATGAATGCGCGCAATTCTTTGTGCAAGTGCGATCGATTGAGCTAAGTTTAAATGAGAAGGATGAATTATATAGCCTGTTTCAGCAGAAGGGTGTTTTGAATGACCTCAATGAAATATCAGAACAAGAAGAGGAAGAGGACAATTCTGTTTGGGAAAAATTTTCAGAATTATTATTACCTAAAGAAGAAGAGAGGTTAAAAGAAGAAGAGAGGTTAGAAAGAGAAAGAGAAAGAGAAAGAATAGAAAAAGAAGCTTGTAAAACCACCATTCAAAAAGAATGTGATTCTTATATCGCGCACCTTTTAAATGATGCCGGGTTTTCTAAAACACGGATTGGGAAAATTATAGAAAATGGCAAACTGAATGCCGATGATTATTGGGATTTAGGACTTGAATTCCCGAAAGATGATAACCAAGGGCCGCGTATACAAGCCGCTGTTGGGTACCGGGAAAGAGCTGGGTTCGATGATATCGCTCTTATTAGACGTAAGGTTGAGGCAATTCTTAAAATAAGAAATTCTTTTATGTCGAATAACTTTGATGATGCTATTCAAAATTGTACGACGCAATTAGAGAAAAATAAGGCTGTCCTTGAAGAAAGACGACCAGGGTTCACGGGTTATGGATTTATTCATAACATTAAGGTCGCTATTGCTAACTATCTCATTAAAAGGGGTTGGATCAAAAAAATAGAGGGAGCGGACACAGTTGAAAACATTGAGCAACAAGTTAGGAAGTTTAATAAATAAATTGTATAAGTCACGACTTGATCTGACAGTAAATCCATAGCTTCAAAATGGGTAACTGTCAGATCAAGTCGTGACTATTTCAAATCAACAAATAATACACCACCGCTTCTGTTTATCCTCGGCTTCTTGTAAATTCTTTTCAACGCTTTTCGCGATATTCTTCGTGTCGTTAATATCTTTAGAAACATTATTCAACGCAGGCTGTTGATCTTTCATGAGATCATTGACATCTTTGAACATTTCAGTGATTTCGCCAACATTTTTTTCAATGTGATGAATGTCGCTATTTCTTTTTAAAAGAATTTCATTATAAGCTTCAACCATCTCTTGATCGGAAAAAAATTTATGGTGAATAACTTCTATCGGTTGAATGACTAACTGTGATTCAGCTTCCGGTTTTTTAAAAAGACGATCCCGACTCATGTGAACTCCTTTTTAACCAATTATTTAATGATTGAACTTCATCTTCGGACATAAAAAGTCCGAGTTTAGTTCTTCGCCAAATAATGTCTTCTACCGTTTCTGCCCATTCTTCTTTCAACAAATATTCTACTTCATTTTGGAAAAGATCGTGCCCAAATGCAACACCTAAATCTGCCATTGAATTTTTATTTTTCATGAGCAAATACGCGCGTCGGCCATAATTTTTCGCATAATGTTCACTAAGTGATTTTGGTAAAAAAGAAAATTCTTTCGCAAATTCTTCGGAAAATACTTGAAAATCTGTCATGTCCCCACCAGGAAGCGGGGAAGTTTTTGTCCATGCATTTTTCATGTGTGGAAAAAAATCTTTTAGTTTATTAACTGCAACTTCCGCGAGGGTGCGGTGTGTTGTTAATTTCCCACCAATGACGACGAATAATAATGATTGGTCCTGTTCCTCCATTAAAAATTTAAAATCTCGCGTGACATCGGCAGGATTTGCTTCATTATCTTTTTGAAGACATCGGACGCCAGCATAGGACCATTGTATGTCGGCAGGGCTTAGGGATTTTTTAAAATATTGATTAATGAGTTGGCATAAATAAGATTGTTCATCCGATGAAATGTGAATATCATCGAGATTTCCAGAATATTGCACATCAGTTGTGCCAATTAAAGTAAATTTTTGATGGTAAGGAATTGCGAAAACAATTCTATTATCTTTATTTTGTAAAATATAAGCATAATCCCCGTTATAAATTTTCGGTACGACAATATGGCTCCCTTTATCCAGTTCCACATCAAATCGTACATTCGTATTTTTAATTTTTGCATGTGTTTCTTTAACCCAGGGACCGGCAACGTTAATTAATGCTTTTGCATAACAAGAAAATATTTCATTTGTCGATAAATTT
>JABDEN010000032.1 GCA_013287025.1 Gammaproteobacteria bacterium | reverse complement strand
AGAAAAAATGGTATTAAGAATATTAATGGCAGTTGCATTAAATATTTTTTTGCGATATTTGGTGACAAAGACCAAATGAACATGCAAGTTGAAAGCACAATGCCTACCGGTACGAAAGTTATTGATTTTATTCATAGGCCAAAGTATATTTCACCCATGAAACGACTTCAAGCTTTTAAATTTGAATTGAAAGTATTTGGCAGGGAGCTGCGAGCATTATATCGCATTGCAGGCTCATGTCGTTTTGTTTATAACAAAGCATTGGCATTGCAAAAAGAATTTTATCAGAATCACGCAAAAAAAATGACGTATGCGGCTTTGTGTAAGATCCTCACTTCTTGGCGTAATGATCCCGAATTTCCATGGCTTAAAGCATCACCATCACAAGCATTACAGCAATCATTAAAAGATCTTGAGTACGCATATCAAAATTTTTTTGCAAAACGCGCAGATTTTCCAAAATTTAAACGCCGTCATGCACGTGATGCTTTTCGATTTCCACAGGGATTCAACTTAGATCAAATGAATAGTCGTATTTATTTGCCAAAAATAGGTTGGATTCGTTATCGAAATAGCCGATTAGTAGAAGGTAATATTGCGAATATCACTGTTAGTCGATCCCGTGATAAATGGTATGTGAGCATTCAAACAGAGCGCGACGTACCAGAACCCATTCATCTATCATCGAGCGCGATAGGTGCTGATGTTGGTGTAGCCAAGCTAGTCACATTATCGGATGGTACTGTGATTGAATCGAATAATCCTAAATTTAAACATTATCAAAAAAAAATAGCAGCATATCAAAGAAAGGCAAGTAAACAGAAAAAATTCAGTCGAAATTGGAATAAAACGATACGTAAAATAAGCAAACTTCATCATAAAATCAGCCGCATTAGAAATGATTATTTGCATCAAACAAGCCATATTCTCAGCAAAAACCACGCGATGATATGTCTTGAAAATTTGCAAATAAAAAACATGAGTAAAAGTGCATCCGGAACACTTGAAAATCCTGGTAAAAATGTCAAAGCAAAAAGTGGATTAAATAAAGCAATATTAAATCAAGGATGGTATGAGCTAAGAAGGCAACTCGAATATAAACAATTATGGCGAGGCGGTAGTGTTGTTTTTGTATCACCCAAAAATACCAGCCGAGAATGTCCTGATTGTAGATATATTTCTTCAGAGAATAGAGTCACGCAATCTCTATTTAGTTGCAAACAATGTAAATACGAAAATAACGCTGATATAGTTGGTGCTATTAATATTTTAAGGGCAGGGCATGCCCAGTTAGCCTGCGGAGAGATGGTGCACTTAGGCCACTTGATGAAACAGGAACCCACCGAAGTTGTTCAAACCGTTTTAATTTGAACACGGTAGGAATCCTCGTCATTTATGGCGAGGAGGATGTCAAGACTTTTTTTGCAATTTACCCTTTAAAATAAGGAGCACAATACTTCCTGCTAAAAAGAATAGATATATAGGATAAAGCGCTGCAATATTCCAGTGAGAAATGGCAAAAAGTTGTAAAGTATTCGCAACAAAGAATATAAACCATGCGGTAAAATCTTCCGTTTCAGGTTCATGATAGGTTTTAATAATAGTAGGAATGGCACCCATCATATCGATAAATACATTAATCAGTAATGTGAATACGGCATGTTTTGACAAGATCCAAGGCACAATACTAAAAATTGCAACGATAAGACAAATATAATCGGTTTTGCTCCATGAAGAATAACCGTAAAAAAAGGAGAGGATAGCAACAATTAAAGGACCGATAAAATAACCCAAGGGCAACCAGATACTATTAGGGTCCCCCTCTTTCATGTATGAAAACGCAAGCAATCCCCCAACGATCGCCCAAATGATCCACGTCGCTTTATTGGGTTGGGTTTTATGTTCAAATATGCTTTTTAGGTAAGGAATATAACCAACTAGGGAAAGAATACCTGCGATAATACCAATGGTACCGTGCATTGTTTCATTCCTTTAAAAAATGCTTTAACAATATTTTAACAGGAAAAGGGAGTTTTCAGCAAAAAATTCAACTTGGATTTTCCCTGATTTTATCTATCAATTCTGTACTTTAACTACAGAATTGACAGGTTTTTTTGTATTTGGTATGATTAAAGAATGTTAAAAAGGAACTTACAAGCCAAAATTGAGCGTTTATTAACCCAGTTTCCTGTGGTGGTAATTCTTGGCGCTCGGCAAGTAGGTAAAACCACACTGGCAAAACAAATAGCGCCAGATTGGAGGTATTTTGACTTAGAAAATCCTGACAATTACGATTTTATTACCCGAGATCCCTCATTCTTTTTTCAACAGTTCCCTCAACATTTAATCATTGATGAAGCTCAGGTTTATCCAGAGCTGTTTTCGACTTTACGTGGTGTCATCGATCAAAATAGAGATCAGAAAGGTCGATTTATTTTAACAGGATCTAGCAGTCCTGATATTTTAACGGGAATTTCAGAATCATTAGCTGGTCGAATTGCGATCGTGGAGCTCGGTACCTTAAAAGCCAATGAAATTTATCAAAAACCTTTAAGTGAGTTTTATGACATTTTCAAAGATAAATTAACTATTGAGCATTTACCTCGAAATGAAGCGCCTTTGACTTTAGCGCAAATGCAAAAAGTATGGTTACGTGGTGGTTATCCTGAACCGATATTCAGTGCGGATAAACATTTTTATGATGAATGGATGAGTTATTATCGAGAAACTTACATTTATCGCGATATCGCAAAACTTTTTCCCAGACTAAATAAAACGAATTATCAACGTTTTTTGCAAATGTTATGTCAGCTCTCCGGCACTATTTTAACAAAAAGTGAAATTGCACGAGCAATTGAAGTCAGCGAAAAAACAATTGCTGAATATTTAAATATTGCAACGGGCACATTTCTCTGGCATCCACTACAGAGTTATGAGAAAAATATTTCAAAATCTATTGTTAAAATGCCTAAGGGATTTATTCGCGATTCTGGTTTATTGCATTATTTATTGAAAATTCAAAACGAAAATGATTTATATTTTCATCCTAAAACAGGATGTTCCTTCGAAGGATTTGTTATTGAAGAGATTTGCAAAGGTTTAGAAGCACTACCCATTACTAATTGGGATATGCATTATTATCGCACTCGCGCGCAAGGTGAGATTGATTTAATTCTCGATGGATTTTTTGGCGTTTTGCCTATCGAAATTATACAAGGAGTCAGCGTGAAACAAAACCAATTGATTACACTTTCTAAATTTATAGAAGAGCATTCACTTCCTTTTGGATTGGTTATTAATCAATCCAAAGAACCATTGTGGCTCACTCCAAAGATCTATCAATTGCCAGTGATGTTTATTTAGGTCAATTAGAATTATATGAAGATTCTGGTTTTCTATGAGAAATTTATAAATTTTTAAAATATTCCACCGCCTCACCCAACGTCTGCACGCTTAAAATTTTCATGTCATCGAATTATTACTTCATTACTTAATTTGGTTATGATAAATTTGGTTGCTTCGTAGGATTAAAGTAATTAAAAAATGTGTTAAGAAATTTTGAGGAAAAATATGGACAATTTATTAAATATATTAGAACAATTAGCAAATAATACGGAATATCAAATTGACCTTAAAAAATTACTATCTGATCAACCGACTGAAATTAAAGATGCTTTTTTGAATGGAAAAGAAAGTCAAATTAAAAGTCAATTTTCCACGATGTTACAACCCGATAGAGATAAAGTTGTAAAAATTTGGGTTTCATGAAAATAATTTTATGGGTGATGCGACATTAGTTGTTGTAGGCTCTGGTATTAAATTTCTTTCCCATCTAACCGTTGAAGCCAAAGCTCACATTGTGCAAGCAGATGAAGTGCTTTATTTAGTGAATGAGCCTGCCATGAAGTGTTGGATAGAAAAAACCAGCCGAAAAGCGACCTCGTTAGATCTAATATATAATGAATATCGTTTACGACATGATTGCTATCGCGCTATTACCAATTATATTCTAGAAACTTTAAATAAAAATATTCATTTATGTGTTGTTATTTATGGTCATCCTACGATATTTGCAGAACCAGGTTTAAATGCAGTCATTGCAGCAAGGCAAAAAGGATATGATGCTAAAATTATTCCTGGCATATCCACTCTGGATTGTTTATTTGCAGATTTATTGATTGATCCAGGAACTATTGGGTGCCAGACATTTGAGGCTACAGATTTTCTTATTCATACGAGAAAATTTGACAATAGTTCTCATTTAATTTTGTGGCAAATTGATATCATTGGTGTTCTTGAAAATCCAGAATATCATGATAGTACACATGGATTAAGATATTTAGTTAATTATTTGAATACGGATTATGATATAAACCATAAAGTTATTTTATATCAGGCTTCACAGTATCCTTTCTTTAAATCATCCATTAAGGAAGTTGTCCTAAGAGAGCTACCAGATACTAAAATTAGCCCAATTACTACACTTTATATTCCGCCAGCTAAAATATCTTGTTATAACAAAAATGTCATTAGGGATTTGAAGATGAATTTTAATGAATTAAAAGTATCTTCATAATAAATTAAAATATGTTAAATTTTTTATGGATAACAATTCAGAAATATTTTAATAATTATAAAGGATTACCCAAAATATGTTGGTTAGGTTTTTTATTAATATTTATTGATGCAGTTGCCGGCGGAATAATTTTTTTTCTTTCTATATATTTTGTTAATAATTTAGCGTTAAGTATTAAAATTGCAGGATTCATAATTTCAAGTTATGGATTTGGTACGGTAATGGGCTCTCTTATTGGTGGAAAATTATCAGATACCATTTTGCCTCATATTGTTGTCAAAATAAGCCTATTATTACAAGCGATGGGATTTATAGCATTAATTTATCTTCATTCGGTTTTTATACTTGCGATAAATTTATTTATTATTGGGATTTCAGCCTATAGTTTTAAAACTTCAATAAATTGTTGGATATTACACCATGCGCAACAACAATCAGAATTGAGATTAAAAATATTAAATATAATGCGAGTTGCCTCAAATGCAGGTTTAGGGATTTCTGGTACGATTATTGGGTTGTTTGCTAAAAATCATTTCTCTTTATTATTAATTTTATCTGGTGTGATTTTTTTTATTTCGGCGGTAATTTTTGTCACAAATAGTGGTACACCAGAAGCAGAAAATATTCAGCATATATCTAGCGATGTGGAATCAAAATCATTTACTTACAATAAAAAAGTTTTATTAGTAATATTAATATTTGTTTTTTTTATTGGAATAATGATAGCTCAGCTTGGAACAACATATCCAATATTCATACAAAATACATTTAAAGAGCTAGGTATTCAGGCGGTTAGTATATTATTTATTTTAGATACTTTGTTAATTGTTATATTCCAAGCGCCTTTAGTAAATCTTCTTAAAAAAGCCAATAAAATTTTATTTACTGGAATAGGTGGTTTTTTAATGGGTTTTGGAATGTTAATTTTAAATGTTTCCTCGTTTTTCTATTTGGCCATTATTTCTTGTGTCTTATGGACAACAGGAGAAATGTTATTTATTCCTCTTGCACAACTCATTTGTTATGAAAAAGGATTAAAAAAAAATCAAGGAAAACGAATTGGTGCATATCAAGCGGTATATGCTTTTGGAACAATCTGTGGCCCAGTCTTCTGCTCACAGATTTATTTTTATTACGGTAGTGAAATGCTGTGGTATGCATTCGGTGTTGTCGGAATATGTTGTTTTCTAGTATGTAATTATTTCAAAAAATATGCATAATACAAATAAAAGGAGATTTATTATGTTTAATAGAGAATATCTTACAGCCATTTCCACCGGTAATTTAGAAATTGTACTTACCTTCGCAGATAAAAAATTGGATCGATTTACCGAAGACCTCCCACTTTTGTATGCGGTATTATACGGCCAATTAGAAATCGCGATTGAATTATTAAAACGTGGTGCAAAATCAAATCCATCTGCTCTCATACACGCGGCAACTTTTGGATATGTAGAAATTCTACGGGAATTATTAAATAAAAAACCAGAGATTTATATTAAAAAAGGTCTTATCTTGGATGCACTTATCGCGACGATTCAAAATCATCATGTCGAATGTTTGCGAGAATTAATTCCTTATTGTGATGATGTTAATCAAAAATATGATCATACGGAGCCTTTCCGTTATACGCTTTGGTACTATGAAAAAATTAGAGAAAAATATGAAGAAACGTTGCTTATCGAAGCCGTGCGTTTTGAAGATGTCGAAATCGTACGTGAATTATTGCGTTTTGAAGCTGACGCTAATATTTCAAATCAACATAAAGACTCTCCACTTCATTTAGCGGCTTTGAAAGGACATATCGATATCATTAAGGAATTGCTGATCCATGGCGCGATGATTGATGCGGTTAATAGAGAGGGAAGTACACCAGTGCATCTTGCAGTTCGTAATAAACGAGCTGATATCGTGGAAATATTAAAAAATTATACTTACGAGAAATCAAAAAAAGAAGTGGAATCAGTTTTCTTAGGAGGTCTAATTATTGAAGAAAAAATCGAATATTCCTCGCATTTTAAAAATAGTTTTTTTACAAGAACTGACCCTTTATTTTATGTACCTAAAGAACTCGTCGGGATTATCAATGATTTCATGAAGCCAATTGGATACCAAAAAATAAAATTATAAATTTTTAAAATACTCCACCGTCTCACCCAACGTCTGCGCGCTTAAGATCTTCATATCCATCGTAGTTTCTTTGGGTGCATTATGATGAGAACTTCTTTTAATAGCATATCTTTCTGAAAAAAGTAGAGTTTATAATTTTTATAATTATTCTAGTATAAATAGAATTTTTAAAATAATTATAAACTAATAAGGATAAAAGTTTATAAATATGTTATAATTTCTAGTATGACTAGAGAAAACAAAAGAAAGTTAAACCACTTTATGATTTCCGCCCCCTCTGGGGTGGTTCTAACAAGCTCTTGGCTTAAAGAGCATGGCATTTCTTCAAAGCTTACCTGGTGGTATGTACGCACAGGGTTACTAGAACGAGTCGGTTCAAAGGCCTATAAAAAAACAGGTGACAAGATATCGTGGGAGGGTGTTTTAGTGACATTACAAGGCCAGCTTTGTTTATCTATACATGTTGGTGGAAAAACTGCCTTAGAATTAATAGGCCGAGCACATTTTATCCCAACACATGGAATGCATCAGATTATCTTATTTACAACTCATGCTACCAAAATCCCCTCTTGGGTTTTGAACACATGGGATGGAGCACAATTTCAAAATATAAAAACCAGTTCCTTATTCAAAGCTGCAGATAAAGAGTTAGGGATCGTAGAAAAATCCATAAACGGTTTTACTATTAAAATCTCTGCGCCTGAACGCGCAATTATGGAAGTTTTATTTTTATGTGATGATAAAGTCGCATTAAATGAGGCCTTTCTGCTCATGCAAAATCTTGGTCAATTACGTCCCTCTATCGTACAACAGTTATTAGAACAGTGTCATTCAATTAAAGTAAAACGTCTTTTTTTATTTTTGGCAGAACTTTCACGACACCCGTGGTTAATAAAATTAGACTTAAAGAAAATAAATTTAGGCCATGGGAAACGTGTTATAAATGGTGGCGGCAATTATGATGCAAAATATATGCTCTCGCTACCTGAAATAAAAGAGGAATAAAATTGTCATTTAATCCAATTTATCAGAATCAGGTAAATTTATTACTTGATGTCTTACCGATAATAAATGAATTTGAGTGTTTTGCTTTAAAAGGGGGAACAGCAATCAATTTATTTTTAAGTAATATGCCGAGATTGAGTGTAGATATTGATTTAACATATCTTCCCATTGAACCCAGGAATATATTCTTAAAAAATATTACATCGCAAATGCAGCTCATGAAGCAAAACCTTGAAGATAATAATTTTCAAGTACAAGCACTATTTACTAAAGATAAGCAATTATCAAAATTAATTGTATATCGTGATGATGCAAATATTAAAATTGAACCCAACTTCGTGATCAGGGGTTCTGTCTTTGAATGCGAAATTCATGAGTTATGTCAGCAAGCTCAAGATCAATTCTTAAAATATGTTAGCGTAAAAATACTTTCTATAGCGGATATTTATGGCGGAAAAATATGTGCTGCATTAGATCGTCAGCATCCACGTGACTTGTTTGATATTAAGTATTTATTTGATAATCAAGGTTTATCAGATGATATACGAAAAGCTTTCATTGTATACCTCTGTAGTAGCAACAGACCTATTCATGAATTGCTGAATCCAAATCCGAAAATATTCGATTTTCAGGATGATTTTAACAAACAATTTTCAGGAATGACAAAAGTGCAAATAACAGCTGAAGAGCTTACTCAAACAAGGATTAAATTAATCAACGTCATTTTAAATGATTTGTCTAATGACGAAAAAAACTTTTTAATATCATTAAAGAGTGGTGATCCTAATTGGTCATTGATGCCGTCAGGTATAGAAAAACTCCCATCCTTACAGTGGAAAATCTTAAACATTAAGAAAATGAGCAAAATAAAACGAAACGAGATGTTTCAAAAGCTGCGATTACTTTTGAATAATTAGACAATAAAGACTGCAGGCCGTTTAAACATCAAAAAAATTATAAATTTTTAAAATATTCCACCGCCTCACCCAACGTCTGCACGCTTAAGATCTTCATATCCCCCATCGTTTCTTTGGGTGCATTATGATGCGGCACGATGGCGGTTTTAAATCCGTGTTTTGCCGCTTCTTTTAAACGTTCTTGACCACCTTGCACCGGACGGATTTCGCCTGCTAAACCCACTTCTCCAAAAATAATTGTCTCATGTGGCACGGGACGATTTCTTAAACTTGAAAGTACCGCTAAAATTAATGCGAGATCAGATCCCGTTTCTGTAATGCGAACACCACCGACGGCATTCACAAAAACGTCTTGATCATAAGTCGTGACACCACTATGTCGATGTAACACCGCAAGTAACATGGATAAACGCGGTGCTTCCAAACCTACACAAACGCGTCTCGGATTTGCCATATGACTTTGATCGACGAGTGCTTGGACTTCCACTAATAAAGGACGCGATCCTTCTTTCGTCGCCATAATCACACTGCCAGAAACGGGATTTTCGTATCGAGATAAAAAAATCGCAGAAGGGTTTGATACCTCTCGCAATCCTTTATCCGTCATTGCAAAAATTCCTAATTCGTTGACGGCGCCAAAACGATTTTTAACAGCACGAATCAATCGATATCGACTGTCTTGCTCACCTTCAAAATATAAAACACAATCGACCATGTGTTCTAACACACGAGGACCTGCGAGCGTTCCTTCTTTTGTGACATGCCCTACTAAAAATAATGCGACGTTCGTTTGTTTTGCAAATGCCACTAATTGTGCGGCGCTTTCTCGAACTTGTCCCACAGCACCGGGTGCTGAAGGCAAAAGATCAGTATGCACCGTCTGAATAGAATCGATGACAATAACGCTAGGTTTTTCTTTTAACGCACATTGAATAATACGTTCAATATTCGTATCTGCTAATAACAATAATTTATCTTCGGGCAAACTTAAACGTCGCGCGCGCAACGTGACTTGTTGTAATGATTCTTCACCGGTGACATATAAAACTTTTTGAGATTGACTTAAATGACAAAGTGTTTGCAAGAGTAAAGTGGATTTGCCAATGCCGGGATCGCCACCGATTAAAACGACGGATCCAAAAACTAAGCCTCCACCCAATACACGATCTAATTCTTTTAAGCCCGTATATAAACGCGCTTCATCGTGTAACGCGACATCAGACATGTTAATAATTGCAGGTTCAAGTCCTGTATAACCCTGATGGCGTGAGTGACGAATGACAGGTGTGATTTCTTCAACGATGGTGTTCCATGCACCGCATCCTAAACATTGCCCAGACCATTTCGGATACTGGGCACCACAAGATTGGCAAGCATGGGAAACTTTTGTTTTCCCCATGAAAAATTACTCCTCGGTGAGTAAATGAATTGCGGATGAATCGAGATTGCTATGACCTTTCATAACCAGTTGATCAATGCATTGCATTGCATATTTTGCGGCAGGTATGTAAACCCCTGCATGATGTGCTTCATCTAATGCAAGATGCATGTCTTTTCGATGTAAACTCGCTTTAAATCCGGGTTCATAATTACCGTCTAACATACGTTTGCCGTGAACTTCGAGCACCCGACTGGCAGCAAAACCACCAAGCAATGCCTCGCGCACTTTTGCGGGATCAACGCCAGATTTTTTGGCGAGGCGCAGTGCTTCATCAACGGCGATAATGGTTTCTGCAATGATGATTTGGTTGCATGCTTTGGCGGTTTGGCCGGCGCCATGATCACCAATATGCACGATTTGTTTACCCATTGCGGAAAATATTTTTTTAACTTTTGATAGGACCTCTTCCTTCCCACCCACCATGATGGATAAAGAACCGTTAATCGCACCTTGTTCACCGCCTGAAACCGGCGCATCTAACATATCGATTTGATGTTGCGCTAATTTTTCTGCGAATTTTTTGGTGGCTGAAGCCGAAATCGTGCTCATATCAATGACGATCGAACCGGGAGTCGCGGTATGTACAATCCCATTTTTACCGAATATCACTTCTTCCACATCATGTGTTGTGGGGACCATCGTAATCATGACATCAACCATCGACGCGAGTTCTTTGGGAGAGCTACAAGCGATCGCGCCTGCTTCAACGAATTCTGTTTCTGTCTCGGGACGTCGAGTGTAGAAATAAAGTGGAAATTTTGCGTTTAATAAATTTTTGGCCATGGGTTTGCCCATAATGCCAAGACCAATAAAGCCAATTTTTTTCATCATTTTTATTTTCCAGAAGTTTTTGATAAAAAAAAGCCGGGGTTAACCGGCTTTTTTGAGTTTTAGCTCACGACTTTCCAGCTGCCATCGGGTTGACGACATGCGGTGCCGTAGATTTGTTGATTTTTTCCTGCAACCACTGCGGTGGTACGATATTCACGGCAATAACGATTACCATGCACAGTCACGTTTTTGGTTGGGGTGACAGTATATTGCGCACCAGTTTTGGCATTTTGCCAATAAGCGGGTTGACCAACGGGTTGTGTTTCTAACGCTTGTTGGGTTTTCAATTTATCGGTTTCGTCCATCGATTTACCAATGGATCCACCGATCAATGCGCCTGCGAGGGTGCCTGCGCCAATGGCTAATAATTTTCCAGTTCCACCGCCGAATTGGCTGCCGAGAAGACCGCCAACTACACCGCCGGATACCGTTCCAACATCTTGCTTAGACATATTCGAACATCCAATGATGCTAAAAGATGCCACTAAGCAAATAATTAATGTGAAAATTCTTTTCATATGGTTTTACTCCAGGTTTGGATTACGTAAAATAGCGAGTTATTCTATACTGTAAATATAAATCGCGCCAGCAAAACATGATTAAAATAAGATCACAATACAAGGATCCCATATGAGTTTTCGAAGAACTTATCCTGATGCAAACTTTGGTGAATACACGTTCTCAGCTAATAAGAAAAAAATTGATTTACAATATGTATATAATTTACTCTGTACACCTTCTCGATATTCGACAGGTCTTCCTGCAGAACGATTTCCTTTTATTATTAAAAATTCGGTATGTTTTGGGGTTTTTTATGAAGGAAAACAAGTAGGATTTTCTCGAGTGATTACGGATTATTCTGAATTCGCTTCTTTGTGGGATGTCTTTATCGATGATGAACATCGGGGGAAGGGCGTCGGAAAGGCGCTCATGAAGTACTTATTTAGTCATTATTCATTGCAGGGTATTTTCCGTTGGTTCTTGATGACCGAAGACGCGCATGGGCTGTACCAAAAATACGGATTTAAAACGGAAGCCTATAATCCATATGTCATGATGAAAGTGAATAGTGGATAGTTTCTTACGCATTACGCTGTCATGCCAGCATGCTTTTAGCTGGCATCCAGTGGGCATTTAGCGAAGCCGCCTGGATGGAAGCGGAAAGCATGCTGGCATGACAAAATACCGTTCGCTAATTCGAAAAATACGCCAAATCCGGCTGATCTTTATAAAGGTTCTTATAATCCTCTGGTTTTTGATTGCGAATAATTCGATCTAAACGCGCGGTTTGATTATGAAATAACTTTACAAAAAAAGATTCACGAATAAATTTTTGCTGCGTATCCGCAATGTGTAAGGTAAGAATCGATAAAAATATCAAACCAATGATATATCCTCGCGTGAGCCCAATCGCGCTACTGACTTTGCGATTAATTAAGATTTGATGTAAAGGAAGTGTTTGTACAATGCTAGTTGTCGTGAGGGCTGCTTCTAATATGGTAAATATTCCCACGAAGCAAATAAGCAAGCTAATGGAATACATGGTTTCATATAACAATTCTAAGGTTAACGTACCCGCACCAATCGCCTGCATAAATCGTTGGACCATGGGGGTTTTTATCACCGTATGCACTAACGGTGAACTATTAAAAAAATTGGTTAATGGAATAGTAAATTTAATCGCGAATATTAATGCAATACTCAAACACATCATAGAAATAATTTCTTTCGCAGTGCCTCGCGACATACCTTGAATAGTATTGAGTGCTAAAATGAGAAAAATAAAAAAATCTAAGCCATTCCAATTGTTCATTATATTTAGCCTTGTATGAGAATTTTTTCGGAGAATAGCATCCGAGAAGTTGAAGGGCAATAATGTTTATTTTTGATCAAATATAGTTTTTATGATTTTTTTTTAACTATTTAGAACGTGATAGAATAGTTTTAACAAGATCAAAAAGGAGAGTGGATAATGGCTAATAAAAAAATCTTGATCTTCACGCTCATGGCATTTTTAACAACAGAGCAAGTTGTCTTTGCTGAGATTAGTAATGTAATTACTATAGATCCAGGCTTTTTACAGAAGCTTCAACAATCTACTTCTCGAAATGATACGACTGTTTTTCAAGTAATGGCTACCACAAGCACAGGTAAAAAACCTTTTACCCAATGCTTCGATTACTCCGCCGGTTCTGGCACCCCGCTATACACACACGATCCTGTTGTATCAATGACAGTGATAGGATGTTCAGTAGGAGGGAGTCAATCAAATTGGAAAAGCACAGGCGACCTCACTTCTAGCAGTCCTGGCGTTACCGTTGGGGGCGATCAAAGTTTTAATTTGCAGATTAATGAAAATAATATGGTTAACATGGCACCTCCGCCCACTAAATAAAGAAAACGTTCTGTTTATTCAAGCGTCATCAATCTGAGGACACACTAGCATTCGTCGTGGTTTTTTATTTCTTGATACATTGAAAAAGCGCAAACAATTACAAGCTGACATCCAGTTTATTCAAGCGTCAATAAAAAACATTGCCTATGCAATGACAGAGCATTTTTCAATTTCAATGTTTATCTTCTGTTTAATGCTTTACTTTCGACGATAGATTTCACTGCGAGATTGGGTGCTAAATCTTTTGGATTTAACAATTCTCTACCCAGCGGACAGGTCGCATTATTATGAAGCCAACCAAGAATGGCGGCTTTTTCAAAAGTATGACCATGTCTATCAATGACGGGATCCACAAACTCAGACTGTGTAATAGGGCATTCTAAAACATTTTCGTTGATCACTTTGGCATCGCCTGGTTGAGACGGGTTTAATGTGCCAAAAAGAATGGTGGTCGTATTTTTATCTTTAAATTCTGTAACTTTTTGTCGAAACTCATCCGAATGTATAAAGTTTGGAAGACAAGGACCATCGTTTTGCACGTACAATTTTTGATTAGTTTTCGCGTAAAAAAATGCAACGACATTTCTCACGCCTTCACGAAATCGATCGTATAAATCTAGCATTTTGTTTGATAAATGTAAGACGGGAAAAGCGGCAAGTGATATGATTGCGCCTACCACGCCACCAATTAATCCACCTAGTTTCCAGAAGGTATTAGATAAAAAATTTCCAATAGGGAGAGCAATTTCAATCAGTCTTAGGATACCATACAATAGTAATCCAATACTGACTGCGGTAATACCAACAGAAATATTCCAGCATTTTTGTATATAATTACTTGGAAGTTGAAATGAAAGTAATGCTTTAAAAAAAGAATGTGTGCCCACCATCTCAGCAAATGTATTCAAGTCATCTCTGATAGCTCGATAAGCTTGAGAAAATAGCAATATCGCACGATCCGGAAAATATAATGCAGCTCCAATAATGGCCCCACTAATGGCTCCTACCACTATTCCGATGATATCTCCAATATAACCAAACGCGCCCCGCCAAGGACTCGTTCGCACGTTATCTAAGTAAGGCGTATAACTGTTCCGATAGTCTTCGTTAGTCCACAGGCCACCTAATATCAAGTCAATCACATATCCAGGAATGCCAGTAATATTCCTGAGTAATCTTCTGGTAATAGTGAGACCAACCGTGCCCCCTTTAACCAAGTGAGTGTACATAATTATTAATGCCTCGTTGATAAATTAAAAAATATAATTTCGCTATATCATATTTTTTTTATGGGGGAAAAACAATTTGAAAATAAAATTTTTTGTCCAATATGTCAAAGAATTATCTTACTTCAAGGAGAACCTTGAAAATTGGTAACTTAAATGTTACTATCGATATTAAAGAAAAACATGAGCGTTAAAATATGGTGTTAACGAAAGATTTTAAATCAACAATTATGATGCGCGCTAAAAAAGACAAAAAATTCTGCGAAGCAATGTTGACGGAAGCCATTTCTGAATTATTGACAGGTGATATTGATGCCGGAAAAGCAATTCTTCGTGATTATATTAACGCAACAATAACTTTCGAAGTACTTGCGAAATTTATGGAAAAAAATCCAAAAAGTATTATGAGAATGTTAAGTCCAAATGGTAATCCTACGAGTAAATCATTATTTATGATCTTTCATATCATTCAAAAGTTAAAAAAGGTGCATTTTAAGGTAATGGTGAAATTATGACTGATTCCAAAAAAGTTGATGAGATTGTCCAACCAACGAAAAAGCATCGCGGTTCAACTCTAGATAGTTTTTTAGAAGAAGAGGGAATATTAGAAACAACAGAGGCAACCGCTATCAAGCGAGTTATTGCTTACGAATTTGAGGAAAATCATAATAATCACGAATGTAAATAGGTGAGTAATGCCGCATATTATTGTTATTGCAGGACCTAATGGTGCAGGTAAAACTACAACTGCCCCCATATTATTAAATAAAAGCCTAGAAATAAGTCATTTTGTTAATGCTGATACTATTGCGGCTGGTCTTAGTGCTTTTGCACCTGAAAAAGCTGCGATCCAAGCCGGGAGAGCTATGCTTCAAAGAATGCATTTTTTAGCATCCAATAAGGAAAATTTTGCTTTCGAAACTACTTTAGCGAGTCGTTCTTTTGCGCCATGGATTAAGAATCTTAAGAAAGACGGTTATTTTTTTCATCTTATTTTTCTAGCTTTAGATTGTTCTAATCTTGCTGTTTCGCGTGTAAATGAAAGGGTGAAAATGGGAGGTCATTTTGTCCCAGAAGAAACCATTCGGAGGCGATATAGCGGAGGTCTTAAAAATTTCTTCCATTTATATTTACCTATAGCGGATTCCTGGCAAATGTACGATAATACAAATGTAGGCAATCCGACTTCAATTGCATCTAAAATTAAAGATGTTTTAGAGATTCAAAACCATATTTTTTGGAAAAGATTAAACGAGGTATACAATGAACCCAAAAAAAGATGAAGACAAAATTTTTAAAGTTATGAATGACCCCCAAAAAGTTCTTGAAATTCTTCAACTTGCGATCAATGAGGCTCTGTTGAAGCATAAACAAGCCGGAAATCCTGTATGCGGTTCAAAAAATGGCGAAGTTTTTTGGCTGAATCCTGACGAAATTCCTGTAAAAAAATTATAATGGAATTTATTGATTAATGGCCATTTTTAAAGGTCCATCTATTTTTTTATGAGGACCGTACCCTATAGTAGCGGTAATTCTCGCTTTTAATTCTTTTTTTCCTTTTTCTAAATCTTTATCAGACCATACTAAGAAATTATAATGTCGAACATCAAAATGTAATTCCTTCATATCTTCCTCTTTACATGTAAAAATGATTTCTTTACCAAACCCTTTGGCAAAACCTGCTTCAAAATAAACACCTTTTTTGTTTTTTGTAAGATCAGCAATAACAAATTTACTTTCTCTTATCAGTGTTATGATTTGATCCATCACACCTTCATGATAGTGAGTTTGATCAACTCTTTGGATATTCCAACCCGCATTTCTAACGGCGGGTTCAAGGAGATCATCAAAAATCCCTTTGCAGTCTTCATCAAAACACATAGCGCAGAAGCATAAATCAGAATTAATATTATTTTTTAGAGATTCTAGATATTTAAATCCTTTGAAAGTTAATGCGTAAAAACCACCTTTTTCCTCTGATATTAGTTTTTCTAAATAAAGATAACGCCGTAGAAAATCTACTTCATTTATAGTGTGTGCATAACAAATAGCAATTAACTCAGGAGTACTTGAGAAATTGCGTGTATCAATTTCAATTGGTTCTCCATAATAAGTAGTTTTAAATTCAATATAACGCATTAATCTAATCACATTGTGTTCAAAGGTGGGTTTAGGCATAGTTTCTAATCTATCAATAATAGCTTGCGTGAGTTCGAATGGTTTGTGAGGACTTTGATTTTCTCGAATATGTCCGCTAACAATGTAACGACATGATTCGTTTGTTATTCTTGGTGGATTAATAATTCTTAACTGATATGTTCCACATCTATACCTAGTAAAATTTTCTATTTGTTCGTAGTTGGTGTTAGGCTCTAGGCATACATGACAAACCATAAATTCTCCATTTTATAAAATTAAAATCCATCCAAGTAATGCTAACCAAGATCACCCCCCCATCTTCAACAACTCCCAATATTTTTCAATCAATCCCGCGGCATCGTCGCCAATGTCAGATTGAAATTCTCCTTTTTTTAAAACGGCATACGAGGGATAAAGAATGGGATTATCTTTCAACTTAGAAGGGAGCAATTTACGTCCCTCCGCATTGGCGGTCGCATAGGTGACTTCAAGACTAACGGCCATTGCAATATCGGGGCGTAATAAGAAATTTAAAAAACGATAAGCATTTTTTTTATGTGGCGCATCTTTTAAAATGACAAAATTATCCACCCACATTTCAAAACCGTCTTCTGGGAAAATAAATTGTAATTTAGGATTTTCATGAACGGCTTTAACGATATCACCATTCCAGGCCATGCCAATATTCGCATCTTCGTCAATTAAAATCGACACGGCGGCATCACTATTAAATAGACGCACGTTCGGGAGAAGTTGTTTTAATTTGTGAAAAGCAGACTGTAAATGTGTGGGATCTGTATCATTCACAGAATAGCCGAGCATACGTAAAGCAGGTGAAAATACACCGCGTGCTTCATCGAGCAGCATTAATTGATTAAAAAATTTGGGAGATAAAAAATCCGACCAGCGCTTCACATCTTCTGGTTTATAATAATCGGTATTAATCACAATACCTGTCACACCCCACAAAAATGGAACGCTGTATTTAGAATCCGGATCATAACTTTGATTTAAAAAAAATGGATCCAAATTTTTGTAATTCGGTAACTGCGTTTTATCCAATACCTGAAGCATATTTTGTCGCTGCATTCGTTCGATGTAATAACTAGAGGGCTCAACGACATCATATCCTTTTCGATTCGTGCGAAGCTTGGCGAACATAATTTCATTGCTGTCGAAAGAAGAATAATTGATTTCAATGCCGGTTTCTTTTTCGAATTGCTTGATAATTTTTTCAGGAATTTCTTCTGACCACGTGTAAACATTTAAAATATTTTCGTTGGCAAATCCCGACAAAAACCAAAACGTTAAGAAAAATCCAAAAAAAAATCTCACGGTTTTTTCCTTAAGAAAAATTGGGAAAGAATAATTAGTAATAAAGTTAAAGCAAAGGTGATAGTGCAAAGTGCGTTAATTTCAGGTTTAACACCAAGTCGCACCATTGAATAAATTTTTAAAGGTAAAATATCAAAATCAGGACCTGCCACAAAATAACTAATTAATACATCATCGATGGATAAAGTAAAACTTAATAACCAACCTGATAGTAAAGCAGGCCACAATAACGGTAAAATAACGCGTGTTAAAATCGTGAAATCGCGCGCGCCCAAATCTTTTGCCGCTTCAAAAATATATTCATCAAAAGATACAATTCGACTATAAACCGTTAATACCACAAATGGGATACAAAAAGCCACATGGGCGAGTAG
>JABDEN010000031.1 GCA_013287025.1 Gammaproteobacteria bacterium | reverse complement strand
AAACTATTGGCTGAAAATGGCTTTATTTGTAGCATGAGCAAGCGAGGCGATTGTTATGATAATGCCAGTATGGAAAGCTGGAATCATAGTTTCAAGGTCGAGGCTATTCATGGAGAAAAATTTTTGACGCGCGCAGCAGCCAAAAATCACGTGTTTGAATATATAGATGTTTATTACAATCGAATGCGACTTCACTCTAGACTTGGTTACCTGAGTCCTGTATGCTTCGAAGCGCAAAAAGTTGCTTAGTGCAGTGTCCGTTTTTTCGGGGCAACATCAAGACTTGGCTAGCATAAAATGTCAATTAGTTTTATATAAGTTTAATAAAGATAATGTCAATCTTTTAGAAAATATAAAACCTCCGGAGCCTGATGAAGAAGATGAGCTTTCATTTGATAAATCCCCAAACCTCTGAAATGAATTTTAAGGTTGTTTGTACTAGTGCATTGAATCACAAATTCTGACCCTCCCGAATAACAGGATACAGTTTTTTTAATTTGATACGGGCATTAGCAGTCGTAAACTGCCAATCAATGATTGCATTTTCTTCATTTCTTTTTCTATTCCACGCTGATGTTTTTTGAATGAATGTTTCTTTATCAGGAATGCGCTGATTTAAACACTGCCGACTTAAATGACTAAATTCAATTTCTGCAATATTTAACCAGCTTCCATGTTTTGGCGTGTAATGGATTTCAAGTTTATCCAAAATCCTTTTTGCTTCAGCGGGAGCAAATGTTTCATAAAGTGACGAGCCTGTATGAGTATTTAAATTGTCTGCAACTAAAATAATTTTCTCTGCATTTGGATAATCTTCATCGACTAATTCTTTAATAAAATGCGCCCAATCAAGTTTTTTTCGTTGATCAGTAATTTTTAATTTTCGCTTCCCTTTAAGTGGTTCAACCAATAACTTCCATTTCGACCATTCGATCAGATAACAATTTTAAAGTCCACCGACTTCTACCTTCTGGTGGTTGAGAACAAGTTAATGCAATTAAATATGCCTCTTCCTCTCCATTTATTTTTCTGCTTCGAGTTCTTATGTGTGGCTTACGAGATAGGGCTTCTTCTAAGCCTTCTTCTACCAATTTTTTCGAATTCGTTTTACAGTTTTTGCCCCAACATGAAGTTGTTCTGCTATCTCTACATCTGTCTTTTCTTCGCCACTATTTTCATCCGCTTCTAGTAAAATTCGTGCATGGGTTAGCTTATAAGCTGATGTTTTTCCTTTCTTGATTAAAGATAATAAATATTCACGTTCTACTTGTGTAAGCTTTACGATATACTTTTCCATGTGTGTTATTCTTGTTTTTTGCCGCTGTAGTGAGCGCAAAAGGTTAACACACTTTCTCTCATGAAAAACATATTGTAGATCACTTTGATGGATATTTTTAAAAAAGCAAAAAAACTCGGAATTGACCCCGCTTCTTCTGATGGCATTGATTATGATACATTTTATCGCAAAGTCATGGAGGCTCAAAATAACTCCAGGGCTAATAAGGCGCTTTGGATATCTGCCGCTGCGTTTTTGGTATCCTTAGCTTCACTGGTGTTTAATATTTATATAAATTGTCCCTAAGATTTTAGGGGGTCAGAATTTGTGATTCAATGTACTAGTGTAAGATATCAAATATTTTTTTAGAATCTTTCAAATACACTTTTTTCGGAGAGATATTAAATTAAAAAATTTAGTTGTGATAGGCATTTTGTCTGTATATGATATTAAATATACTTTCTGATGATTTTCTTAAAAAGATAATAAATATGAGAACATTTGATGATCTCGGACTCCAAGAAATTAAAAGCCTTTTTTCCAAAAAAAAAGACTATATAGTTAATAATAATTTTGAAGGATTAATGGATTTAAAAAAAAATTATCCTTTTCTTTTTGATCCTCAGCAAGAAGCCGAATTCAATAAATTACTAGAATATATTCATGGTTTTTCAAATTTACCACATATCCAGCATCAATTAAGAGAGCAACAAAAAAGTCGTTTAATTGAAGTCAATGTGGATGAGTGGAATTTAGAAGAATATGAAAAATTATTGATAACAATACCCGTCGTTAATGTTTCTAATATCAAAGAATTATCACGTGCCTTAGTTCGAAATTCCATTCTTATTTCCAAGCATATTTTTTTGGATATACATATTGATGATAGCAATAAAATTTTTGCTTGTGTTGGATTTCTTTTAGGTGAAATTTTGAATTTAATCGATATTGAAGAAAGGCGTTTAAAACATCTTAACACGATTATTCGTATGTTAACGAAAAACCTATCATTTTACAATGATGAGGAAAAATCATCGAGTATTCCTATAGAGATCAAGCAAACAATTAAAGAAAAATTTAGAAATCAATGTTTAAAATTATTTTTTAAATTTGATAAAAGAATCGAATTTAAAAATGATATTATATTTTTTTGTTTGGTTGAAGTAAGCGAATACATTACTCTTCTGAAACCATTATTTAGTGAAGTCAATAATAGTAGATTAACAAGAAAGATCGTAGCCAATATGATAGAATTGATAGATATTTAAAAGTTGGCGCTTTGTTGAAAATTTGTTGCAGTTGCGACGTTTTCTACACCATGACGGGATAGTCTTTTCAATATTAGGGGATATAAAATCAGCTACTTCATACATGATTGATGAGTGGTGTACGAAAGCGGAGTTATCAGAATTTTTTTACCTTATAGATGGCCCACCAGATGGGCCCCCGATTATTTATGCAATAATTTCAAGCATACCTTAATTGATAAACGATCATATAATTTAACTAAGGATATGCAGCCAAGATCAAATTTCTTCAGCGACAAAAATATTGAAATTAGTGTCGATGTAGATCAACCCCCTATGAAATAAATAAACAATTAGATTCTAAACAAGAATATTGTGGATTTAAAAAAGGGTTTTTAAAAATATAAAATTTTTATAAGATTACAACGTAAGTGTTTAACAATTTACATTGGCAAATGCTTACTACCTCGCAAAAAAATATCAGATACACAATCCATGAACTATCAAAAAAGGAAGAGAAAGCATGTTTTCTAAGCAAAACTTCCTTAATTCAATGGCAGTGGTGCCGGGATGTGTGTTACTACCTCCCATAAGGCAAAAAGCAAATCCTTTTTGCGAAAGCACTATCATAAGGTTATGTGGAAGAACCCTAAATATCTACTAATTAACTAGTTGCATAAAATATATATTTATTTATACTAGTTAACTAGTAGATGTTATCAATAAGGAAGCTATCAATGATAAATCAATTTTTCAAAATATTTTTCTTTGCGTTGTGTCTTTTTGCGACAAGCACTATTCACGCAGAACAAATTCATTTCCCTACTGAAAAAAATTATATTTTAAGGATTACTTCTCAAAACCCAGCTAAACCTATAGTACCTTTCACGGGTTCATATGTTGTGACAGGTAAAAATGGATATCGTGTTATTCATTTTTTTTTAGAAAGCGAGCAAATACAGCATATTAATACTCCTTATGAACAAGATATAAAAGGAATCGCACTTAGCACGATGATTGTATCAGTCAATGACCCACAAGTTGATAACATTAAAGTAGATATTTTTGAAAAAAAAGGCGATAAAAAAAGCTTGATTATGACAGGTTCTGGTTTAACTATTGTTTCAACTAATGACGCGAATTTAATTTTCAATCATATTTATGCTAAATAAAGGGACACATTATGCCAAGACCACGACAACCAGGTTTAACAGAAAATGAGTTTGAGGTCATGCAAATTTTATGGACTCAGTCTCCATTAAAAATATCCGATATTCTGGATTTTCTTCAAAGGACGCCTAAGCCAGCTTATACATCGCTTCTTACTTTAGTTCAAGCCATGGAGAAAAAAGGCTACATTCGTCATAAAAAAATAGGAAAAGCATTCTTATATTTGCCTGTTCTTCAACAAGAAAAATTTTTGATCTCAGAAGTAAAAAGAATTGCTAAACGTCTTTTTGGAGGCAGTCCCGGAAAATTAGTTTTAAACTTGGTTGAAAATGAGCAATTAAGCGAAGCTGAAATTGAAACCTTAAAGCAATTACTTAAGGATTGATAGAATGAATATTATTTTCTTTATTATTTCATTATCAGTTATAAGCTTAGTTGTTTTAGCTTTACTACAAATTCTTGATTTTGCAAATATTGTTCCAAGACAAAAAATTGCTTTTATTAAAGTAAGTTTAATGACGCTATTGTTAGCACCCGTGATTATCAACCTGTTTAATTTAACTTTTTTAAAAGAATTAGTTATCATCATACCCCCTCAACTTACTGATATAAAACTCACGCAAATACTTCCTATGATGCCTTCAGAAAATGAAATGAGTTATTCATTTTATATCATCCTTGTGTACGGTATAGGTGTTTGCATGATGTTATGCAGAATTGTATGCTCATATTTCGGTGCTAAAAAACAACTTCAATTATCAAAAAAAATATTTATTCAAGGACTGCCTGTATTTCTGAATTCAAACATCAAAACTCCCATTAGTTTTGGATTCCCCAAAGCTAAAATTTATTTTCCTTCAGATTCGGAATTGAAATGGACAAAAAGGGAAATTCAAATAAGCTTGGCACATGAAAAAATACATGTGGAACAAAATGATTCTCTATGGAAATTATTATCTCTTATTGTTCAAGCCTTTTTATTTTTTTCACCATGGATATATTATTTACATAAAAGGTTTGAATTGGAAATGGAAATTTTATGTGATCTCAATACCTGTAAAGATACAGACGCTGATATTCAGGAATATGGCAATCTTCTTTTAGCTATGACATGCAAGCAGTCTAAAAACTTTATTTTTAATAACATTACAGATTCGACTCTTATAAGGAGATTCTCAGCTATGAAAAAGAAAAAAAGAAGTGCCAGATTTTTTATTTCAGTATTAAGCGTTGCTATATTTTTAATTGGTTCAACAGCGATTGGAATGGCAAGCAGTATTCCCGAAGACAATAGCGTCTTTAAGATAACATCTAAAATCATTATTGATGGAAAAATCGTTGCTAAACCCGTTATTATTTCTAAATCAAATCAGAAAGCGCTTATCGTATTAACCAATACCAATAATGCAGGATCAGAAGGTCTCAGAGTTGAATTAATAGCAAGAAATAACACCAAATTTCAGTCCAAAAACACCGTTCAATTAGATTATGATATTCAATATAAAGATGGCCAAGAAACGTTTTACTCTAAACCTCAAATTATTGTGCTGCCTAATCAAGAAGGTAAGATTAAACTTTCATCTTCAGGCCGTTCTTATGAGTTAGATGTAATTGTTGAAAGAGAAAAGTAAAAGAATTAGTCGTCCTTTAGCTTAAAAGTCAATAATGAGTACCTTCGGTACAAAATTTAAGTTTTAGGTGGAGAATGAACTCCACCTAAAACCCACGCCACCAAACAAAACTTCGTTAAATTTATGGTAGCGGTATCCAACCGTTTAAGGAAGTTTTGATGAATTCAAAGATATAGAGATAGTAAGCTATGATGGCATTGAGGAAAAATTGCAGGAGAAATGGGGAGAAGCCTTGGAAGAAAAGCTATTTAAACAAGAGCAATTGCTTGAAAAAAAAGAAGATCTCGGAAAGATAATGCAATATGCAGCCACTTATACTGAGACACAAATCGACGACCTAACTGTAAATATAAAGCGTGCTTAATATGAATATTGAAGATAGGCGAGCCAAAGGCGATGCAAGGCCCGGTCTCTTACCTTTTCAGCAATTGGCCGCGATGACTACTGTTGAAAATAAAGAAGAATTAACCGTCTCTTGCGGTAATATATCTACTTTACAGATCGAACAAATGGTCTCTAAACATTCCACCCCAACAAGTGAGACGGTAAAAACAGCAGAGTATCAATCCCTGGGAAAAAAGTTTGGATTTTCTGAGAAAGAATTAGAAGATGTGCCAACATCAAAATTATTAACTGTTCGTCGCGACCTATCTTTTGACCATGTATATTCTATGAATAATAATGCTAAGACGATTGCTGAGAAGTTGGTATCAGATATTTCGGTAGCTTCTACTCGTTCGACTTTACCAGAAAGTACTTCATCTTCCGCAACTCCTACAACTTTTAAGCGAGATTTTTAATAGATGTTGCGATTGTGTGTTCCCATATCCATTAGTATCTTATTTTTATAAAAATCCATTATAGTAAAATCTCGGGCCAAATATGCTGAAGAACTTTTTCAATCAACTCAGATTTTGTTTTAACATTCAGTTTTTGCTTTATATTATCTAAATAATATTCTACAGTGCGCGGTGAAAGAGACATGTGTTTCCCTATTAATTTAATAGTTTTACCAGCAATCAATAAACGAAGGCATTTAATTTCTTGTTGTGAAAAATATACATCATTTATGTGAAATCCTGGCAAAATATTTTTTGACGGAGAAAGTAGACCCGTTTGAATAATTCGTTCCATTGAAATGGCTAAGCTTTCAGCTTCTTTAAACACCAACTTATCTGTTAATGCAGATATTCCAAAAACACCGATGATTTTATCTTTTGAATCAAATATTGGAAATTTGAATGATAGAGAAGAAAAGGAAAGATCATCTAAACGTCGAGTATCGATTTCTTCATAAATGGTTAATTTTTTGGTATTTAATAAATTATTATTTTCGTAACTTAGCATTTGAACGGTTTCTTTTTTAAAAATATTTGAGAATGGTGCTCCTTTTAAATCTTTATCAGAATAATAGCCTTGATTTCCTGGAATATTTGTGAGGCGGATGAAATGGTTTGCATCTACGTATGATGCATCAAATCCAACAAAATAAACCATGAGTGGCATTGCAAATAAACTACAGATATTGGGATATGAAACAAGTTCATTATTTGGTTTGATTAATTTAATCCCATTCAGATATGGATGAATGATTAAATCAGGATGCGTGTCAAAATTCATATTATTTTTTCTATTAAGGATAATTGCATCAATAATATTAATGATTTTAGTTTAATAAATGTTTATACCGGAAAAAAACCGGTATTGTATTCATTTTTATTTATTATTACTATTGCTCATTTCATTCCAAAACGAATAAAGATGAATTGATTTACCTCAAAAAATAGTTAAACCATAAATTATTGATCATTTCTTCTTTTGCTTAAAGAAAACAACCGATCACACTGTTGATTTAGAATATAAGAAATTTTGTAGCCTTGGATCCAGTTTTGATTTTTCGATTGAGGATAGGAATGAAATGGCCAGAATAATTTCTAGTTATCAATCCACATCGCCATTTTCTAAGCCTTCAACATTAGGTGTATTTAAAAATACTAGCTCAATTCCAGGTTCATTGAATAGTGAAAATAAAACAGAGGCAAAGAATATAAAATTTAATACTAGAGTAGGGGCAGGATAATGTTAAGAAGTACATCGCGATTAATGAGTAAAATATTTAGTTCAAAAACAATTTTTGGGGCAACCATACAAATTAGCTCAAGAAATATTTCATTACGACCTTTAGCCAACAGGCGATTTGAGAAACTAGGTGCTAAAGGCGAATTATCTACAACACGTAGGTTTTTTAGTTCCATAACTATTCTAGATGAACATTCAAGACTTAATATTAATCAACTAGAACGCTATGTCGAGGACATTAGAAAATCTACAATTCCTCTGTTCAAAGAATCAGGAAAGCTTGCCATCTATGCTGAGAATATTGCAGTTTATATCGAATATTTAATACTACTTAAAAAGGGTTTACCCAATGTGCCTGATTCCGACTCATTACTAAAAATGTTCGGTAATACACAAAGTAATTTTGAAGCTGAAGTTCTTTATCATCCTGCACAAAAAGAAGCAATTGAATATATACGCGGTGCAATTAGAATTTGTTTACATGAGCTCGAACAAATAATTTCTAGAAACTTTGCAATGAAAAAACAAATACCATTCTCTCACCGTAAAATATTTATCACAGATGAAAAATGGGCATCATTTAGTCCTGAAATTAGAAAGGAACTAAGTGAGGCTATTTTTAATGAAATTGATCATGATGATAATCATGGAGGTGTTGTTGCTGGAAAATATGAGCATTTAAATCAATTGGTGAGAAAAGGTTATCTAAATTTTGAAAAATATGCATTAATGCCAAGTCATTCTCGAACTGATTTACTCAATTTATTGTGGCATTCTTCTGTATATGATATTACTGGAGGTACCTGGGCATTAAAAAAAAATTTATTTTCTATTGAAGAATTTTTGTCATTTCCTAAAGGTTGTCAAAACGAATTATTTAGCATATTGAAAGAACCAGTTAAAGATATTCATACACATGTTGATTTGACTGAAGCACAAAAAGTTGAAATGATTAAATTAAAGCTAAAGAAGTTTAAAAAAAGTGATTTGACACAAAAATGGAATCAAGGATATGTCCCTGATATTCAGGATGGTCGAATTATTTCTCAAGAAGAATTGGATAAAATTAATAGGCAAGTAGGAGATTCTTTATCTGCTAAAATCAAATGGGAATTTGATCCATATCGTTCGTTATATTTCTTTAGAGTAACAAAAAATAATAAAGGTATAGAAATTGATAAATCAAATCAGAAACCTATAAAAGAAACCGCTGATATGGTTGTGTTTTCCTTAAATAAAAACAAAGGAAAGTAAATTAACGTTGAATTAATAGGAATGGATTATGTTAAGAAAAACACCACAGTTTCTAAAATCTGTTTTCAATATCACGAAAACTAAACAGGGTATTTCAACTATTACGAGTAGAAAATTAGTTACAGATATCATGAAATATAATCATACTAGAGCGTTCAGCAGTAAGACATTCTTAGATGAAAATAAAAAAATATCGGAGTTTGACGAAGATCATCCATATCGTTCTATTTTAAAATTGCTTTGGAAAAATATTCGATCAGACTTGCCTGTATCTACAGATACCATAAGAAAATTGAATACAGATGAAAACTGGTGGATGATAGCTGCTGAAACAAATAGATGTCAGATAATTATTACAAAAAAAATAGACCCTGATTTAGGGAGCATTGCAAAATTTTTAGCTGGTGAGGCCAAATATCTCGCATCTTTTGATAGAAATGGAACAATTTCCACACTTCAAAGCGCTAGAATATTTAATGAAGAATTTCGTGATCTTGTCAATTTATGGGAGAAAAGATTAGAAGTGCTTTTTAAAGAAAAGGTAATAAAAGAAAGCGCTTTGATTGATCCGCATGGAGATGATATTGCGGTATATAATGTGAATTTAATTATTAAAAAATATTATAATGATGTTTATGAACTTATCCCGCAAGAGTTCAAAAATGCGGAAAATAGAAAGATCAATGGATCTCCCCGTAGATTTTTTTGTACGATGACTAATAAAAAAAATGCTAGCAACGCAGAATATGACCCGTTTTTGAAAAAATATTTGAAAAATCTGCGATTTTTGTCAGATAGATTAAATTTAATCAATAAATCTAAGTTAACATTAGAAAAAATTGAAATAACAGATAGCTGGGAAACATTTTCTAAAATGATTCCATCATCTTTTATGGTATTGCAAAAAGAAGTAGAGGAGTTAGGTAAAGTTGCAAGACAAATATCTTCTAAAGCTTACCAAATTGCTGTAGCAGAAGAAGTCTGTATGATTTGGTCTTTGATCCGACAAAGACATTTTAATGATACACTTTTAGATGCTGGAGATGAATGGATTGAAGGCATAGAAAAAATTTGCCTAATTAAGCAAAATTTAAGTGATGATGCGATTGTTGCACTTTTTAATATAAATAATATACTAAGAAAATATTATATAGATATTCACAAGCTTGAATCGAAAATTGATCATGAATGGTCTCTGATTTTTCACGTTAAAGTACCCACTTCAAATGATTACTCAACCAATCCATGGTATCAAGAACAGCAGGAAAAATTAAAAAAAGAAAATGATAAATTAAAATTAATAAAAACTAGCAAAAGTGCAGCACAGACAGAACAAGTTTTTAAAGTTCCGGACAAAGTTGGGAAGTTGGGCGAAGAAGCAGGGCTTGCATTAGATCAGTTACGCAGTTTAAAAGATAACCCTAATGATAAATTTATTAAGCCGTCTGAAAATGGATTATTTACGAAGCAAGAATCAAAAAAATCAATCCAGAAAAAATACATTACTTTCCAAAAACTTACAATAAATCGATGAGATGATTTTATTTAGAACCAGTTGATAGAATAGCATTACGTTTTTAGATTAAACCTTTTGTATTATCAAGTTTATATTAAAAGATAATACTTTGACTTAAAATAATCTATTATTTATGGGAGATTGTCGAATGTTTTTAAGATATTATAAATGTAAAACGATTCAAACAATAAAAATACTTAAATGTTATTCTATTGATGAAAAGGCTACTTCTGTGCCAAAAGATGATGCTTATCTCCTTGAGCTTGAGTTAAAGATGAAAGACGGTTCTGCGCATTATGTAAAAATTGAACCTCGCGTAGCTTTTAAAAAGTATGATGATTTTTTTCATAATCATAAAGATGAAAATTATCATCATAATCAGAACATGATTCGTCGAAATAATTTATTAGACATTTATGATGAAGATGTGATACCTATGCCTGAGAATCCAGAATCTGACAGTTCAAAATGCGTTATAAGTTAATATAATTTAATTATAATCTTTAACTCTGGAAACAATAATAAATGTATTTTACTAAGTAAATGGAATTATCATGCGAACTCAACATTTACCAACATCTTCTTTATCTGATATATCGACACGACCTCTGAATAATATGATTTTATTAACTGAAAATTTGATTGTATTCACAGAGCCGCAAGAAGATTTACCCGATGAAGATGACTTTCACAGCCTTGAGATAATGGATTTAGAATCCATGAATACGCTTGCCATATTGTTAACTTACCACCATATTTATGATGTGGCTGTTATTGATAAAACATTTATTATAGCAATATTTTTTAGAGATTTCGACAATCCCGGGTGTTTAGGAATCTGGAACATTAATGAAATTTTAAAAGGATTTTTGAAGCCAAATGTGGTTCTTGATATACCACGAGATAATTGTAATACTATAAGGTTGATTAGTTGTTCTACTCATGAATTTGGGTATTTGGATGTTGAAAATAATAGAGTTACTTTTTATCATGTCGATGGCAGCAAAACTTGCACACTAACAATAGACGGATACCATTTGCATGATGCAATCATGGATGGAAATAAATTAATTATTTTATCGTCAAAAAACTTCTGGTGTCGAAATACACAAATTCAGGTAATAGACACTGAAAATAAAAAACTGATTAATTCATTTTATATAAACCAAGGAGACAAGCCTGTAAATTATATGGATAAAATTATTGCTTTGCCAAACAATCATATTGCGCTTGCTTTTAATAAATCTGCTGGTTCTAATCAAATTTCAATTTGGAATTTAAATAACAAAAACTGCATGCGAAAACTATTTATTAAATCAGAAATTTCAACGATGACATCTCTGCCTAACGGTGATTTCATCGTTACCACAGTTAATGGGAATATTGAATATAGAAATTCACTTTCACTAAAAATCATTGATTTTATTAAGTTACGCAAAAGCGAAGGTACTTTGTTAGCATTAGAAAATTATGGACTTATTATATCAACTGAAGAAAACAGTTTTTATCTTCCACCACCAAAGTTTTATTCACAAAAATGTGATGAAATTTTAGATTTCACGACTGATTTAATCACTCAAAAAAAATACGTCCCGGAAATAAAAAAAATAGTAGGAGAGTATTTAGGTTTTTTTGTTCCTAAAAAATTAAGTTTAATGCTGAATCAAAGTCCAAAAGCCTTAAACAAATCTTTTTTTTGATTCAGTGGTGGCGCAGTTGCTAATTTTTACTATTGTTATATTTTTATTTTTGTAAAATATAAAAAACACTATTTTTATAGTAATTTTAATTAATTTCCAAGATTAGACTTATAGTCATGCGTGATTTTTTCCGAAAACAAATGTTCTTGTATCATCAAATTCATATCCGAGGACATTCCAGAAGGTTGATCTGATAAAAGCGCGATTGTGGCTCCCGTTTTTAATGATACCGAAAGAAATCCACTGGACGAAGGAATAGCGCCCCCATGCGAAATGATTTCACGATCCGCATCATAAAATTCTTGGCCATATTTTTCGAGCAACTCTTTAAACTTAACATCTTGCATTGCTTTTTGATAAATCCATTGCGCAAATTTAGCGAGATCTTCTGCTGTCATCCAATAACCGCCACCAGGACTGCCAACGATGAAAGGTGCAATATTATCATTTAAATTATATCTTCCATTAGTTGGTTTCCAAGGTGAAAAAGATGTCATGCCTACTTTCTGAATAATATTTTTTTGTAAAAGGTCATTATAATCTATTTTTTCATTAAACTTTTTTTCATAAGCATGCTGAATAGCAAAACCCACCAATAATAATCCTGCGTTACTATATCGTTCTTCCCCGATCGGAAATGTCTTATCTTCAATAAATGGTAAGAAATCGTCAATTTGTTTTATTTCGGGAACTTTTCCCTGAGAAATCGCGTCGATATAGGCACCTAAGTAATCACCTAATCCTGCCTTGTGTGTCATTAATTGATGTAAAGTAACTTTCTGAAGTTGTTCTCTTACTAATTCAGGTAATTGTTGTTTCACTGCATCATCTAATTGAACAATTTGATTGAGTTCATCTTCTAAAATAATACCATCTTCAACCAACAGTAATGCTAATACCCCAGTAAAAACCTTGCCAATGGAATGAATCGCAAATGGATATTCATATAAATTTTCAGAGAAATATGGTGTAATTAATTTTTCTTTAGCAGATCCCAATGTCAATGAAACTGACATATTTTTACTTTTGACATAGTCTTCAATCTCAGATAAATCGCTATTATTAATATTGGGTTCTATATCTTTAAATTCATCATTAGGTAGTAGGTTTTCAACATGATTCATGGATCTGATATATGAGAGCGATATGTTTTTTAACGTATCAAAAAACAGATTAAATGTAATTTTTTGATTAATGGCATCCTGGAATAAGATTTCGATTTTATTCTCCCATTCTAAGTCTTTTGGATAGTTCGTATTGATAATAACATTTTTAAAACCATCTACACTGCCTTTATTATATTGGATAATTCGTTCTTGCCAAAATGCGTTTAATATTTTTTCTTTTTCAACATATTCTTCTTGTTGCCAGGTAGATGCTTGTGATTTAACGATCGGCATTGCTATGGATGACGTAAAAATAAAAACCCCAATTAAAAATATAAATAAGAAAATATTTTTTAATTTATACATTATTGACCTCTGCGAACGCTTAAATTATTTCGGTGAAAACTGCTCTCTTTAAAAATTTCAAGATCGTTTTCTTTTCGAATTTAATGAATTAATGTTTGCGGATAATTCATCTGTTAACAAAGAATTAGTAGGTGCTGAAAATATTGATTTTTTACCCATAATTTTTGGGCTTTCACTTTTCTTAACCTGTTCATCTGATGCGATCTCTTCCTCATCTGAGCTATAATCCACAAGATTTACAACTGATTTAGATGTGTCGATATTTATTGCTTTTTCATATAATTTTTTATTACGAGGAATTTCGGATAAATACCAGTACTGATCTCTAGTTGGATTATAATGCCATTTAATATTCTTTTCTTTATCTTTTTCTGCTTGAGTGAGAGGTCTTCCAGCAGGAAATGGTTCTGTGGGCAGAGAGCCTTCCCAACCTTGTATAAAGGCAGGCTGTTCGCTTAGCGTATTCTCCGTACCATTTGATGGTTTATCTTCCATTTTCTTTCTTGAATCCATTAATTGGTTCTCCAACCGTATTATTTCTATAGTAAAAAATGAAGAAAGTTTAGAGGTTTGTAAAATTTGATACAATACCGGGTTTTTTCCGGTATTGAGAAAAAATATAAGAAGATCTATTTTAATGATAGTTATGAATATACCGATGCATTATACATCAAAATGATAGTCAGTGTTAAAAAATAACACAAGGAAAGGAGCTAATGCTTAACAGAATAGATTCACTTCGCTTCGAAGATTTGCACGAATATCACGAGGAAAATCATTCGAAGGAGCAATTAAATACAAAGATATCAACTAATGAAATCATAGATTCTCAACCTTTAAAATGTACCCCAGAAGAATTAAAATATCTTGATAAAATCAATATAATCGATCATGAGCTCTCTGAATCAATTCAGAAGATGAATGAAAAACTCGAACGCTTGCGTAAAGCAAAAAGAGAAAATAACCTTGAACGCAAAAAAATAACAACTTATGAAGATGATGTGCTTGTCAAATTATTGACTCACAAGCTTGGTACCACACCCCATGTGATTAAATGTTTAGTTGATAAATATAATCAGACCGAACAAATTACTATTCATGCCAGCCATACTCCAGAGCTGATCAAAAAAATTTTTTCTTCTGTTATGAGCGAAATGCCTGAGATTGTGAAGAAAGGTAATCCATATAGTCTGCATGATTTCTCCAGAGTTGTTGTCACGTTTGAATTATCTGAAAGACAAAATTTAATATTAAAACTAAAATCTATCGAACGTACGGAAGACATTCCTAGGACAATACCAAAATATGGATTAGAAATGTTAGCTAGGAGTGTATTGGAGTAAGGACAGGAACAAAAGAAAAATAGGACGGATTTTTCTCTGTTGAACTAAGAAAAATAATTTTTAAAAACATGGCTAGTTTTTTTATACTAAGGTTCACAAAAAAATTAAGTTGTACTTATTAATAAATAAAAAACGTATATTGAGGGAATTGTCATGCCTTTTTCAACGAAGCTTGAACAGGAATATAAAGAGCTTGTTCAAGATAATATAAAAAGTGTTACCTTTGAAGATCAAAAAGATATTCTACATTTTTGTGATTCCGTTGATGCTTTAATTGATTCTGATTCAGCTGATGAAATTAAACCCGATAAATTTAAAGAAGACTTAGAAAGTCTGCATGAAATTATCGATGGTTTTGATATTTATGCGACCGATAAAATCATCGACTTACGTACAGATACGCAAGTTGGTAGATCATCGATTAGTGCTTGGGTACGCATCCCCGCTTTTGCATCTGAGCAAAAAGAAATTTCAAGATCACAAAAGCTTATGGAAGCAAAAGCGGAATTTAAGAACATTATCATTAATGAAATTCAATTAAGAGTGAATGAACTTAGAACAATGAGTGTACAACAACAAAATCAATATATCATGGATCAAAGGAAAACACGTGAAAATACAAAAAAGAGCCATAAAATAATTGCTGATCATACAGCACATACTGAAATCGATTATGCGGAATTGAATCGAGCTTTAATATTATCCTTATCTGTTTACTTTCCTCGACCGCAGACTCCCAAAGTGTCAGAGGATATGCCTAGGATGCGTATGATGCGGTAAGATATCGCGACAAGTTTATATTAAAACATCGATGGATATGATTATTCTCCTGAAACACAAAATAAATATATCATTCGATTAAAATTTGATAAAATATTTACATTGAATACCAGTCATTCACCATTTATTTCCCCAGCCACATTTTCTTGGCAAGCAAATTATTTTGGTTAATGAATTACTGTGTAACCATAAAAAAATTTTATAGGAACATTTAATTAAGGAATAACTATGCTTACCAACCAAAAACCTGTTAAATCTGTAAAAATTATTCATATCCATGATCATCATACTGAAATGGCACCTATAGAAGCTAATCATACCTATATATTAGAGGTTGAATACGAAGATGGAAGTTTGAGGAGAAAAATGACGTCAGGTTCAGGTGCTGAAAAAAAATTTGGAAAATCAAATAAACTAAAAAATACAAATTTAAAAGTTGGTTTTATTTTTACTAATAAATTGGAAATGCATGAAGATTATTGCTTAGAGGGGAACAATAATAATATTTGCAGAATTTCTTAAGATATAAAAATAAAAATGCAAATATTATCCAGGTATAATTTTGAATAGTGTAGAATATGTTAGAGGTAAGACATTAAATTTTATTGTTCTCAACTGATGTAAATGCAGTGAATCGCGAATAAAATTATTTATACAATATAAAATACAAAGGACTAAATCATGAATTTTTTTAAAATTATAATTTCAATAAGCACATTATTAATAATTTCATTTTCTGCATTTGCTCAGTCTTTTTTTATTGAGTCGCATACTCCTGCAATTATCCATACCTTGACAGTCCAAAATGTCAGTGATGATACAATTAATGATGGGGAAATAGATGTTGTTATGGGAAATTGGAATAGTAGAAAAGGAGAATGTAAATTGACCGGCCAACCAATAACTTGGTATCGCACTGGAATTCATGGTCATTCTAGTTTAATTTATGATTTAAAAAATAATTTACCAATGGATCGGGATGCATTTTATACGTGTGGTTCTTTGGTTATCCAATTCCCAGGTAAGGCGAGGGAATATGATGATTTCCAGATATTTAATGATGGAACAAAATATACAACAAGCAGTCCAAGTCATAAAGCATCGATTGTAAGATACAGCATATATAATTAGATAAATGGCAGTTGTTTTTTATAGTATATATACAACCATTTTCAAATATGTTTGTTAATTATAAGATATTATCAATCATTTTAAATTAAAGCGCTGGCTAAAATTTGAAGAGCAGTATTTGCTTTATGAATAAAATTTTAGAAATTAATCAAAATTACCAAAAAAGAATTCTGAAGACACTTGTATATATTCAGCATCATTTGAATGAGGAATTGTCACTTGAAAAATTATCGGCGATTGCCAATTTTTCATCTTTCCATTTTCATCGTTTGTTTATGGCTTACACTGGTGAATCCTTGCAAAGTTACATTCGTCGTTTGCGTTGGATTTAACCAAAAGGAATAATTTTTCAGGATCAATGATGACATGCATGCGTTCATGCAATGGCTTTACGCGGCAGGTGAAGTAGAACATGAAACAAAAGATCATTTTTTAATACAAAATCTACAGAAAAGAAAGGGAATTACCGCATGAATTAAAATCATCAGAATCCGCTTCAAGTATCAAAATTCGAGCTTGCACTACACCTGCCTCTCTCATTCGCGAAAGACATCAGCATTTTTTTAAACGTTCACGATCGGAGCCTGATTTGCATCACTTAACAAAACAAAAGAAGAATGGTTTTGTTAAATGAACTTGATTTAAATCGCGGTAACCTTAAAATGGTTATTTTACTAAGGATAGACTAAATGTTTTCAACTGAAATGCGTGAGTACTCCATTAATTTTAATCATTTGAAATATTCATTTGATAAATTAGCCAAACAATACCAATCAGTGGAAGGAAAAGATATTTTCCTGGTGATTGGTACGACGGGTAGCGGCAAAAGTACTTTTATTAATTATATGACCGGATGTCCTCTACATGAAAAAATTGATGAAAGAACGCGTAGTAAATATATTGAATCAAAAGTAGGTGTTAAAGAAAAAATTAAAATAAGTCACGGTTGTTCATCTGAAACAATTTGTCCAGAGGCTATTTCTTCAGAAAAAGGATTTAATTACTTAGAATGCGCTGGATTTCAATGCAGAAGGACTTTTTTTGAAGAATCACTTTCATCATCAATTTTAACCCAACTTGCAATTCAGCAAGCTAATAGCATACGAGGAATTATATTATTACATTCGCCTAATCCGGATAGCTCTGCTTCTTTCTATGATTGTTTTTTTAAAGGATTAGAAAAAATTATTAATATCAAGCAATATTCAGAATCATTATTATTTGTCATGACTAAAAAAAGTGATCATTACAAACCAAAACATTTTATTCACTTAGTAAAAGAATTTGCTGAAGCAGAAGAAAGGGGGATATTTTGTAGAGATACTGCAAGAGCATTAGTCACAGTTGTCAACGAAAATAATGTGGTAACCTATAATCCATTAATTGAATCTCATCAATCTCTTATTGCTCCAAAAATTGAAGCATTAAAACCAATTCCTAAAGCTGCATTTTCATTTCCAATCTTTGATGAATACCATGCTGCTCTTCAAAAAACTATTTTAGCTATTGCTAATAAGGTGGATGATTTATCAAAACAACAAGATAAAAATCCATTAAAAAAAATGCTAAAAGATAACAAAAAATTACTCGATTTTATTCATCAAATCGCAACTATGGCAAACTTTCGCTCCACTGATATTAATAATTTTATAGATTTTTATGAAAAAAATAGAATTATTGAAGAAGTCTCGGAAGAAAAAAGTAGATGCATTCTATTATAAATAAACTATTGATAAATTAGGCAGGAATGCAAAAATGTTTAGGTTGTTTCATCGTATTAAAGTTCCCAAGCCGCATTATAAAAAATATTTACATTCACTTAAAGAAATGGAAGATAATATAATTAAAAAATATTGTCTAAATCAAATAGAAAAGGAAAAACTACGGTTAAAAGGATTAACTGAAGCAGAAATAACTGCTGCGGATCGTCAGACAATCCACATAAGTATAATGAATGATACGGATGATAGTTATGGTATGCGACCAATTTCTAGGGAAGAAATCATTGATATGGCCTCATCTAAACCTTCGGAAAAGCTTCTTGAAAATATTAAAAAAATGAAAGAAGAGCTTAATGAGCTTAACTCGAAAAAACCGTGCTCTTAAAAAAAAGGTGTATTAGGCGTTTTTTGCAGTAATACATCTTTTGTTCAAAAGGAAGAAAAATTAGCTTGATCGCCCCCGCAGCTCAATGGAAACTGGCGGCAAAACGCAGTTTCCATCCTTTAGCGCCCAGTAAGCCCTATTGGGCTAACTGCTATTTAGAATCCTGCAAAAAATCATTTGGACCATTTAGACTTTTAATCATTGTCATAACATAAAATTCCAAATTGCATTAAATGCTAAAAGATAAAATGT
>JABDEN010000030.1 GCA_013287025.1 Gammaproteobacteria bacterium | reverse complement strand
GGGTGGAAGAGCATTGTGTTGAAATAAGATAGAACGCCATTTCCTTGGATAAAGTCCCCAAGGAAACAGGAAACGAGCGAGATCAAATATGTGCCGCATATTGTATTTTCGGCCTAATCTACCAATAGAGAAATTAATAATTTTTTGTGTGTCTTCATGCGTCAAACGACGAGGACGCAATATGCGAATATGGTCATCTTTGTATTTAGTAATGGGTGTTACTATTGTCCCCAGCCCGATTTCTGACTCAATGAGTAATTGTCTTATAGGTGTGCACTTACAATATTTTTTAACTAATCCTCGCAAATGACGATCTTCAATATCATTTAATTGCCCAATATATAATGCCGCGTGAGACCAAGGACTTTGTGTCACCTGTTTAATAATCTTGCTTGCTCGACTACGACCATCAATTAATAATATATCTCCAGGTCGAACCTCCGACAAAATATGGTTGAAATCACATAAAAAGGCTCTTTGAGGCAGCTCCTCTTTAAGTAACCATCGACTCGTTTTTTCTATTATCCATTCAGCAAATGAAGAGCTCATAAAATTACCTTATCCATGGCAGTTAGGGACAGAAAGTAACTTTTTTGTTGATTTTAAATAAAATCTATTACTGTATCAAATCGGTGTAAGCTATCTTTCTTGGTCCACCTCAGATGTTGTTTGTTTCAGACTCGTTTTTTTCACAACTTCTTAGACAACTCAATATAACATCGTGTAGTTGCGGCATTTGGTAATCTATCTAAATTATTACGTTATAGTAAAAACGAATGTTCTAATATTTAGAATAAACGTTCTATACGATAGAGTCAACGCAATGAAATAGTAAGGCAATTCAAATAGCTCAATAAGTTGCATGACGATCCGAATTTTGAGAAGCCAAAATATAGGTTTGATCTACCATATCACCCCGGGCTTTATGGATAGTTGTAGCATAGCCATAATTTAAAGCTATGAAGATGCGATTTATTTCTGATAATAACTCTCAATAATTGTCAAATAAATAAAAGATTTCCGATAAAAATATTGGGAAAATAGAACATTTTTTAAGCAAAATTCCATTCCTTGACTATACTTAATCTAAGCTTTATTTTTTTTTATTTTAATTTTCTCAATTAAACAGAGGGTTATAAATAATGCTTACTAATGCGGAATCTTAATAAATTATTCTCTTTAACTCAACAAGATAGCGAATCCCATATTAATAACGACTTAAATTTGCACGATACACTGAGATTTTAATGTGGTGCGCGCTGAAGATAAAGTTATTGGTATTAAAGAAAATGATATTTTTTATCAAGGTTTTTCTATTGCGTTTGATGCAAGTATCGAAGAAATATGGTTAACATTTTTAGTAGGCGCAACTTTATTTGTGGGAACAAAGGAAATTGTTCACTCAGGCGCAGAGTTGGCAGGCATTCTCAAAAATGCGAATGTAACGATTATATCTTGTGTACCTACATTATTGAGTATGATTCACGAAGATATTCCAACCATTCGCCAAATTAATTTTGCGGGTTTGCCCGTTATTTTGTAGAATTTATCAGAGTTATATTTTCATTATCATGTTATGCAACTTTGCTTGTTATTTTCCTTGCTGGATTGTCTCTCATGTACTTTAACTATCAGCTTCCGCTGCTGACGATGAGTTTGATCATTCCGTTTTTGGGTATTGGTTTCTGTCTTGCAACGCTGCTCATTGTTGTCGTAGTGAAGTGGGTACTTATCGGAAAATATGAAAATACAACGCGTCCTATTTGGGATAGCTTTGTGTGGCGCAGTGAATTTGTGACTTCAATTTACGAAAGTTTAACGGCTCCATTTTTAACTAGCATGTTAGTCGGCACACCCTATATTAATTGGGCATTTCGTGCTTTAGGTTGCAAAATTGGAAAACGTGTATTTATTAACACGACTGACATTACTGAATTTGATATGGTCGACATTGGTGATGATACTGCAATTAATTATGGTTGCGATTTGCAAACTCATTTGTTTGAAGATCGCATTATGAAAATTTCAAATATCACGATTAGTAAAAATTGCGCTGTGGGTGCCTTAGCTGTGGTTTTATATGATACAACAATGGAAGAAGGAAGCGTATTGGGATCATTATCAATTCTTATGAAAGGGGAAAAATTACCAGAAAATACACATTGGGAGGGTTTACCTGCGGTATATGTTGAAGCAGCATAAAGGAAAAATGATAATATGAGAATATTTCCTGTAAAATATATTATTGGATGCTTGATTTTATTATTGAGTCTTTATTATGGATTTATCTCCATGGCTGACATCAAAAAAATTGATTCGGTTGAATCTATTAAGCTAGGATCGCAAACGCAGTGGATTTATATTACAGGAAATAACACTGACAACCCGATTTTATTAGTGATACACGGAGGCCCCGGTTTTGCTATGTTACCGCTTTTTCATTACAACAATAAAAAACTTGAAAATAAATTTACGATCATTAATTGGGATCAAAGAGGCGCTGGCAGATCCTATGATCCAAAATTAAAAAAATTGACGCTAGAACAACTCGTTTCAGATGCACACGATTTAACAACTCTTTTAAAATCACGTTTTAAACAAAATAAAATATTTATTCTCGGACATTCAACGGGAAGTATTATTGCAGTACTTTTAGTAAAACGTTACCCAGAAGATTATTATGCGTATGTTGGTGTTGGACAGGTTGTAAATTTTGCTGAAACTGAACAACTCAGTTATGCTTTTGCATACGAAGAAGCATTAAGAACAAATAATAAAAAGGCGATAAAAGAATTACAAAAAATCGGTGAGCCAAATGAAAAAGGGAATTATCGCTCAGAATATGGTTATGATGTGACAGAAAAGTGGGTAGAATATTTTGGCGGTGAACTTCATAATCATAAAAGTTTAGATAGTGTATATGATGAAATATTTGAAAGTAGTATCTATGAACACGCACATCAACAATTACTGAAAGGTTATGAGTTTTCTCAAATATTATTTGATTATGGTATGAGGGATTTTGATGCAGAAAAAGAGGCATCTACTATCGATGTGCCGGTTTATTTATTTTCAGGTAAATACGACCATGATACAACAACGGTTTTAACGAAACGTTATTTTGATATTTTAAAAGCACCCATTAAAAATTTTATTATTTTCCCACATTCAGCACATTTTCCATTTTATGAAGAACCTAAACTTTTTAATAAAGAAATGCTCGAACTTGTTTTGCCGAATGCATTCATGGACGAAAAAATCAAATAATTAGATTTTAAAAAGGCAATTATATGGATGGCCCATCAAAATCGTGTCGATCCCGAGCCTTGTGGGAGAAGGAATTCTTGTCGCTTCCTACGGGCAAGTTTTAGGATACAGAGCTATTTTCTCCGCACTGCAAGGCCAGCCGCCTACGTCAGATTGTAATCCACCATTTTTACCACATTCTTTATCCCTTGCCTGACACCAACGGATATCACCACAACGAAATTGACATTCTTGCGAAGCCACTAGCGCAGGCCTGTCTAACGGTAGCAGCTAGGGTGCTCTTATCTAGGACAGGAAAGATATATCTTCTACAGGGACCATCATTCGCAACAGTAAATTCAAGGGCATAAACACATTCAAAAGAAAGTAGCATTAAAATAAACATAAATATTTTATTTTTCATAGGATTAATCCTCTTTTATGTCACAATTATATTGTAGCAAATATTACAAAAAATTCTGGGACAGATTTAAGTCATCACCCTATAAATGTTAAAAAATTTATACAAAAAATGACAAATAGAAGATATTTTATTGCCATCACAAGTCACGCTTGATGATAGGTATCGATCATTTAAATTAATCCATGAAATGAATGCAGTGTAAAAGGCATGTTTTAACACATGCCTCTTTTACATTTCAGTACGATTTTATAAGATTAGATTGGGATTCGATTGCCACCACCGCCACCACTACCCGTCAATGCTTGTACCAAGGCTGCGGCTTTTGGTGAGCCAATACCTGTGACATAATCATAACCAACTTGCGCTGTACAGTTTGTGCCACAGCTACCGTTTGAACCGGAAGTGACGTCATGGTAAAGCCCGCTGTAATTGCTTTTTGCAAGGGTATATAAAGTCGAATTAATGTTCGTGAGACTTGAGGTTGCAGATGCTTTTGCAATCGCAATTAAAGCAGCCCATTGCGGCGCAGCAGCACTTGTTCCACCGATAACCATCCAGCCATTTTGGCCGTAACTATCATAAACAGAAACACCAGTATTTGGGTCTGCATTGTATGATACGTCAGGTACGCCTCTTAATTTATTGGGATTGTTAGGAATTGGCAGACCCGATTGATAGGAAGGTTCTGGTTCATAAGCGCTAATACCACCGCCACTGCCAGACCAAGCGGTTTCACTCGAATAATTTCCCGAAGAATCAAGCGTGAGTGTGGTGCCACCGCAACCAATGACATTAGGCGAAATCGCTGGATATAATATACCAGTTCCATTATCACCCGTTGATGCAGTGAATGTCACATTAGGTACATTAAATGTTGAATCATAACTCGTTTCGCCAGAAAATTCTCCGCCACCCCAACTCATTGAAACGACACTCGCACCATTTTGTACAGCGACATTGATTGCTTGAAATAAATCAGTAAAGCTATTACTTGCTGCTTCGACTAATATTATTTTTGCAAGCGGTGCAATTGCATGGACCCATTGTACGTCGAGTGAAATTTCAACACCCCAGCCTGTATCACCGGTAGGTTGTGTGCCGCTCCCATAAACTTTTTTGAAACAACCATTCGCAGTTGTACACGCAGGTAAACCAAATGTTGTGCTGAATACACCTAAATCGGCTTCAGCATTCGGATCATCATAAGCATCAACAATGGCAATCGTTTGTCCCGCGCCTTGATTGGGAATACTGTTAATCGTATATGCTTTTATGATTTGTGCGGGCGAAAATCCTGATGGTAAAAATGAAGGTGTATTCGGTTTGATACGATAAGGAGCTATAGCTCTAATATTATCTCCCGTAATCGTATTGTTTGCTGGCATTGCATGTGCATTAAATGCTGTTAATAAAATCGAGGCAAAAATTGGTGAGAGTCTTAATCCTTTCTTCAATGAACTTTTCATCCAAATCTCCTTTTGAATTATAAAGCAGAATGATCTTAACATGAAGCCTATAGTCGGGACAAACAACTGACGAACGCAATTTTTATTTCATAATTTATATTTTATTATGCTATGCTCAAATTCCCTTAAGGAGAAGTTTTTAACCGCAAAGGAGCTTTAATTTATGCATTTAAAATCGTTCACTTTTTCTCTTATTACTGCTGCTATTTTTATTTCTAATGCAGCGATAGCAAATAGTCCTGCGATTGTGACTCATCAAGCTGCAGATTCTGCCAGCATTGTAGCTTACTGGACGCCAGAACGTATGCAAGCAGCTGAACCTATGGATTTACCGCAAATAGATCATAGTCGAGTAAAACATTTATCGATCGAAGAATTAAAAAGTCAATTTAAAGATGCCCCGTTTGAAACAGAAGGTTCATTGCCGACAATCGAAATGCAACCTAACATGAAACAAATTTTTCAACCCAAAATTTCCGTGAAAGCAAAACCACTTGATGCAGGAACCTTACAAGAACAATTTACCAGCGCACAATTAACACCCACGACTGCCGTCACAAGTTATCCTTATAGAGCGGTAGGAAAATTATTTTTTACCACTCCATCCGGTAATAAAACTTGTTCTGCGGCAGTCATCGGTCCCAGAATCGTTTTAGCTGCTGGACATTGTGTCCATAGTGGTACTTCAACCGGTTGGTATAGCAATTGGATGTTTGTGCCTGCTTATAACAATGGCGCAGCGCCCTATCTGACTTGGACTGCAAGTTATGTATCTACTTTAGGAACTTGGGCTAATGGCGGCGGTACCGTTCCTAACGCAGGTGATTGGTCGATGCTAGAAATTGCTGATCAAGCAGTGAATGGAACGACAACAAAAATTCAAGGTGTGGTCGGTTCGCTCGGTTTCTTAACACAAAGCACAATCCCCAATCATGCAACGATTCTTGGCTACCCAGGCGCATTTGATAGTGGTCAATACATGCATCAAGTATTGGCGCAAAGTGCGCAAGCGGTTGCGCCAAATAATGCAGAATATGGTTCCGATATGGGCTTAGGTGCGGGTGGTGGCCCTTGGATACAGAATTTTGGAAGTGCTTCAGTGGGTCAAACTGGCGGAACGAATCCAACGCGCTCACGCGTGGTGGGTGTGACTTCTTATGGCTATAACGATACCACTTCTTTAGGTAATGGCAGCGCAATTTTTGATAATACTTTTGTAAGTTTGTATAATTTTATTTGTGCACATCAAACCGGCAATTGTTAATTCACTATAAATAAATGTATGAACCCTCAGCGATTGTGAGGGTTCAATTTTTTCTTATCGTACAGCCAGTTGTATTCATATTAGGAAATTGTTACATTCCCGCTTTTTGAGGACAGAATAAAAATGAATAATCGTTTTTTTGAAAGTGCATTAGCAGCAGCTCATATAAGCCCTGAGGCACTTGCCTTAGAATTTCAAAAACCGGATGCTAACGCTAATGTAAAATATCATAATCCAAAAACTTCGAGTGGTCTTGATTTACGAGATACAAAGGAATTTCATGATACACCTCTCATGCAAGCTATTATTAAAAAATTACCTGATGACAAATTACCTGCTATTCTTGATGTACTTCTTCTAAATGGTTTAGACAAAGAAATTTTTAAAAACACAGCTTTGCGATTTGCCGTGACATATAACAAAGAAAAAACGGTTGATTTTCTTATTAAAAATCAAGCAACGATAAATATGGGTAAAGATTCTCCCTTAATAAAAGCAATAAACCAAGCCGAAAATTTAAAAATCATAGACGCTTTATTAGAAGCGAAAGCAGACATTAATATTAGAGATATATTTGATCAAACACCGCTGATGAAAGCAACACAACAAACATTCTTCAAAATTATTCAACATTTGCTTTCGAAAAATGCTGATCTTTTTTCAAGTTGTAACGATGATTATAACAGATATAAAGCCTGTTTTAATAAAAAAACTGCGCTTAGCTTTGCTTATACAAACACGGTGTACTCTAGAAGAGGAGGAGATGACCCACAAACTATACATGAAAAAGCTTGCTTAGATTTATTGATAGAAGCGCTTGCAGCTTATTTATATCAACAAGGATTAAAAGAATCCAATGAAGAATTATTTATTGCAAATACTATTGATAAAGCGATTGGCGATTTTGATGATCCGAGTAAAGGCCAATGTAGCGCAGATCTTAAAAAGCAAATAGAAGAACGCATTCAACCTAACGTATTAGCAACTCGCCTTAAAAATGAGAAGCAGGATGCGTTTTGCGCGGGAGAAAAGAAACAGCAAGAGAACACTCCAATTAATAATTTTTTTGGTAATGATGGAAAAAAAGATATTACTAACCATATTTTTTCGTATGTAAATGCGGCACCTAAAACCAAAAAGTAACATCATACAGGGTCTTTCGAGACCCTGCCATTCAGTGGTGATGTAAATTTGAAAGCTGCACCACGCTCTTTACGATCTTCAGCCCAAATTTTTCGGCCTCTATAATACTTTCTTGTTTTTTTCTTGAATTTTATCGACTTCAAGTGCAAGTGCAATTTGATTTGAGCATGATTCTAAAAGATACATCTGCTCGGGAGTAAATAATCGCTTGGTTTTTGGTACTACTCGCAAAACACCGATAGTTCCTTGCGAGGCAATCAATGGAATGTATAAAGCCTCTGAGAATGAAAGTGTATCTGTACCAAGTCCCGCTATTTTTCCTAATTCATATACCCACTTTGCGATACCTTGTTCTTTATTATTAAGTTCATCCATTTTATTTTTAGGGTGGAGTACAAGATGATCGTCTTTAGGTAATAAAGCATATACTTCACAATTGAATATATCAGCAATATAGTGTAACCCTATATCAATTATTTTATCTGTTCCTCTTGTGCTCGCTAATTGTTTACTTAAAGCATGTAAATCTGCTGTTTGACGTTCTGCAAAACGTGCGGAATCTGCTTGCCTACGTATACGTAAGGATAAGTGACTTATGATGAATGATACTAATAACATCACAATTAAGGTAAAAAAATATTGGATATCAGACACAGCAAAACTGTAAAAAGGTGTAATAAAAAAGAAATCATAAGCAAGAACACTTAAAATAGATGTAATAATTGCGAGTCCAATATTTCCTGATAATGCAACAATGGTGACCCCTAATAAGTACACCATAATGAGATTACTAGTATTTAAAAATGGATAAAGCAAAAAATTTAATCCAGTTGCTAAGACCACGGTAATTATCGAGAAAAAATAATTTTTCCAAGATTGAGGGGTTAAAGCTGAAGTATTGGATGGCTGTGCAATACCAGGGTTTTTTTTGCCCGTCATAATATAAACGTCAATTTCCTCACTATGCCGAACAATTTCATCCGCTAAATTACGAAAAAATAGACTACGAATTCGCGGGCGTACCGTTTTCCAAACCATAATTTGCGTCACATTTTGCTCATGCGCAAAATCCATAATTTCCTTAACAATATCAGATCCTGTTAAAACCCGTGTTTTTGCGCCTAATTGTTCAGCAAAACCTAGATTTTGAATAGCCTTGTTATGCTTGAATTCAGAAGATTGCATTTTAGGCGTATCTACAAAGACCGCTATCCAATCAATTTGTAAACTGGTCGCTAAACGACAGGCAGCACGAATTAATTTTCGTGAATGAGAACCTGCTCCTACGCAGACTAAAATTTTTTCTTTTGTCGGCCAAATATGTTTAATCCCCTTACCCTGTCGATATAACAATACCTGGGAACCGATTCGTTCTGCCATTGTACGTAAGGCAAGTTCGCGTAAAGCAATCAAATTTCCTTCTTTAAAAAAATGTTCTGCAGCAAGTGCTGCTTGTTCTCGAAAATATACTTTGCCTTCATGAAGGCGTTTTAATAATTCTTCAGTCGGAATATCCACTAATTCAAGCGTATCAGCCATTTCGATCATTGAATCAGGAACGGTTTCTTTAATGGGAGCATGAATAATTTGAGAAATATCGTCATTCAGACTTTCTATATGTTGAACATTTAGTGTGGTATACACATCAATACCGCGGTCAATTAATTCCTTAATATCTTGCCAACGTTTTTTGTGTCGCATATTGGGAGCATTCGAATGCGCCATTTCATCTATTAAAATTAATGCTGGATTTCGTTTTAAAGCACCATCTAAATCAAATTCCAATAATTCGCTACCATGATACTGAATAATTTCTCTCGGCAATATTTCAAAATTTTTTATCATGGACTCAATTTCTTTTCGACCATGCGATTCTACAACGCCGATCACAACATCTAATTTTTTTTCACGTTCTTCGAGAGCATCATGCAACATTTCATGTGTTTTACCAACGCCGGGAGCAGCACCAAGATAAATTTTTAATTTACCGCGACGTTTTTTTAGTTCTTCTGCTTGAACGCGTTGCAGTAATTTTTCTGGATTAGGTCGGTTTTGAGACATTCTGCGTCTCCAGGTTATCTAGTGCTAAGTTGAGTTGTAAAACATTCACTTTAGGCTCTCCTAAAATACCCAATAATCTTTTTTGAATTAAACCTTCTATTAATTTTTTGATTTTATCTTCTGGTAAATTTCTTAATGAAGCGATTCGCGAAACTTGATAAAAAGCAGCAAGTGGACTGATATCAGGATCTAATCCACTGCCTGACGTAGTCACTAAATCAACAGGCACTAAATGCTGGTTTGGATTTATTTTCTGTAAATAGGAAGCACGTTCTTTCACTGTCTTCAGAAAATCGGGATTAGATGGACCCATGTTAGAGCCTGATGAGGATTCTCCATTATAAGGAAAAGGGGAAGTTGCAGATGGGCGACTAAGAAAATAACGAGGATCAGTGAATGATTGCCCAATTAATAATGAACCGATTGGCTTACCATTTTTTTCAACAATACTCCCATTTGCTTGCCTTGGAAAAATTAACTGCGCAAAACCCGTTATTGCAAGAGGATAAATGATGCCTGTTAAAACGGTAAAGAAAAATAAAATAATTAAACTAGGTTTTATTTGATAAAGTATTTCCTTGAACATATGACATCCTTATGTCAAACCCAATCCTAACAAAATTAAATCAATAACTTTTATTCCAATAAATGGAATGATTAAACCGCCAAGGCCATACACAAATACATTTTTTCTTAATAAACGAACGGCTGAAACTCGACGATATTGAACACCACGTAAAGCAAGGGGAATTAAAAAAATAATAATAAGCGCATTAAAAATAACAGCGGATAAAATAGCACTTTCCGGTGTCGCAAGACGCATGATATTTAAAGTATTTAACATAGGATAAGTGGTTGCAAAAGCCGCTGGTAATATCGCAAAATATTTTGCGATATCATTAGCAATGCTAAATGTTGTAAGAGACCCACGTGTCATTAATAATTGTTTCCCAATTTCTACTACTTCAATTAATTTAGTAGGATTAGAATCTAAATCTACTAAATTTCCTGCTTCTTTTGCGGCTTGTGTTCCAGTATTCATCGCAACCGCCACATCTGCTTGTGCAAGCGCTGGCGCATCATTGGTACCATCCCCGGTCATTGCCACTAAATGGCCTTCTGTTTGTAACCGACGAATCAATTTAAGTTTATCCTCAGGCTTTGCACTCGCTAAAAAATCATCGACTCCAGCTTCTCCCGCAATGGCTGCTGCAGTCAATGCATTATCGCCCGTGACCATGATGGTTCTAATACCCATTTGTCTTAATTGAGCAAAACGCTCACGAATACCACCTTTTACAATATCTTTAAGATGGATGACGCCGAGCACATGTTTGCCTTCAGCCACCACTAAAGCAGTTCCACCTTTTGACGAAATTCGTTCGACAATTTTCTCTGCGGATAAGGGGAAATTCCCTTTTAATTGTTTAATATGTTCTTCTATGGCGTCACTTGCGCCTTTACGAATTTGTCTTTCTGGTAAGTTGGCACCGCTCATTCGTGTTTCTGCGGTAAAAGGAATAAAAGTAGCACCGAGTTCATGAATTTCACGTCCTCTCAATCCATACTTTTCTTTAGCTAAAATAACAATACTTCGTCCCTCGGGTGTTTCATCAGCCAGCGATGCGAGTTGTGCAGCATCCGCTAATGCTTCTATACTCACACCTTCAATAGGAATAAATTCGGTGGCTTGTCTATTACCTAAAGTAATTGTCCCTGTTTTATCTAGTAACAAAATATCAATATCGCCAGCAGCCTCCACAGCGCGACCCGATAATGCAATGACATTTGCCTGAATCATTCGATCCATTCCTGCAATACCAATTGCCGAGAGTAGTCCACCAATAGTGGTGGGTGCAAGACAAACAAATAGTGCAACTAAAACGGTAATCGTTACCACAGTTCCGGTGCCAGCAGCAGCCACACTATAAATAGAAAAAGGCAATAAGGTTGCACACACTAATAAAAATACGATGGTGAGAGCTGCAAGCAGAATGGTGAGCGCCAATTCATTGGGTGTTTTTTGTCTTTTTGCGCCTTCAACCAATGCAATCATTTTATCTAAAAAGGTTTCACCCGGATTACTCGTCACTCGCACAATTAACCAGTCAGAAATAACTTGTGTTCCTCCGGTAACTGCACTTCGATCGCCACCACTTTCTCGAATAACCGGCGCGCTTTCACCGGTAATAGCACTTTCATTCACAGAAGCGATGCCTTCAATGACTTCACCATCACTGGGAATAAAGTCACCTGCTTCGACTAATACAATATCACCGGTACGTAATTCTCCCGATTGTATTAATGTCATTTTTGCCTGACGATCAGCTTTCGCTAATTTTTTAGCTGAAATTTCGCGTCGGGCTTTACGTAAAGATAAAGCTTGTGCTTTTCCTCGCCCTTCCGCCATGGCTTCTGCAAAATTCGCAAAAAGCAACGTAAACCATAGCCATATCGCAATACTCAAAATAAATTTAGCAGGTGCCTCACCTGTCCCTCCTAAAGCCTGAATAAAAAGTATAGTCGTTAATATGGAACCCACATAAACTGTAAACATCACCGGATTACGGATTTGATGACGAGGTGATAGCTTAAGTATCGCATCCCATAATGCCATTTTTATGATTTTAATATCCCATATAAAACGTGATTTAGTGGCCATATTGTCCCCAAAGCATCAGTTGTTCAACGATTGGTCCTAATGCCAATGCCGGTAAAAAAGAAAGTGCGCCCAAAACAATGGTAATGCAAGCTAGGAGAATAATAAAAAGCGGAGCGCAAGTTGAAAGCGTTCCTTCACTTGCCGGAATAATTTTTTTTCTCGCAAGTGATCCTGCGATAACAAGGGTTGGAATAGCAATCCAATAACGACCTAGTAACATCGCAATTCCACCTAAAATATTATAAAAAGGTGTATTGGCATTTAATCCTGCAAAAGCACTACCATTGTTATTTCCCATGGAGGTAAACGCATAAAGAATTTCTGTAAATCCATGAGGTCCAGGGTTCGCAAGGGAACTCGTCCCCGCTGTTGTGACAACACCAATGGCAGTAAAAAATAAAACGGTAAGAGGCATGATGAGTACCCCAATGGAGGCCATTTTCATTTCATAAGGCTCTATTTTTTTTCCTAAATATTCGGGTGTACGCCCGACCATTAATCCTGCAACAAAAACGGTGATAATGACAAATAGTAACATGCCATATAAACCAGAACCGACCCCTCCAAATATGACTTCACCTAAATGCATCATCCACAAAGCAACCAAGCCACCCAATGGGGTGAACGAATCATGCATAGCGTTGACAGAGCCATTAGAAGCGCTAGTCGTAGCTGTAGCCCAAATTGCAGAATTAATAATTCCAAAACGAGATTCTTTTCCTTCCATATTTCCGCCGGGAAATAAATCAGTTTGTGGGGTCTGATCGATACCGAGAGAGTTAAATGCAGGATTACCCATTTGCTCAGAGAAAATAGCAAGATACATAAAGGGAATAAAAATAATAAACATGGCTATTAAAATGGCCCACCCTTGTCTTTTATCATTGATCATGACGCCGAATGTGTAACACAATGCAGCGGGAATAAATAAAATTGCCAACATTTCTAAGAAATTTGTCAGTGGTGTCGGATTTTCAAATGGATGTGCGGAATTCACATTGAAAAAACCACCGCCATTCGTTCCGAGTTGTTTAATGGCTATTTGCGATGCCACCGGTCCCATTGGGATGACTTGTTCAGAAACAGTAATCGTTTCCATTTTAGGATTACCAACGGTATCCTTTATCGCTTGTCCGGATGCATCCTTCAAAGGTTGCTGATAACTGATAGGTTGTGCCAACGTTATTTTTTCATTGGGTTTGAAGTTTTGTATCACACCTTGCGATGTTAAAATAATTGCTAATATAAGGGAAAATGGCAGCAAAATATAAAGTGTGCCACGAATGGTATCGACCCAAAAGTTTCCCAAATTTGTGCTTTCATGCGCTCTTATTCCTCGCACTAAGGCAATGAGCAATGACATTCCTGTGGCTGCAGAAAGAAAGTTTTGTACGGTAAGTGCAACCATTTGTGTAAAATAACTCATCGTGGTTTCTCCGCCGTAGGATTGCCAGTTAGTGTTCGAGGCAAAGCTCACCGCGGTATTGAAAGCAAGATCCGGACTTGTTGCAGAAAAATCTTGAGGATTCATTGGCAAATAAAATTGTAATCGCTGAATAGCATACAAAATGATTAATCCCAATACATTAAAAACGAGCATTGCAGCGAGATAGGTTTTCCAATTCATCTCTTGCGTCCCTGAAAAACGATATAAGAAACGTTCTAAGGGCCCACCTATTTTATCAAGTCCGCAAGGTTTTCCTTCATAAACTTTCGCCATATACCACCCAACTGGCTTTGTGATGATGAGAAGAATAAAAAGAAAAATACTAACTTGAAAAATTCCATTTCCTGTCATTACGACATCCTTTCAGCTTTTCAAAATAAGTCTGGTTTGAATAATACGATCAACAAATACACCAATAAACAAAATGTAATAATGCCACACATTAAATAAAGACTCATTTACTCACTCCGTGATAATGAATCAAAGAAATAAATAAGGATAAAACATAGTCCAAAAAAAAGGAGAGTTAATCCAATAAGTAAAATATCTTCCATGATTGACCTCTAAGCTTTTTTAGAAAATATCGATTTATTCATTATCATCATTTCAATAAAAAAATTTATCGAAAAACAATGCCGCCTGAATTTGTAAAAGATGAATTGTCAACACATACGCCTAATGTACCATCTTGTAAAATTGGGCATCCTAGAATGGTATTACGTTCAGTCGATATATAAACGTATGTTTCATCGGGATTAAGCGCTATATCCGTATATATATCTGCAGGCACTGCAGATTGTAGTGAACATCCAGATATATTTCCGGTTTCATTTATCTGGCATAAATAAGCGCCAAAGCCTACGAGATAACCCAATGTTTCGGTTTTATTGATAACTATCTTCAAAGGTAGCGAAGGTACATGGAATGCTTCACAGGAAGATCCATCAATATCACCACCTACCTGGAAACTACATTTTTGAATCTGGAGACCACTTTGGGGCAGATAAATATAGGTCCCCGTGGGATTAATAGTCAGGTCACCCTCGTACTGACCACTTGGAGCTGAGTTTAAAGTACACGAACTAAAATCTGGCTCACACTTAAAGATTTGATTGATAGTATTAGATAGATAAATAAACTGATTGGTGGGATGAACAGCAAGACTTCCAGAAACTACGTCTGCAATAGGAACAGGAACAACTGAACAATTCAAATCGCCAGTCGAAGAAAAACTACATACGGTCATATTCAACGTATCTGGTTGCGGCACATAAAACATTGTCTTGTCTGAGTTAATCGCGCTATAGTTTGGACCCACAAAATCTGACCCTGTCGATAAACAATTGGTAAGATTGCCGCCCGAAACATCGCATTTATACACCAAGTTAGTAGTAGGGCCATCACACACATACGCTTTTAAAGATACAGGAATGGAATTGACTATATTCACTTGGACGCGATTTTGCTCCATAGGATCTGAACACGCTAAATTATTATAGACACATACTTTAGGTGATAATACAAAATTATTTTTTAAATTAGAATTACCTGTTAATAATATATCAAAACCACAGTTTTGATGGGGAGGAAGCACGCCAGTGCAAGTGTTATTTTGTACGCTGATGGCATCTTTTGCTGCCTTATCACCAATATTTGAATCAGCAAAAATGCTAAATTGTTGCTGATTCTGCGGAGTATCATTAGTTACTGTATAACTTACCGTAGCGGTTCCAGAATTAGGCAAATCAACAGAGGTCATGTTAGGAGTAATAATCATAATCGGTTGTCCAGCTAAAACCTGTGTGCTTGCTAGTACAAATATACCCGAAATAAAGGCTCGTTTTTTCCATTGAATCATCACTTTTCTCCTTATAATCTCGTTAAAAAAACATTCTAAGTGATTTTGGATAATATTCAAAGCCTAAAGACCTGGAGCACTAAGTCGTCCCTTTAGAGTTTTTTATTAAGCAATTTTGTATCTATTCACCGCAATCGTGGCTTAAAGCAACCAATTAATTGTCTTTATGCATAAAATCCGGCATTTCTCCTTTAAATAACATTTTAAGCGCGGTGGTAACTGGCATGCCATGTTTGCGACACGTTGAAATATAGCTTCGAACCCGGCAGAAAATATAAGCACCCTCCATAGAGCGAAAGCAACCAGAAATTTTTTGTTGTACTTTTGTCATTCTTATATTGTTTTCGGCTAAATTATTTGTAAATGGAACATCAACGTCTTCCATAAATCGTAATGTGTCTTTTTCAAATGAAGCTAATCGTTCAAGAAGATTCCGTGCCCTTGATTTTTTAATGCGCCCACGCTTTTTTTTGCCGTTGACTATTTGTTTTGCCTCAGATGGCGGGCATTCAAGTTCGCCAGCAGCAATGATCGCTCTATATTTTTCGCAATATTCATTAGCGATATTTCCCGGAAGTGAGCCATCTGCATCCTTAGTAGCATTGTTAATTTCAATTAATAATACCCTCATGTCCAATGCCCATTTTTGATTGTCTTGCTCATAAGCTCTTTGTAATTCTCTTAGGTGATGTGCATTGCAAAGAGCGTGAATGCATTGATAAATGAAATACGGCTTCCAATGATCGTGAATTAAAGTGCCTTGAAAAAGTGGTAATATCCCAATCTCATCCATCGCAATGCTGCCTCGTTTTTTGTGAGGGAAAAAATAAGTCCATAATTCATTTGCTGCTAAATGAATCCATGCATTCTTACCATTTACATTAATTCCAGTTTCATCAACATGCATCACGGCTGCAGCAATAAGTTTTAGTTTGACAGTGCCATCGAATCTTTCTAAAAGATTGTAAGCTTCCTTATTAAAGTTAAAAATTGAACCTGAACTAACAGAAATAATGTTGATTACTTGGCGTACGTCATAACCAACATCCTGGTATTCGCCTTTAGGCAATACTTTTTTATCAACTGGAATAATGATTATTTCATCTGGGTTTTCAACAGGCCGAAGATTGTTTCCCGCATGGCCTTTCTGTCCACCAGGTTTTTTTCCTAGCAGATTCTCTTTACTTCTTTTTTCGCGATTTGGATCTTTAGAGGGTGGCTTACTGCTATTTTTACTATTGAGATTAAATCGATTCATAAATAAAGTAATGATGACGAGCAATACTTCAAACACTGCTCTCAGCGATGGTGATATATTCTTATCTTCCTCTAACAGCTTTCGTGCGCTATCAAGCGTTTTATTTACATCAATATTTTCTATCTTCATGAGAGAGATAATAACACGCGTTTTAAAATTAAAATTTTCCCTCCATTGAAGCCCTACAGAGAATTAAAATTTAATGGCCGCCTCACCTTATTAAATAATAAACTTAGCTTGATCTGATAGCAGGATTGGCTTTTTTGAATAGGAAAAATGAGTGATATAAATAGGCGGCAAAACTTAGAAAAAATCAGAAAATACGTGTCAAGTTTTTTTATGCTGAATAGATACAAAAAATATTTATAAAGTTAACTAATAATAATTCTGGAAATGCCTTAAGTTTAAGTATTATTTTAATGAATTGAAGTATTCGTTTTTTAGGTTTAATTTTTACATTAATTTAAAGGAAATTAATATGCCAATCGTCAAAGCAAAACAGAAGCAAGATAAAACACAAATCCGTATTAATATCGAAACCAAAATATTTGAGTCCATTAAAGAATATTGCGATTGGGCAAATGTTCATAAGCATGATGATTTTTTTGAAGAAGCAGCAAAGTATCTTTTGACTAAAGATAAGGATTGGAAAAATTATCTTAAAGAGAAAGAATCTGCCTAAAGTTTTAGGTAAAAAAATATGATTCCTTACATGATTAATGACACGCCAGTCGATTGCATCAATCATGTTGTCGAAGCGTACCATGTTCCTGCCCCAATCATTTTGTCTATCATGAAAAATGAAGGCGGGAGGAACGGAGAAGCTGTTCGTAATAAAAATGGCACGTATGATCTGGGCGTAATGCAAATAAATGAAGTTTGGCTTCATAAAATCGCCCAGTATGGCTATACACGCGAAGACTTACAATTTAATGCCTGTAAAAATGTTGCCGTTGCTGCATGGATTATCGCGCAGCATTTGGCACGAAGTGATTCCGCTTGGAAAGGTATTGCAAATTATCATTCTAAAACACCGTCTCATAATAAAAAATATCGAGAAAATCTTTATGAAAATTATCAGAAAATATCGATGATAATTCATGATATTTAGTATGATTTCCAGCCAATTTATGGCAAAATATTCCATCTTTTAATTTTGTAAAATGGGTAAAATCAAAATGAAACAATCTGCTGCAATCAAAAAGTTATCCGATAAGATTAAATCAACGGTTGAAAAACTCAAAGAGATGCGCCAAGAGCTAAAAGAATTGAAAGCTCAAGAAGCTAACAAAAAAAGTATTAAGGTAAAGTCAAAATCTCTTGTTAAAAAGAAATTCGTAAAAAAATCAAAATAGTCGGTTGACTTTATTTTAGGAGCAATCTCCATGGAAAAAAATCCAGAAAGTATCTCTATACATCAACCGCATGACAAGTTGGTTAAAAGACTATTATCTAATCCTAAGGCAGCTAAGGATATTTTAAGTTTATACTTACCCAAGGAAGTGTTAGATATTGTTGACTTAAATTATCTTGAAATGCAAAAGGATTCATTCATCGATGATGAACATAGAGCTTATGCAGTAGATATTCTTTATAAGACTAAATTCCAAGGCGAGGAAGGCTATATCTGGGTATTACTTGAGCATCAACGTAAAAGTGATGTTTGGATGCCAGTGAGAATATTCAAATATATCGCGATTATCTGGGATCACTTAAGAAAAGCAAATCAATCGGATTCTATTCCTTTGGTGTATCCACTAGTGGTTTATAATGGCGACAAGCCTTATAGTCATTCATTAACCCTAAGTGATCTTATTAAGCCTGATCAATCAAAAGAAATATTTAGCACGCTTTTCACGAAACCCTTCCCTCTTATTGATTTGCCAGCAATAGACGACGATATACTCCGTCAGCAAGCTCAAGATCATGTAAAGGGTATTGCGTTATTGATGGTATTAAAACATGCATCCGATCGGAATTTACAGACATTTTTTGATCAAATATTGTTCAAAATATTGAAGAGGCTAGAACAACAGGGTGACATAGACGAAGTTGTCGATGTATCATACTATTTATTGAAAGAAAGTGAATTTTTAGATAAAAAATGGTTTTTTGAGGTATTTAAGTCTCATCAATTTTCACCTGAGGTGGAGAATAAAATGTCAACAATTGCACAGCAATTACAAGAAGAAGGTAGGGAAAAGGGTATAGAAGAGGGCAAAATTGAAGTTGCTAAACAACTTTTAAATGAAAAAATTGGATTAAGCGATGCGGAACTAATAGCGCTAGTAAAGCGTTTGACCGGATTATCTGATGAAAAAATTCAAGAGCTTCGCAAAAAGCATTGAGATAATAAGGAGTGCATGCATTGCCATACGATCATTTAGACAGGTCAGAAGTTAAAAAGATGTTTATTAACTGCTCGTCATCTTGTTACATATTGTCGAAAATCTAGTGTTGCCAACATTGTGAATTACTACTCAGATAAAGCCGGACGAAAAGTCGATGATTTTAGCGGTCATACCCTACGCGCAGGGTTTATTACTTCAGAGGCACACCTTTGGCGCTGACCTATTTGAATATCTATTATTTAGGAACGCAAGTACAGGAAACAAATTTCTGGACTATTTTGTTAGCTGTTCTTTTTTCTAGTGGCATACTTGCTGCTTTTATTAGTATTTTTGGTAATTGTTTAAGAGAAGAAAGTAACAATAAAACTCTGGCTATAAAAAGCTTGCGATTATTACTTATAACCATATATGAACAAGAAGATTTTTCACAACGATTAAAAAAATACTTAGAAAATAAAGTACAAAAACAATCGCTTGATTACACTTTTTTTGGAGAATCAATTCATAAACTTGGCGCTTGTAATGATTTAATATCTAATATTAATTTAAATTCTGGCTGGTGTATTCGTATTATATGTTCCTTAAATGTTATTAAATATTTTCGATCCTTTATTCAAATACAACGATCAATACCTGATGCATATTTTATTTCCAT
>JABDEN010000029.1 GCA_013287025.1 Gammaproteobacteria bacterium | reverse complement strand
TTATAATGATTTCGCAAGGAAAAACCATTAATAAACGTAAGACAGTTCTACTAATAAACACTATTATCCCACCCATACACATCATCTCGAAATTGCAAATTCCCTACCTCATCCACCCATGAGGTGACATAGGTAATAATGACGCGCGTAGGATTGGTGACTTTGATGTATTTTGTAATACCGGAATTGACGTAAGATTCTAATTTTTCTTCATTCCAATCAGGATCATTTCGCATGAGGTAGTAGGCAAGATCATATGGCCGTTCAAGGCGAATACAACCTGAACTAAACGCACGACGAGGTTGACTGAATAACTCGCGTGCGGGCGTATCGTGCATATAAATATCGCTATTATTTTGAAATTCAAATTTAATCAGACCCAAGGCATTATTTTCACCTGGATCTTGACGAAAATGATATTGAAAACCATCTTCATAAGCGTTTTGCCAATTAATTTCTTCGGGGGTAATTTCATAAGCGTCGTCTACTTGCCTATCAAAAATGCGAATATGCATTTCCTCAAGATAATTAGGATTTTTTAAAACCTTTGGCACAATATCTTCGTTTGCAATCATCTTTGGAATATTCCAATAAGGATTAAAAACCACTCTTGTGATGACGGAAGAAATTTCAGGTGTGGGTCTTCCTGGTTTGCCAACGATTGCTTTCATGTTTAATATACTTTGCCCATTTTCAATTAAATCTAATCGATAATCAGGCACATTGACGAGAATGTAATGATCATCCATTTCATGGGATAATTTGGCCCAACGTTCCATGTTGATTTTTATTTGATGCAAACGTTCTTCTGGGGAAACATTTAATTGATTTAAAGTTTCGGGTCCGACCACGCCATCAGGATTGAGACCATGACGTGCTTGAAAATGCTTTACAGCTTCTGTAAGCGCACGATCATAACGGGTATGTCCAACATCATTTTCTAGAGATAAATCTCCTGTGGCTTTTAATCTTTCGCGTAAAGCCATCACAGAAATACTTTTCATCCCCGGTTTTAATTTCGTTGAACTTGAAATAGTCGGCCATGAGGTAAGGAGCGCTTTTTCATAAAGGGGAAGTGCCGCTTCCAACGCTGCATAATTTTTTTCTGCCAATGATACTGGAATATTAAAGTCATAAGTTTCGGTCGCGAAAGAAAGAATCGGAATGAGCCCAATGAAAACGAAGTATTGCATGAAGAATCGCACTCGATTACTCACGATGCACCCCGATTTGTTTTTATATAATTATTTTAACATGACTCAAGCCCATGCAGGGGTGAAACACCAAGAATGTATTCCGAAAAATCAATTAAAGCTATCGAGATCTTTTAAGGACCTCGAGAGTACATTTTATTTTCATCTACTTTATTCCGTTTACGCCTACGTTTTTTTTTTTCGGTTTATCATTTTTTTTCATTTCTTCTTCTCTTGGTATTTTATTGGATGGTGGTGTAAAGAAAACATACGATTTCGTCATATCTGGATTGATTATTTCGGATGCAGAAGACATGGCGTCTAATTCAACTAGGTTGTCATTTTTAGGCGTGGGTATTTTAATAAGTGTTAAAGACCCATTCGCATTGAGCTGGTCAATTTCATGAGTACTTATCGGATATTTCATTTCCTTTTTGGGCGATTGATCTACCATTTCAAGGAGTTGTTTGGGCGTTATTGGAGTATCTAGATTAGCTAAAGTGGGAACATCGGTTTCATCACGTTCAGGGATGATAGGAACGTCAGCTGATATTTTTTGATCTTCATCCGCTATTTTTTTTTGACGGGCTTCTAGAAGTTTTTGTTCTTCTTTAATTTTCACTTCAACTTGTTGTTCAAAACTTGCAATGACTGCAGTTTCATTAATTTCATTTTTAAGATTAGGTCGTTTGTTCCGTAAATGGACGGCAATGTAAATAGGTTGAAGATACATGGGTAAATGTAATTTCAAACCCTCGACACTTGCGCGACTCAAGATAAAATCTTTATTGTTGTAATAAGGGTAACGGGGAAATAATTCCATGGGTTGTTTTAAAGAAAGATCCGTTTGTGAGTCATAGCCTAAAAAATATAAATGACGTTGCGCAATTTCAATAATCTCTAACGTTCTGGCTTGATAACTTTGAATTTCATCGACATTAATGGGAAAACGTTTATCGAGTATCATGCCATATTCTAAAAAATCAATGTTTGAATTCACTCTTCCAAGCAAACGAATGGTTTCAACATTGCTCTGGATTCGTCTCTCAAAAATATCTTTAATTTGAACCGCTAATTTTTGCTCGTCGTCCAAGGGTTTATTCGATTTAATGGTTTTGATTTTTTCATCAATTTTATAAATGATATAAGCACGTAATGCGAAAGCGCTGTTACATAGTTCTGACCCATAATAAGAGGTATTTAGCGTCTTATTCGCTGCTTCTCCTGCTCTACAAAGTATTTTGGCCCAAGCAAAAGGGTTCTTTCTATCAATCGCCTCATCAATTAACGCGCGTAATTCTAAGTATGCCGCTTCGGAACATTCCGTATTATTGAGTCCAAACGTTTTTTTTAATCTTTCTGCAGATTGAAGCCAAATGGAACCCGAAGATTTTGTTGTTTGAATTTGGTTTTCATATTTCTTTTCAATTAATTCAGAGCCGGGATATGTTTTAAGAATTTCAACGAGAATGGCTTTATTTAAGAACATAGTGGATATCGCTCCTTGATTTATACTGAAGAAAAAAATTTCTTCATGAAAAAAGTCCGAATCCAATCCTAACGGGAATTTCTTAAGAAACTCTTAAGAGATGCTGCTTGACTGAATTTAATGTCATCGGTACGCTGATAACCTTCTCAGAAAAGGAGTGGTCAAGTGAAAATTGTTGCACAGTTTGAAATTCCGTATTATCAAATGCTAAATGAAGAAAGCAAAATTGTTGATGAACTTCCAGCATCCCTTTCAGAACCCAAACACCTTATTCAGCTTTATCGATGGATGGTATTGAATAGACTTTTTGATACGAAAGCGATTGCATTACAACGCACCGGTAAATTAGGCACTTATCCTTCTGCGCGAGGCCAGGAAGCCGTTTTTGTTGGCATTGGCGATGCATTACAAAAAGATGATATTTTTGTGCCTTATTATCGTGATGTCGCGACATTGATACAGCGTGGAGTATTATTAAAAGAAATTCTTTTATATTGGGGTGGAGATGAGCGCGGAAATGCTTTTCAATCTGATAATAACGATTTTGCTTACAGTGTCCCGATCGGTACGCAAACATTGCATGCCGCAGGTGTCGCCACCGCTTTAAAAATAAAAGGTAAAAAATCTGCGGTGCTTGTCACGTGCGGAGATGGCGCGACCTCTGAAGGAGATTTTTATGAGGCGATTAATGTGGCGGGCGTATGGAAATTACCAGTGGTTTTCGTCATTTGTAATAATCAATGGGCAATATCCGTTCCTTTAAAAGCACAAACTGCATGCCAGACGCTCGCGCAAAAAGCTATCGCTGCGGGTATTCCTGGAGAGCAAGTGGATGGCAATGATGTCATTGCGATTCGTGAGCGTGTCGCCGTTGCACTCGACAAAGCGCGTACCGAACATACGCCTACCGTGATTGAACTCTTAAGTTATCGCCACGCAGATCACACGACTGCTGATGATGCGAGCCGATATGAACCGAAAAATTCTCGTGAAACGGAATGGAAAAAAGAACCCATTACCCGTTTAAAACAATATTTAGAAAGTATCCATCAATGGAATGCAACCGATGAAGAAAAATTAATAGAAGAATGCACCGCATCCGTTGAAAAAGCAGTAAAAGATTATTTGGAAGAGGCATATCCAAAACCCGAGGTGATGATTGATTACTTATATGCTGAATTACCCGAAGCATTAACCGAACAAAGAGAAATGATTAAGAATTTAGGAGCGTAGACGCATGGCGGAAATTACTTTAGTCGAAGCCATCACCCAAGCGATTGCGTATGAAATGGCAGCTGATTCAAGCGTGATTGTCTTAGGTGAAGATGTAGGAAAAAACGGTGGCGTATTTCGTGCGACATTGGGATTACTCGACAAATTCGGTCCGGAACGTGTACGTGATACACCGCTCGCCGAATCAATGATTGCAGGACTTGCGATTGGAATGGCAACGCAAGGTTTAAAACCGGTGGCAGAATTTCAATTTATGGGATTTAGTTATCCGGCGTTGGATCAAATTATTAATCATGCATCCCGCATGCGAAATCGAACACGTGGGCGTTTAACTTGTCCTATCGTTTTTCGTACTCCATATGGCGCTGGGATTCATGCGCCGGAACACCATTCCGAAAGTACAGAAGCGATTTATGCGCATACCCCAGGACTTCGTGTCGTTATTCCTTCTTCACCATTGCGTGCGTATGGATTATTATTAGCAGCGATTCGAGATCCAGACCCCGTCATTTTTTTAGAACCATCGCGTCTTTACCGATATTTAAAACAAGAAGTTCCTAATGACGGAAAAGCATTGCCACTTGATAAATGTTTTACGCTTAACGTGGGTACCGATGTGACGCTTGTGACCTGGGGCGCCATGGTGAAAGAAACGTTGGCTGCAGCGAATACTCTTTCCAAAAAAGGAATTAGTGCCGAAATTATCGATGTTGCCACTATTAAGCCCTTAGATATGCCAACGATTTTGGCGTCTGTTGAAAAAACCGGTCGTTGCGTCGTGATTCATGAAGCAGCAAGAACCTGTGGTGTGGGCGCTGAAATTGTTTCGCAAATTGCAGAACAGGGCCTCATGTTTTTGCATGCCCCGCCAGTGCGTGTAACCGGTTATGATACCGTTGTGCCTTATGCACGTCTCGAAAAGTTATATATTCCCAGTGAACAACAAATTGTTAATGCCGTAGAAGAAGTGATGGAGTTCGCATGAAAATTTTTCATTTACCTGATTTAGGAGAAGGCCTTGCGGAAGCAGAAATTCGCGAGTGGTATGTAAAAGTGGGGGATCATGTCAAAGTCGATCAGCCTTTACTTTCAATGGAAACGGCAAAGGCTTTAGTGGATGTACCTTCTCCCTATGCCGGAAAAATTATTAAATTATTCGGCCAAAATGGTGAAATGATCGCAACGCATTCGCCGTTGGTTGAATTTGAAATAGAAGGCGGTAGCCCCGCAAAAGATAAAGGTAGTGTCGTAGGTAGTTTAGAAGAAAGTGAATCCGTGATGGAAGAGGGCGATGTCATTGTTGGAACGCCCACTAAAAATATCGCCGGCATTAAAGCGATGCCAGCGGTCCGTGCGCTCGCGAAACAATTACAAGTTGATTTAAGCGCGGTCACACCGACTGGAAAGGGTGGACAAATTACTGCAGACGATGTCAAAAAAATGGCGAGCCATACACCGCTTGAAAATGCAGAGCCGTTGCATGGCGCAAGACTTTTTATGGCAAAAGCCATGGTGCAATCGCATCAAGATATTGTATCGGTGACCATTACGGAAGATGCAGATATCACTCATTTATCGAATACTGATATTACTTATTGCGTCATTCAAGCCATGATTGCAGGTGTGAAAGCAGAACCTGGTTTCAACGCATGGTTTGATGGTAAAACCATGAGCCGAAGCTTGAAAGATAAAATCAATGTGGGGTTGGCGGTTGATACCGAAGAAGGTTTATTTGTTCCCGTGATTAAAGATGTGGCGAATAAATCGCAAGGGGAAATTCGCGAAACGATTAATCAATTCAAAAATAAAGCGAAAGACCGTAGTTTTTCGCCAGAAGATTTTCAGCATGGTACGATTACCTTATCTAATTTCGGTATTTTTGCAGGGCGATATGCATCTTTAATTATTGTACCTCCGATGGTTGCGATTTTAGGATGCGGAAAAATTCGAGAATGTGTGCTACCCGTTCAAGGCAAAATAGAAATTCGCCGCATTTTACCGCTTTCGCTTTCATTTGATCACCGTGCATTAACCGGGGGCGAAGCTACCCGTTTTTTAGGAACTATTATTAAAACTTTAGAAACCATGTCGTGACAATCGGAGGTCGAATGGAAACGTATCTCAAATTTAATTTTGGTGAAACGACGGATATGTTAAGAGAATCCGTCCGGCAATTTGCAGCACGTGAAATTGCACCACGGGCCGCTGAAATAGATCATCAAAATACATTTCCTGCTGACCTTTGGAAAAAAATGGGTGCCATGGGATTATTAGGTATTACTATTTCAGACACATGGGGTGGATCGGGTTTAGGTTATCTCGAGCATGTCATTGTGATGGAAGAAATTAGTCGTGCCTCAGGTTCCGTTGGGTTAAGTTACGGCGCGCATTCTAATCTTTGTATGAATCAAATTAATTTGCATGGCGCGGATCTGCAAAAACAAAAATATTTACCTAAACTTTGTCGTGGAGAGTATGTCGGTGCTCTCGCCATGAGTGAAGCAAATTCTGGTTCGGATGTCATTAGCATGCAATGTCATGCAGAAAAAAAAGATAATGATTATGTGTTGAATGGCACTAAGATGTGGATCACCAATGGTCCTGATGCGGATGTTTTAGTGGTCTATGCAAAGACGGATAAATCCGCTGGAAAAAAAGGGATTACGGCTTTTATTGTTGAAAAAGATTTTCCTGGATTTTATAAAGCGCAAAAACTAGATAAATTAGGCATGCGCGGCTCGAATACTTGTGAATTAATTTTTGAAAATTGTCATGTACCTTCTGAAAATATTTTAGGAAATGTGAATGAAGGCTCTCGCGTTTTAATGTCAGGTTTGGATATTGAACGTGTCATCTTAGCGGCGGGCCCAATTGGAATTATGCAAGCCGCTTTGGATTGTGTGATTCCTTATGTGCACGATCGAAAACAATTTGGTAAAGCGATCGGTGAATTCGAATTAATTCAGGCAAAATTGGCAGATATGTATGTTGCTATTTCTTCTTCTCGTGCATATCTTTATTCGGTTGCAAAAGCTTTTGATCGCGGTGATCGAAATCGAAAAGATTCAGCGGGCGTCATACTTTACACGTCTGAACGCGCAACGGAGGTGGCATTACAAGCGATTCAATGTTTTGGTGGAAATGGTTATGTGAATGAATTCCCGCTGGGACGATTTTTAAGAGATGCAAAACTTTATGAAATTGGTGCAGGAACATCAGAAATTCGTCGTATGTTAATCGGCCGTGAATTATTTGTTGAATCGGCAAAAGGATAAAGATAATGATAGATTTTATTTCACAAGTGGATACGAAAAATAATAATTTCCAACGTAACGAAGATGTCATGCGAACGTTGGTGATGGATTTAAAAAGCAAGCTCGCTTTAATTTATGAAGGTGGAAATAAAGTTGCGCGTGAAAGACATACGCAACATGGAAAATTAACGCCGCGCGAACGAATCCAATTATTATTAGATCCTGGTGCCGATTTTTTAGAATTATCACCTTTGGCTGGGTTTGAATTATATGAAGATGAAATTCCCGCCGCAGGAATTATTACGGGTATTGGTCGCATTCAAAATATCGAATGCATGATCATTGTGAATGATGCGACCGTAAAAGGTGGAACCTATTATCCCATTACCGTGAAAAAACATTTACGCGCACAACAAGTGGCATCAGAAAATAATTTGCCTTGCGTTTATTTGGTGGATTCAGGTGGCGCTTTTTTACCGAAACAAGATGAAGTTTTTCCGGATGAAAATCATTTCGGAAGAATTTTTTATAATCAAGCCAATATGTCTGCACGAGGTATTCCTCAAATTGCAATCGTGATGGGTTCATGTACCGCAGGCGGTGCTTATGTACCTGCGATGGCAGATCAATCCGTCATGGTGGCCAATCAAGCCACAATTTTTTTAGCGGGACCTCCTTTGGTGAAAGCCGCAACTGGCGAAACCGTCACAGCGGAAGCATTAGGAGGAGCCGATGTACATTGCCGAGTATCAGGTGTCGCAGATTATTATGCGACGAATGATGCGAATGCATTAAAAACTGCGCGTCAAATTATTGCAAATTTAAATATTAAAAAAAATATTTCAGTTTGTATGCGCGAACCAAAAGAACCTTTATTCGATTCCCAGGAATTATACGGTATTATTCCATCGGATCCGCGTTATCCTTTTGATGTTCGTGAAGTGATTGCACGAATTGTGGATGCATCCGAATTTGATGAATTCAAATCTTTATTTGGTAAAACACTGGTTACGGGTTTTTCGCATTTACATGGGATGCCGATTGGTATTTTAGCGAATAACGGTATTTTATTTTCGGATGCGGCTTTGAAAGGTGCGCATTTTATTGAATTATGTGCACAACGTAAAATTCCTTTAGTTTTTTTACAAAATATCACGGGTTTTATGGTGGGAAGCAAAGTGGAAGCAGAAGGCATTGCGAAACATGGCGCTAAATTGGTTACTGCCGTTTCATGTGCAAAAGTGCCTAAATTAACGGTCATTATCGGTGGAAGTTATGGTGCTGGAAATTATGCGATGTGTGGACGTGCCTATGATCCACGATTTTTATGGATGTGGCCGAATGCAAAAATTGCCGTGATGGGTGGTGAACAAGCGGCGAATGTGCTTGCGCAAGTGACACGTGAAAAAAAAGAACGCTTAGGGAAAAGTTTTTCGAGTGATGAAGAAGAAGCATTAAAAGCCCCAATTTTAGCGCAATACGCTAAACAAAGTCATGCTTATTATTCCAGCGCAAGATTATGGGATGATGGTGTTATTGATCCGATCGATACGAGAAGGGTGCTGGGATTGGGATTATCCGCTGCGTTGAATGCTCCCATCATGGAAACACATTTTGGATTATTTAGGATGTAGTCAATGAACTTTAATACATTACAAATATCGAATCCCGATCCGCATATTTTAATGATAACTTTACATCGTCCCGAAGTTCGTAATGCGATTAGTAGTGAAATGATGAAGGAATTATTAGCGTTATGGGAAGATGTGAATCTTAATAACAAATGGCGTTGCATTATTTTAACAGGAACGGATCCTGCTTTTTGTGCAGGCGCTGATTTAAAAGAACGAAAAGATTTGAGCCTTGAAACTTGGAAAGCGCAACACCTTATTTTAGTGAAAGCGATGAAAGCAATGTTGCAATGTTCCGTTCCGATTATTTCTGCAGTCAACGGTGTCGCATTTGGTGGCGGACTTGAATTGGTGTTAGCGAGTGATTTTGCGTATGCGGCAACGAATGCAACTTTCGCGCAATCTGAGGTTAAAATAGGTCTTATTCCAGGCGCTTTTGGCACGCAACATTTACCACGCGCGGCAGGTCTTGCTCGCGCAAAAGAATGTATTTTTACAGGGAAATCTTTTACTGCAATTGAGGCATTGAAGTGGGGAATTATTAATAAAGTTTCAGAACCGAATGCATTGATAGAGGATGTTCTGAATACCGCGAAAATTATTGCTGAAAATGCACCGATTGCGATTCGCGCTGCAAAAAAATCTTTGAATGCCACGACTTTTTCTCATTATGACAAAGAACTAGAAAATTATTATCGTGCATTAGAAACAAAAGATCGTGCAGAAGGTGTTCTTGCATTTAATGAAAAACGGAAACCGATTTTTGTAGGGGAATAGCAATAAGGTTAGTTAATGACGCGAAATAGCGAGTCATTCCCACGAAGGTGGGAATCCATCCGCATGGATCCCCGTTTTCACGGGGATGACAAAGATAGTTTAGGTTCAAAATATTATTTCGCAACAGTCATAGATTACCTTCGATAAATTAGATCTCTAAGGAGATATCATGGAAGAATTTGTAAAAATAGTTGAAGTAAGTCCCAGGGATGGATTGCAAAACGAAAAAGAGATGATTCCGACAGCAGTTAAAATTGATTTTATAAATCAATTGTCAAATACAGGATTATCTGTGATTGAAGCAACAAGTTTTGTTTCGCCGAAATGGATTCCGCAACTTGCCGATCATCTTGAAGTTTATACTAAGATAAATAAAAATCCCGCCGTGCAATATCCCGTTTTAATTTTTAATAATCAAGGATTAGAAAATGCGATTCAAGTAGGCGTGAAAGACATTGCGGTTTTTACTACACCTTCTGAAGCATTTTGTCGTCGAAATGCAAATTGTACCGTCGAAGAAAGTTTACAACGTATTCAAACATTGGCAACAACGGCATTAGAAAATCGCATTCGCGTGCGCGGTTATATTTCGTGTGTATTAGGATGTCCATTTGAAGGTGAAATTTCGGTTGATAAAGTATGTGATGTTGCTGATAAATTAATAGATTTAGGTTGTGATGAAATTTCACTTGGCGATACGATTGGTGTGGGAACACCAGGAACAGTAGAAATATTATTGAAAACCATGCAAAAAAATATTTCGCGCGAAAAAATAGCGGTACATTTCCATGATACCTATGGTCAGGCGCTCGCGAATATTTATGCTGCTTTGCAAAATGGAATTCGCATCATTGATAGTTCAGTCGCAGGGATAGGTGGATGTCCGTACGCGAAAGGCGCCACGGGAAATGTCGCAACTGAAGATGTACTTTATTTGCTAAATGGGTTAAAATTCAGGACTGATGTTGATTTAGATAAGGTTATTTCATCAGGAAGATTTATTTCAAATTATCTGCAACGCGAAAATCGATCAAAAGTAAGTTTAGCACTCATGGGAAAAAACAATGACTGACATTAAGCCAAATCGCCTGCTCTGGATTGATATCTTGAGAGGTTTAGCCATTTTATTTATGGTTCCTGCCAATTTATCCACGCTTTGGGATGCATCGCACCCGATGTGGTTTCGACTCGTAGGATCTTTTGCCGCACCGAGTTTTATTCTTTTAAGTACAGCAATGGTCTGCTTCAATTCGGGAAGACATTCTCTAAAATATTATATAGAAAGAGGTATCATGATACTTTTGGTTGGTATGATGATAGATATGTTTCTCTGGAAAATCATGCCATTTACCTCGTATGATATTTTATATTTTATTGGGTTATCATTGCCTATTGCTTATTTATTTAGAAATGTGCCATCTAAAACATTACTATTGCTTACTATCATATTTTTTATTATGGCACCTGTCGCACAGCAAATATTTGGTTATCATGAAAAATCTTTAGAAATTGAAATGGCTACTTTCCATCTTCCAGCATTTGGACGTGTCTTACAAAGTATGTTCGTTGATGGTTGGTTCCCTATTATTCCTTGGATAGGTTTAAGCTTTTTTTCTATTGTTTTATTTCGAAGACTCTTTAACGAAAAACCATTACAAATGTCACATTTATTTTTGATAGGTGGCAGTATAAGTATTGTCGGATTTTTCTTTTTATTTTTACCTAATCATTTTTTTGCAAATATAGCAAATGGCGGCATTATTGAAAACCGCGAAGGTTATTCTGAAATTTTTTATCGTCCGACAATAGCATTTATGGTCACAGCAATTGGTGTCTTTATGTTATTAATTTGTCTCGCGCAGTTTTTTGCAAAATTTAAATTGACGAGCGCAATTGGTTTTTTTGGAAAATATAGTTTATTTATTTATATTTTACACCAGGTGATTGGTAATAAAATTATTTCTGTTTACTTTCAATCAAAAGGTGAAGAGAGTATTACCAATGGTGTTGAGTTCTTTTATGCTGTTTGTTTTACTTTTATTTGCATTATCATTTGTTGCCAGCTTATCGAGTTTGCGAAAAAATTCCGTCGCCCACAATCGGCGTTTTTGCAGATGTTGATTGGTAAGTGAACTTCACTTTGTCGTCAAACCGTCGTCCCGCGACTTGGTAACGCGAAGGATCCAGAGCGATATTGCAGTCTTTCTGGATCCCGCGAGCAATTTTGATAGCCATTTCTAAGCTAATATTAGCTTTGTCTTTTTCTATTGCACTTTAAACCCCTATTTTTTAGGGGATTGAAAAACCTCTATTTAAAGCTAAAATCGTTTGAATTTTTTTATTACTGAAAATGGAATTTAAACATGAAATCAAGAACAACAACAGCTAAATTAATGAAACTATATGCATTACGTGGAGCAAAAACTGGTGCAGCAGTTGGCTTAGGATTAGGTATTGGCGCGGGAGTCCTAGGAACGATAGCAGCACCCGTAATAACTACTTTCTACTCAAAATGGGACCTTACAAAACCTACGGACTATCCTTTGAGAAAATCTATACCTACTTTTGCTGTTGTTGGTGCGGGGATCGGTGCAGCAGGTGGTGCGTTACTGGGTGGTGGTGTTGCGCTAGTAAGAGTTGCTGGAGCAGCTGCTTTTTCATTTTCCAGCAAAAAAATGCTTCCAACTAGTAATAAATCTTCAATTGATCACCATCATCCTCAAGATTTTATGCAAGGACCACAAACTTAATTGAATGAATAAATTGACATCTGAGGACAAACGATTAGTAATGCCGTCGTTAGCAAAATCTGTGGGTTGATGGTTGGTGTCCTATTATTCCTTGAAGTAATCGAGCAACTAAACAGTGCTCGCTGTTGAGCTTGTCATTCTGAGCAAAGCGAAGAATCATTGCAAATGTGCGCGAGGCATGGCACAGTTCTAGGCGGTGAAAGTCCGCTGTACGCCGTGGAGATCGGAAGTACGAGTCTAGGCAAGGGTGTCCATCGTGAGATGGAATCTGAAGGAAGCTGATGACGTAATAAGGTAATGACGAATAGGAAATCTATTAACGCATAAATAGATGGCAGATAAGAGGCTGCTATATCAGGGTAAACCGGCATTGGACGGAGAAGCCCAATAATCGACCGCAAGATTATAGCAGTAGATCTGACATGACCTTATGAAAGAACTGTGCCTTACCCTCGGAGGTCTCATGCTCTGTTCGCAGAATGCGAACTAGGATTAGAGTGATCTAACCCGAGGAAGTATGAGAAGTCAGCAGAAGGCATAGTATGCAAATAAATATTTTTTGCAGAAGGCCTGAATAAGTTAAACCAGAGTAGTTTAGAAGAAACTCTTCGAAGATGGAGTTGTAGTAAGTGAGAGATGATGAAAAAAAAAAACTTTTCACACAATCTGCCAAGGGCTTGAAGGACTCAGCGCATGAATCCAAAACAGTCTAAGGAACAACAAATCAAGAAGGCGAATCTTGGAAACGATTCTCTGACAAGTTGCTTGATGGAACAAATCTGCAAACCTGCAAATTTGAACCAAGCGTATAAGCGTGTAAAAGCGAATAAAGGATCACCTGGAGTCGACGGAATGCGAGTTGAGGAAATGCGAGAATTTATAGCCATACACAAGGAATCTTTAATTCAAACGCTGTTGAACGGGAACTATAAAGCACGATCGGTAAGAAAGGTAGAGATACCGAAACCAGATGGCAGTAAACGGCAGCTGGGTATCCCGACAGTGATAGATAGATTAGTACAACAAGCGATATTGCAAGTGTTGCAACCGATTTACGAGCAAGAGTTTTCGGATTCAAGCTATGGATTTCGGCCAAAACGAAACGCACATCAAGCGGTGAAACGAGCGCAAGAATATGTGCGCGCGGGAAATCGAATAGTGGTTGACATCGACTTAGAGAAATTCTTCGATCGAGTTAACCATGATATACTGATGTCACGGATAGCAAGGAAAATTAAAGATAAACGATTACTGAAAATTATTCGTAGCTTCTTGAAAGCAGGAATAATGGAAGGAGGTGTTTGTATAGAACGTCACGAAGGAACGCCCCAGGGCGGCTTATGCAAAGCTTTGCATAAGCCGCCTTATGCGAACAAAAAGATTATGCAAAGTAAACGCCTAACCCATTGATCTATATAGAACACGAATCAATTTACTTTGCATAATTTCCAATCTATTTTAATTCAGATAACCAATTCAACAACGTTTTATCTTTGTTCCAGTCAGGTAACTTACTATTAATCAAATCTGGATAAAGATTTTCAATTGCTTTTCGTTTTGTTTCTGTATCAGCCCGAGCATAAATTTCCGTTGTTTTTATATCGACATGCCCAAGAAAATCACGAATATAAATGAGATTAACACCTGCCTGTAACAAATGCATAGCCTTTGAATGTCGCAGCATATGGGGTTTCACTTTTTCAGGAACAAGCTTGGATCTTTGTCTTGCTAATTTAGCGTATTTTGCAAGAATAAAACTTACACCTTCTTTTGTTAATTTATTATGTTGATTATTAGTAAATAAAGACGCCTCATTTTTTGACGCTTGCTCCAAATTGTTTTCTGAAATATAACGTTGCAATAGAGTTACCGTATTTTTCATGATTGGAACACGTCTTATTTTGTTTCCTTTGCCAGTCAATATAATGGTTGCAGGTTCTTGTAAAACCACATCACGAACCCTGATATCACACACTTCCTGTACGCGCGCTCCAGTGTCATATAAGACGCTGATTAATGTAAGATCACGCCTACCTTTAGATGTATGTTTATCAGGCTGTTTTAGCAATACCCTAATTACATTAGGGATAAGATACTCTACTATGGGTTTTTTTGCTTTTTTTATTGGGATGGCAATAATTTTTTGGTAATGAAATATTCCTGATGGCTCTTCGATTTGTACATAGCGAAAGAAAGCATGAAGAGCGGCAAGTCTCTGGTTTCTGGTTGCAATACTGCATTTTCTATTTGTTTCTAGCCAACTTAAAAAATCAGTTAGTAATTCACATGAAAGAAGCTCCAGCGTAATTTTTTCAGGACGGATTTTTTTAACCTCCTGACAGTAATGGATTAAAAGTTTGAAGGTATCACGATAAGATAGGATAGTATTACGGCTAACATTTTTACGTCTTGACAAATAATCTGAAAAGAATTCAGTAAGATATTTTGCAAAATTGGTTGGCTTCATGACTATTTCCCTCCTAACCCAGGAATTATCCCTCGATATCGAGTTTCGATTTTTAAAGTTATTTCAGGAAACACGTCGGCTGTAAGATGTAAATAATAGGCTGTTTCTTCAAATGAATCATGACCCAGGTATGTTTTAAGTATGGGAAGATAAACTGATAAATCTTTTTGTTCCTCTGACCATTTCTTCAAACAGTGTACAGCATGCGCGTGGCGAAAATCATGAATGCGAGGCCCTTTACCCATGCCACCGTGAGAAATTCTCGCACGCCATAAAAACCGGCGAAAATTTTTATAAAGATTTCCCAATGTCATTGGTTTTCCACCCAGTGCTGGGAAATAGTAATCTTCAGCAACACTGAAAGAATGAACTTTTTTGGAGAATGCGCGACATCGTTTGATTAAACAATCAGACATCGGCACTAAACGGTCATTATCTTTTTTAGCCTGGTGGATATTAAGGATGCCATTTTTTAAATCAACATCCGCTACCTTAAGTAGCCTTGCTTCTGATGCTCGTAATCCACACATGTAAAGCATACGAAAGATAACTGGCATAATTAAGTGCCGATGAGGACATTCAGAACTATATCTACATTTATCGGTTTCAGCAAAAAATCTTGATAATTCATTGGTCGAATAAATATACGGAATGTATCGTTTTTCTGCGGGGTAATAATTTTTAGGAATGATGTAAGCTGATATTCCTATTGAATCCAGGTATTGCGCAAATTGACGAATAATAGAAGCACGTGAGCATTGATTTGCTTGTGCTTCATAAGGCTTTTTACTGCACCAATTAAGCACGATCTCTTTTGTAAGAGCAGGAATATTAGGATAATTTTCCAACGTAAATTTATCAAATCGTTTTAAGTGAGCAGCTTCTGTATCATATTTATATCCAATTGCTTTTTTTAATTTAATATGATTTTGAATATGATTTTTAAATGGTCCTTTATAAATAATATTATTCATGGCAATGTCCCTCCTCATCAAAAGAAAGAGCGCATTCTTGCAATTTTTTGATATCAACTTTTAAATATATGGCTGTTGAATCAGTATCAATATGTCCAAGAATATCTGAAATAACCGGGAGAGGAGTATTTTTCTCAAGCAGCAAGCTTGCCATCGTGTGACGAAGAGAATGCATGCCTCTTTTTTTCTTCAGCGTAGGTATGTGTCCTAATACCATATATCTTTTAATCAATTGGCTTAAACGATCACCTTCTGAAAAAGGACCAAATGGTGCCAAATGTCTTACAAACAGGTATGGACTTTCTATTTTAGGTCTGCCGTATTTGAGATAATCGATTACTGCCCAACCCACTTCTGATGTGAGAGGAAGAATTAATGGAGCTCTTGTTTTTGATTGCATAAAAATTATTTTTTTCTCTGTCCAACGAAAATTGGCCATTTGTAAATTTTTAATATCTGTGCAACGCATGCCAAGACAACAAGCTAATAAAATAATCGCATAATCACGTTTTCCTTTGGGACTGCCTCTGTCAATTGCTGAAATTAATTTTTTTAATTCGTCTTTTGTCCATACTGATGGAATACGAGTTTGTTTTCTTGCTTGAACCATAGGTGTTTTTGAAGCAAAATCAGTTTTTACTTTGCCATATTCTAATAAAAATCGAAAAAATGTGCGTATAGAACAAATATTTTGTTCAACTGTTTTGTAGGTATAACCTGCCAGGGTTTTAATATAATCATGAATTATCGGAAGTGTTATTGCGTTACAATTTTTAATATTCTGTGAAACAAGATAATCCATAAATCGTTCTGATTGTGGAATATAATGATCAACTGTTACTTTAGAATAATTCTTAGCTTCACAATATGATTTAAATTTATTGCTGATAGCAACGTAATAAGAATTAGTGAGGATTTTTTTATGCTTATAGTAACGACGGAGAACAGTGCGATGTAGTTGAAAATCACCGATCATTCGAACAATACGCAATCTTTGAACTTCGGACTGTGATAAGCCACGATTATAATCTTTTTCTATAATTTGATAATGTTCTTTAACAAATGCTAATCCTAATGATTCAGAGTAATATTTTTCATCTCGTCGTTTTGCAAATTGAATTAAGGTTTTCCACTCACGACGATAAAATTGCATTGATCCTGTTGTGTAACCTAATCGGATCAACTCCTTATCCAAATCATGAAGCAAATCAACCAATAATTGCTTTTTCATAGGAAGATCCTCCAAATGATAAATAGAGCGCTAGGCTCTACTTATATTGTCGGATATTATGCGAAGAAAAATCAGAGCGATTTATTAAAAATCAATAGGTTATTGAGCTTACTTTGCATAAGAACTTGCTTCGCATAAGGCGGCCCACTTTCGCCGTTACTATCAAATATACTTCTGGATGAGCTAGACAAAGAATTAGAGAAGCGAGGACATAGATTTTGTCGATATGCGGATGACTGCAACGTATATGTCAAAAGTATAAAGGCAGGAGAAAGAGTATTGTCCACACTGAAAGAATTCTTAGGAAAGCGATTAAGGTTGAAAATTAATGAGGTGAAAAGTGCTGTAAGCGAAGTCTGGAAGAGAGAATTTCTAGGGTTCAAAATCCAGTACAACGAGAAGATAAGTTTATCAGAGAAAAGCGAAAAGAAGTTGAAGGACACAGTCCGACAGCTAACGAAGCGAACCCGTGGAATGAAATTGGAACAGGTGATAGAAAGCCTGAATCAGAAATTTGACGGGTGGGTAAACTATTTTAAAATCGTAGAAACACCCAGTAGGTTAAGAGACCTTGATAGCTGGATACGCCGTAAGCTGAGATGCTATCGATTAAAGCAACGTAAACGATGTTACCCGATAGTGAAATTTCTGATGACCCTAGGAGTATCAAGTAAGAATGCTTGGCGAATAGGAAAATCAAGTAAAGGCTGGTGGAGGCTATCTCATACGGGAGCAGTAAACAACGCGATGTCTAATGACTGGTTCGAAAAGTTAGGATTGATTAGCTTGGAAAAGAAAGCAGCGCTGTTAAATGTTTAACTTAAACCGCCGTATGCGACAACGCACGTACGGTGGTGTGAGAGGACGGGGTCATGAGACCCCTCCTACTCGATTACAAAGATCCTTCACTTCGTTCAGGATGACTATTTTATTGATGTGTAATCATTGATAATTGCATTCGGCGGTTCTGGATTCAAGATGCACAATATTTTATTCTCGTTAATCACGCTGTTTTATTTTTTTGTGCTATCCATGAAATAGCCGGGTGTGTTTTAATAACTTCAGTTAACTTTTTATCATTCGTAATCAATTCTGGTCGAATGTTTCCATCGCGAACCTGCATAATAAAATCAATTTCAGAATTTTTCAATGGAAGAAGTTGGTGTAGTGATTCCTGTAGCTCTTTTAGAATTGTTATAGCCCATTTTTTTATATCGCTTGGTTTTCTTGGTAAATTTTCTTGATGTAATACGGGCAATAATTTGTTTCGAATATCTGTAAGGTCATAGTCAAGATAATCTTTATTTAAATTTGAAAGCTTAATCTCTGTCATACTTAAATAAATCACAAATGATAGTCTGAGTTTTTGAGCATTTAATTTGCTATTAACTAATAGATGATGAGCATCAAATAAATCCCTGCTAACATTTCTCGAAAATAAGGCGGACAATTTTCCTGCGGCCAACTCATGAATATCTAAGACAGGTATTTCAACTGCACCTGAATAATTTAATTTAGGAAGTAACCATAAAATTGGCCATAATGGTTCTCGGTACATATAATTAAGATCAACTTCAAGATTTCCTTTTTGTCCTAATATGCTTCCATAACGCCAAATCATTTTACTACCGGCGTGTCTATTTGGGTTTCTATCTAATTCAAATTGTTTTTGTAAAAAAATTTTATTGATAGCATCAGTAAGAACAGGTCTTTCTTCTAACATACTATTTCGATCTAACTGACCAATATAATTTAAATCGATGTCTACAGACATACGAGGAATTTTATCGAAGTAGAATAAATTTAACGCTGTTCCACCTTTCAATACTATCTTTTCTCGCAAATATGGATTTGAGACCAGGTCATTCAATACCGATAATAATTGATAAACTTTTTCTAAAATCTCTGGTTTGTAATGATTGGTTTTGGCATCTTTCATTAAATTTTTTTTAGATATCATGATTTGGTTCATCCCATGATTTTTGTAATACGTATTTTGGCATAATTAAATTCCACTTTTTAATGAACTGACCTGGTTCTCGAGAAGTAGCTAGCGATTGTGGAGATGAAGGTTTATGTTTAAGAAGTAGTTCTAATAAATTATTTTTCACCGCAAAAGCACCTTGCCGCTGTTCTAAAAAAAAACCGACCTTTGCAACCAGAATATTATTTTTTAACATTAAGCAATACTCGATTACTTCTTCAATGTTCAAAGAAACTGCTTTACTAATAGAGCGCACTATCTCTTCCCATCCCCCACTATGCGGAATACGGTCTAAAACGTCTACGAAGGTTCGAGCAAGGCTGGTTATTTTAATTTCTAGCTCTTGTCGATTTATAGATTCAACTCCAAAATATGCATCTTTTTTCTTTAACGCTTTCGGAAATGAAGAGGGTTGGAACCAATGATTTTGAAATTCAAAAGGTTTCGTTTTTTTATTTGTTAGAAAGGTAAATCTATCAAATATCGTGTAAGCAACCCCATGTAGTTCTAAAGCGGTGTGATAGGCTAATACATTATCTTCAGTTACTTTAGCAGCAATTAAATAAGGGTCAACTAAAATAGGTTCATCTACTCCTGTAGGTGGTGCTACTGCGTAAAGCCCTCGGCGTATATTTAATATGCGTCCTATATTCAAATAGTATTGCAAGGCATTTTGAATTGCCCTAGGGTGTTTAGTTCCCTGTTCTGCTTTCCAGTTAGCAAACTCGTCATACCTAAAAACAGGGTGCGAATAGAAAAAGACATCTATCATTAACAATAATTCTCCATTAATCACTAAATTATAGTGTATTAAGGAGTATATATCAATATATTTAGAGCTATTTAATTAATAATTCTCCATTAATACCTACTTTTTAGTGTATAATGGAGAAATAGTATATATAAATGGCGCTATAAAAATTTGAATTATAACAATAAGTTGTATTAAAATGACTCGCTTTGGTGAAACAAATGTTATGGGCAGATCATCTATTAAATTTTGAAGTAAT
>JABDEN010000028.1 GCA_013287025.1 Gammaproteobacteria bacterium | reverse complement strand
AATTCGCGCCACTCGCGATTGCATCTCTCGCCTCAGTGAAAGTTGCGACACTATGACCTAATGCGGGAATAATTTTTTGTTGTAGCAAATACGCAATCCATTCTTTCGACTGCACGAGTTCAGGTGCGAAAGTCACCATTTTAATTTTATTATTCGAGATTTTTTGCCATTTTTCCAGGAGCGAAATATCAGGCGGCAACATGTATTTTGAAAATTGCGCCCCTGCTTTTTCGGGAGAAACAAAAGGCCCTTCTAAATGCACCCCGAGAATAGTCGCGCCTTCATCATTTTGAAAATGCGCGATAGTTTCTAAACTTTTTTCGATATCATCAAAAGCACCTGTCATCGTTGTGGCAAGAAACGACGTCGTGCCTTCACTCGCTAACGTTTTCGCGATATTCTTAAGCGCATCGAAGGATCCATCCATCACATCAGAACCATTCGCACCATGCACATGCAAGTCAATAAAACCTGGAATGAGATGATAATGTGATGGAAATTGAAAAGTAGCGTTTTGATTTTTTTTGTCTGAAATCGAGGAAATTAAACCGTTTTCAATGGTTATCGTTCCCGTCGGTAAGATGTGTTGTTCTGTATAAATTTTCGGGCCAGTTATACTAATCACACTTCACTTTCTCACGAATAAATAAAATCGCGCCAGCACTTGCGCCGGCTTTTCTTGGCACGAGGGTTTCGCGCAATTCTTCATTCAACCAAGGTTCAATAAAAGGACCAATACCACCGGTTAAACAACAAGGTAATTTTGCAAGTTCTTTGTCGCGTAATTTTTCTAAACCATGCGCGATGCGATTGACAGCGGTTGCGGCTTTTTTCATTAAACGTACCGCGACAATTTCTTCTTGCTGACTGTGATTAATGACGAGTGGCGCAAGTCTTGCATATTCTCTCGAATCAGCACGATTCGCCCATGTAATGAATTGTTCTAAATTATGGTTGAAAAAGGCATAAACATCTTCGACCAATGGTGATTTTTCCGCGCGCTGATCCAACCATTGGAATGTTAAACGCGATGCTTCTAATCCCAACCACGCACCGCCCCCTTCATCATCATGCGGAAATCCCCAGCCACCCACACGAGAATTGATATCACTTAATGCTTGATAACCTACGACGCCGGTTCCCACAATGATAATCGCTCCATCTTTTCCTTGATGTGCGCCCACACAAGCAGCATGCGCATCGGAAATAAGATCCAATGTGGTAAAAGGATTATTAGCTTTCACAAAAGCATGGTATGCATCTGTCACTTCACATCCCGCTAACCCGAAACAGGCATGGAAACGATAAGCGCTATCGTTTAAAGAAATATTCAGAGGAGAAAGAATTTGATCAATAGTAGAATAGATAGAACGCCACGCATTGTCGACTGAAATTCTAATATTGGCGGGCCCGCCGACGGCTTGACCTAATACGTTGCCGTCTTTATCTTCGATGCGCACTTTGGATTTTGTGCCACCACCATCGACCCCGATAAAAATATCTTGTGACAAGTTTAATTCCTTATCAAGATGGAATGGAACGATTATACACTAAGCCCCTTTATGGAAGATAATGGAATTTTTACAACACCTGTCTCTTGCAAATTTTCGCCTCCCCAAGCATGACCATACACAATTTCAAAAGATAAAGGCGGGATTTCTGCAAAATCAGGCAAAATAAAATCCTCGGCTACCATTCCCGTCACATATAATTCATGGGTGAGTTTTTGACGATCTCGATACTTGAGTTGATAAACATCCACATCGACCACGGGATCTTTGAAACCCTTTTGCAATAAAAGATCCCCCAAATGATGCATGTCCATCCATCCTTTTTCAGGAATCGCTAATTCCTGCAGCGTGCCCTGTCCGAAACTTGAAAACATGAGCAACCCTTCCGGACGCAACACCCGAAACCATTCTTCAAAAAGTGCAATCGCATTGGGATATAAAAGTAGGTTTGAAAAAATAAAATCGATGCTTTTATCCTTAAAGGGAAGTTTTGCTGCATCTTCGCAAATCCAGTTTGCAGAGGTATTTGTTTTTGCGTATTCTAGCATCGATTCAGAGTGATCCACGCCATAAATCTCCGCATCTGGATACCTTTTGCGCAAATTTGCGGTCGATAAGCCCGGCCCGCAACCGATATCGAGAATGGTTTTTGGTTTTAAAACGACTAAATCCAAACGTGCCATTAATTCTTTTTCGGTTTCGCGTGCGAGCGGCGATGCATCTATGTAATCTTTAGGAGAAATCATGTGAAAATTATACAGTAGCAGTCCATGAAATTCAGCAAACTTCTGCCTTTTTCTTGTCATTAAATTTTCCTACACATACAATAATGCGGTCTTTAAAAAGGAGTTTTTATGAAAAAAAGATTTTCATTTTTATCATTAGGATTTTTATTTGCCTCTCATTTCGCGCTCGCAGCCGACATTCCCTATTGCCCAGGCACGCAAGTGGAAGGCAGCAAACATGAGGCACTCCAATACGTTGTAAAAACCTATGCTCACCATCATCTTTGCAGGACAAGCACCAGCTGCTTGCTGAATTATGACACAGTAAAATATGCCATTACTTGGGATAAACCATGCCCTGGTTCAGCTATTATTGGAAATAGCCCTAACGGCTCCACCTTCATTTGCAATAATGGCATGTGTAACCCATTGGGCATGAGTATGCCTTCCGCGGCTTACTAAATGTAAATTCCTCTTTAATAATGCCAAGGAAAGCCCATTTTCCGGGTAATCCTTGGTACTCCATCAGAACTATCCGCGAACAAGTAGCCATGAAATTAAAAAAACTTTTTTCCTATTTAATCCCTTATACCTGCATTCTCTGCGGGATAAAATCCAATTGTCTCCAGGATTTGTGCAAAGGTTGCTATCGGGATTTACCTTTTTATCCAGTCCAGGATTCTGGTGCATTATTAACCTATGATGGCCCTGCGCCAGATTTAATTTTGAGCATAAAATTTCAACACAACCTTAGCGCTGCCCGCGTGTTAGGCGAATTGCTTGCCGAAAAATGCCAGCAATTTTACAAAAAAAATCCGCATCCTCTGGCCATTATTCCCATTCCATTGCATCGAGACCGATTAAAAGAACGCGGTTTTAATCAGGCCCTTGAAATAGCGCGTCCGGTGGCTGCGCGGCTTGGCATTCCATTGCAAACTAAGAAAATCCATCGCATCAAACCGACCCTCGCACAAGCGACATTGCCCCAATCCAAACGACAGTCGAATGTGAGTAAAGCCTTTTCCGTTCAAACTACCTATCAACATGTGGCGGTGATTGATGATGTTTATACTACTGGCAACACGATGGAGGAGTTTTGTCGTACTTTAACAATGGCGGGGGTCAAAAAAATAGATACCTGGGTGGTGGCAAGGCCGGTGTTTTCGACCGTCAAGGATTAACTTCCCAACCCATGAGGGTCTGTGTATAATTCGACGCGACCGTAGGAAGGTGAATTATGCAAAATATTTTGATTTTTATACAGAATCATTGGATGCTCTTTTTAGCATTCCTTTTCGTTTTTTTGTTAGTGGTTATTGTTGAATTTATTCGCGCAAAGCGCGGCGCTTTGCAAATCACGGCGCATGAAGCCATTCGTTTAATGAATCATCAAAACGCAGTGGTCGTTGATGTACGTTCAAATGACGCTTTTGCAAGCGGTCATATTGTCAATGCCGTTTCTATTCCCTTAAATGATCTCGAAAATAAATTAAAAAAATTAGACAAATATAAATCGCAACCTATTATTCTAGTATGCGCAAATGGATTAGAATCAAGAACCGCTTCGAACTTACTAGAAAAGCATCAAATAAAAACTCATATTCTTGCCAATGGATTGAGAGGATGGCGTGAAGCTGATATGCCTTTAGTGAAGGAGTGATGATGGGAAGTGTAGTTATTTACACCAAAGCAAATTGCGCCTATTGTGAATTTGCGAAAAATTTTTTAACGTCCAAAAACATTACATTTAACGAAATTCGTGTCGATTTAGACCCAGAAAAACTTGCAGAAATGGAACAACTAAGCAAAAGACGCACGGTTCCTCAAATATTTATTAACCAACAATCCATTGGTGGGTATGATGATTTGATGAAACTGGCACAATCTGGTGAACTACAACAATTACTCAATCTACTTTAAAGGAAGGAAAATTCTCATGACTGATAGCACTCCTAAAGCACAATCTTCACAAACCTCTCCACAATTTGAAATTCAACGTATCTATACTAAAGATTTATCCTATGAAGCGCCTAACACGCCGCATACTTTTGTGGAAGATTGGAAACCAGAAGTACAATTAAATCTCGAAACCAAAAGCAATCGTATTCAAGAAAATATGCACGAAGTGGTATTATCAGTCACCGCAACGGTCACGAGCAGCAAAAAATCTGCATTCTTGATTGAAGTACATCAAGCAGGTATTTTCTTAATTTCTGGTATCCCGAACGACCAATTACGTCAAATGCTTGGTAGTTTTTGTCCTAACATTTTATTCCCCTATGCACGTGAAGTGATTTCTGACATCGTGGTCCGTGGTGGTTTCCCACAATTGCTCTTAGCACCTGTGAATTTTGATGCATTGTACGCGCAACACATGGAAGAACAAAGTAAACATCCAAAAACTGAAGATTCGACCGAAGGCGATAGCGGTAAGGTACATTAGTGCAACCTATTGCAGTTCTTGGAGCGGGTTCTTGGGGTACAGCACTCGCTCTGCATTTATCTCGCCTTGGGCAAGAGGTGCGTCTCTGGAGTTTTGAAGCCGATCATGTTGTTCTGATGCAACGTGATCGTGCGAATAAACGTTATTTGCCGACACAAGCTTTTCCCGAAACACTGCAACCCATCGTCAAACTAGAAGATGCATTGAGAGGTGTCAAAGATATCCTTATTGCTGTACCTTCTGTCGGTTTTCATCATACGCTTGATTTACTCAAAGCCTATTTACAACCTTCCATGCGAATCGTGTGGGCAACCAAAGGATTGGATGAACAAACAGGTGATTTGCTTCACTCTGTCGCCCTCCATGTATTAGGTGACAAATATCCTTATGCGGTGCTTTCCGGTCCTTCATTTGCAAAAGAAGTCGCCGCAAATTTACCGACTGCGGTCGTGGTCGGAAGTCAGAATGAAGATTTTGCCAAAGATTTGCAACAACGTTTCAACGGACCTTGTTTCCGAGTTTATTTAAGCCACGATATGATCGGCGTTGAAATTGGTGGTGTGGTTAAAAATATTTTAGCAATCGCAACAGGAATCTCAGACGGTATGGGATTTGGCGCGAATGCGCGGTCAGCGCTCATCACCCGCGGTCTTGCAGAAATGATCCGCTTAGGTGTCGCGCTTGGTGGCCTATACGAAACCTTTACTGGCTTGGCGGGCGTTGGCGATCTCGTGCTTACCTGCACGGATGACCAATCTCGTAATCGCCGATTTGGTTTATTACTCGGCAAAGGTTTATCCCCTGAAGATGCCGAAAAGGAAATTAAACAAGTCGTCGAAGGTAAACGTAATACCGAATTAGTCATGATTCTGGCCGAAAAAATGCAAGTCGACATGCCAATTGTTCAAACTGTATTTGGTGTTTTGCAAGGAAAGTTGAAGCCTATTGATGCGATGCAGAGTTTATTTTCGCGGGCGTTGCGGGCGGAATGAAAATAAAAATTACCGTCGTCCCGCGGCAAGTCCTGCGTTGTTGCAGACTTTGAATCATTCTTCTCACAACCGTCGTCCCGCGGCAAGTCCTAAGGGATCCAGAGCAACATCAATGCAGTTCTGGATCCCGCGGACAAGCCGCGGGACGACGGGATTATATTAGATGGTTAGATAATTTTTCTATTAGAGTTTAATAGACGGAGTTTTCTCTTCAGAATTCGCAAACTCATTCGAAACAGCCTTCGCAGCAACAGAATTAGAATTCTTATTCAGAAAACTTTGCTTCAACAACGACGCTACTCGATCTTCCGCCATCGTCACTTCCCGAACAATACCGGCCGCCGCAACATTTGCTTCAACAAATTCTTGTACATTTTGATTTGTCTTATTAAATACACCTGTTTTCGCAAAAGCTTTAATGCATTTTATATATGAATTATTGGCAGAAGGTTTTAAAGCATAATGCGCATTAAGACGAAGAACTTCTTCGTTAAATTTATTAATATGTTTTTGTTCTTTTTCTCGGGCTTCTTTATGAATTTCGTTAGTGCGTTGTTCTACTTCTTCGCCCGTTAACGATTCTGTGACCGCTTTATTCAGAAGTAAATCATCCATTTTATAATCTCTAACTATCTGAGCCAACTGTATGTCGCCTTCCATATCTGCTTTTAACTTGTAATATGCTATATCATATTGTATTCGGTCTAATTCAGATCGGAACTGACTAGCCTTTTCTTCTTCTCTCTTTAAATAAATTGCTGGTAACTCAGTTAAATTAAGTTCTTTATATGCGGCTTGTTTACCTAATTGAATATTAGCTTCTTTTACTTCATCCTCAGATAAAGCTTCAAATGTCTTTTGTTTTTCCTTAATATTTTCAACTTTTGCATTAAGATAAGTAACCGTATTTCTTCTTTCCTCTTGTTCTGCGTAGGTTCGTTGCAATCTCAACAGAGCTGGTTGTCCCAAAATCCCTGCTGCAGCTGCAACATTAAGAATTTGTTGCGTGATTCTGCCTAAAACACTTTGTGATCTTACATGTGCCGCAGTAAGTTCTTTTTCTTTCGTTTCCAGAAATTTGCCAAGGTCATCAAGTTCGTCCCGCAATGCGTCACGCGCATTCATTTTTGCTTGTTCTTCGAGGAGTCGTTCTAATCTTGCTTTATATTTAGCTTGTGCAACTGAATCTTCAAAAGCGGCTTCTTTATCTGCTTTTGTTTTATCTATTAATTGTTGAAGGAATTGTAGGCGTTGTTCTTTTTTATCTTTTATCGATGCAGCAAGAGACTTCGCTGAATAATCACGAGTTTTTGCATCAAATTTTGATGCATCAATAACTAAATCATCAAAGCGTGCGCGTTTACGCTCGGAAGGATCTGATGATAAAACTTGTGAAATCTGTGCAGCCATTTTGCTACCTTGTAAATCAATAAGTTAGATAAATTATACCACGCGAGTAAAAAATGCGCAATATCCATAAAAGTGACTATCAAAATATCATAATATATTGAGGAGGTAAAGTGATTATAATTCTAAAATAATCATATACTTACGAATTAATCATACATCAATTGATCCAATGGCGTGAGCCCGCCGCGGGGGGTTTGTTGTACCAACTCATGTAATACGTCAGTAATGCACATCACCCGAAGCACATTGGGAGTAATATCATCGAAAATAACTTTAATGCCGAGCACCGTACCTTCGGCTTCTTCAAATGTTGCACCGATGCCATAACCTAAACATAAAGAGGATAACTGATCCGCACGTCGCGAAATCGCTGGTAGTAATCCCGTCGGCGCGAAGACTTCTTCCATCGTCATCGGACGACCGTTTAAACTAAAACTCGCATTCATTTTACGAGCGATTTTTGCAATCAGTTCTGAAATATCCATTATCTTTTCCACCAAGGTTGAGCAAATTTTCGAGGACCGGCGATGAAGGAACGAATCCATCGCAAAAACACACCGACAGTGAAACCATAACGTTCAAGTGTTGCAAAAAAAATCGTAGCAATCAAAGCCAAAATAAAAGTCCATAAGCGAATATGCAACAAAAAGAGCAATAAAGGAAAGCATGCTCTAAAATCAATAAAGAAAAATCTGACATTTCTTGCAGAGTCTCGCCAATGTGCCATAAGATATCCTCATTCTGAAATTTATTATATACTTATAACAATCACGAAACATGAGGAATTCAACGAATTATGAAAATAAAGTTATTCCCACTCATCTTTTTAGTTCTTGCATCTTGTGCAACTCCACCCCCACGAGAATCTTTAGACCCCGCAAGCAGCTCACTTGCTGAGGCCTCTTATTCTGTCAGTCGTTCTCTTGTTAATCTTTCCGAAGTGGCGCAAGCTTCCCGCCCCCTCCCTAATTTAGAACCAGAAATAAATCCTGCCGCTTACGGCATGAGTGGATTGACCTCTGTCGATTGGTCAGGTCCAATTGAACCTTTGATTAGACAAATGGCGCGTTCCGTCAACTATCGTGTGCGCGTGCTCGGTCGACAACCGGCTATTCCCGTTTTTGTCAGTGTATATGATAAAAATATGATGATCGCAGATATTTTACGTGATGTCGGATATCAAGCAGGTAGACGCGCGACCGTCGTCGTTTATCCAGAAGAACAAGTGATCGAATTACGTTATGCGAAAAATTAAGCTTTTGTCGCGAGGATTTCAACCCCGCGACCGCAACGATAACTCATCCTGCGGGAGATGCTAAAACATGTCAGGAAAATTGATTGCTGTTTTTATTATTTTGTTTTTTTTAAATGCTTGCGCAAGCAAACAACCCACTGAAATTGACCCTACGAACTTAAACCAACTTGAAAGTTTAACGAATGACGTCAAACCCTCAGCCGAACCGCTTTTTAATACCACGCAAATCCGCACGAAAGCCCTGCAAGATACCGCGCTCAGTATTGGCGCCCAAGGTGGGCTTGCTTACGCTTCCGAAAAAATCAACCAACGTCTTGATAAGGATAAATGGTATCTTGAGACCATTTATAATTTTAATGCGATGATGCTGAGTCATGGCGTGTTGCCACCGGTTTTAACCGAGGGCGATAACAGTTTAAATTTAGCGGATCCTAGTACCATTCGGATCGCCGATAAAACTTATAAAATTGTTTCACAAGCGCGTTTTGCCACCACTCCACCGAATTGGCGAGAATATTTATGGCTAGGGTTCAATAAACCTGAAATTCCACATAAGTTTTTATTGCCACGCAATGATTATGAACGTGAAATCTGGAAAAAATATATCAATGTTGGCTGGGATAAAGGCATTCAACAGGCAACGAATATCTTTCAGCAAAGTTTAGCGCGTTTAAAACGTGATTATAATGGCATGATTTTGTATCGCAAATTATTGCAAGAAAATATGGTGAGTGCACCTTATGTTTCCACCACGGAATTAGGCGTCACCGGCGATGGATCAGACATGCGCATTAACGATCAAGTATTACGAATTACCGAATTACCAAAACTCCAAACCGACTCGAGCGGCTGGAAAGCAATTGTGGTGAAAGAACATGGCTGAGCACTTATTTCCGCAGGAACCGATTCGACTATCCATTGAATCGGCAAATGATATTTTGATTCATTGTGTCAAACTCGGCGCATCGGATATTACGGTGCAAACGGGCGAACCGATTTATGCAGAAATTTATGGCAAACTGATTAAAGTGACGCGTCGTCGTCTCTCGAACACAGAAGTCGGCGAAGTCATTAATGCGATGTACGGACCCAATGGTACGGCGCAGTTAATGTCAGGAAAAGATGTGGATACGCATTATGAAATTCGCCCTAATCGTTCTGATCGATATCGATTTCGTATTAATGCGACCGCTTGTCTTGTGGAAGGACATGATGGTATTCAAATTACCGCGAGAACTATTCCGAGTGATCCGCCCACACTAGAAAGCATGAACCTACCCCAAGAAATCGTGGATGCCATTGCGCCTGAACAAGGCGTTGTCTATGTGACAGGTGCGACGGGTTCTGGTAAAAGTACTTTGCTCGCCGCGATCATTCGAAATATTGCCGAAAACCCAGAAAGTCATCGTAAAATTTTAACCTATGAGGCGCCAATCGAATTTGTGTACGATAGCGTGGACACCATTTCAGCTATTGTGAGTCAATCTGAAATTCCAAGACATTTACCGAGTTTTGCGGCAGGTGTCAGAAATGCATTGCGACGAAAACCACGATTGATACTCGTCGGTGAAGCACGCGACTCCGAAACCATCAGTGCCGCGATGGAAGCCGCCATGACCGGTCATCCGGTTTATACGACTTTGCATAGCAGTAATGTTTCTGAAACCGTCCGCCGTCTCGTCACAACATATCCTTCCGAAGAACGCGCGGGCCGCACGATTGATCTTATCGAAACGATGCGTTTAATCATTTCACAACGCCTGGCGCCGACTATCGACGGTAAGCGAATTGCTTTAAGAGAATATTTAGTTTTCGACGAAAAAATCCGCGATATTTTACTCGAGACAGATCCTAATAACATTACCGCAATGGTTCGTAAATTAGTCCGCGAACAAGGCCTGACGATGGCCGCAGACGCAAAAGCCAAATATGAAGCCGGAAACATCACAGAACGCGTGTACCGAGTGATTGCGGAGCAGACGAAAAGGGAAGAGAAAGATTTGGGGATTTAAGATAGCATATTATCTTTAAAAAAATCGATCCACGGTAATATTTCAACCTTATCCATTATTTTGGGATGATCACCGAGATACAACACAACTAACCTTACGGTTTTCCCAATATATTGTTCAAAGTTTTTTAAACCACGTAAATCCTGTTGCGAAACAGTTTTTGAGGCTTTGACTTCAATGGCTATTATTGTATTTTTGTTTTCTACAATAAAGTCAACTTCAGCACCATTTTCGGTGCGATATGAAGAAATACGAATAGTTTCATTCATGGAAGATGCTGTTTCGTTTAATTGATTAAAGATGAAATGTTCAAACAACATACCAATACGATCTGCAGAAACAATAAAATTTCCGATTAAACCGTTTAATACACCGATATCAAAAAAGAAAAATTTAGGATGTTGCACTAATCTTTTTCTTACGCTTTTAGAAAAAGCGTCACTTCGTTTGACAATAAGCGTATCTTCTAAAATCTCAAAATACCGCACCGCGCTTTGTCTTGGAATCATCGCCTGGGAGGCGAGTTTTGATAAATCTAAATAGTGCGTGACTTCGGCCCCCGCAACATACAGAAATCGGGAAAAACCTTCAATATTTTTAGTAAGTGCCTCTGCCTGTACTTCTTCTTTTAAATATGTCGCAGCATAAGATTTTAAAGTGAGCGCTTTTTCATTGAGATCCGTTTCTGTAACAATACCTGGTAGGCTGCCAAAAGCTAACAATGATTGTAAATCCACATCAAAATGTAACTCTTCTGCGGTAAAAGGACCTAAATAGAAAGTGTGTAAACGACCAGGCAAAAGATTGGCTTTTCCACGCTTTAATTTTCGCGCAGAAGAACCCGTTAATAAAAAACGATAATTATTTTTTTTATTATCAATAAGAACTTGAATGGTATTGAGTATAGATGGGAGTCGTTGTATTTCATCGAGCAATATAGTGCCTTGCTTTATTTTTCCGAGGCGTTCTTCTAATGCTGAAGGATTACTCGCAAATTCAAGATATGTGAATTCATGCGCAAGATTAATACTTAAATCAGGATCTAAGTTTTCCATTAAAGTGGATTTGCCTACTTGTCTTGGACCTAATAATAAAATACTTTTTTTACTGCGCTTTAAGATTTCAAATAATTTGCGTGGAATATAATCAGCCATAAAAAACCCATGAGATAACATAGTGGTTATTTTACGTGGTATTTTAACCGCGTGCAAATAATAATTATTAAGTCTTTGATTTATATAGAATGATTGCATCAAGCCGAAGAGAGAAGAGAAAGATTTGGGGATTTAACGTTTGCCGCTAGTACTTTCATGCCAGCATGCTTTCAGCTAGCATGACAACCGTTGTCTTATCAAGGAAGCGTTTATGGCTCATCTTCAGTCGCTCCTGTTGAATCTTGTTCTTTACCTTTATGATCTTTGCGTTGTTTAGCAGCGTAGTAGCCAGCCGCTTTTCCACTTTTCGCCATTTGCGCGCTTGCACCTTCAATACCACCTTTAACCGCTTGCAAGGCTTGTTCTTCGCCGAATTGAACCGCATGTCCGCCAATGTAAGTGAGCGTTCTTTCTGGCAACATATGAATTAAGGAATAGCATTTATTGAGTACCGTCACAATCAATATGGTATATGCAACCATAAATACGATCTGTTCAATCAATCCTGGTGCGCTAATAATTTGATACATGACCTGTTCAAACGCAGCATTAATAACACGAACGATACTCCACGATAGCAACATTGCCGCAATCATCCCGAAAATCATGAGGGTCGGTCGTAAAAACAGATTGAAGAGAATCATAATAGAAGGTTCAGCCTTACTCATTAATTCATGCTGACCGCTAGGACTCATAATACCAAGTGCAACAAAGGGCGCTGCCACCATCGCTTCAATGACGCCAATGAACCAACCAACCGAAGTCACCGTAAAAATAATGTAAGGAATTAAAGGAACATAAACCCCCAACATAGCACCCACAGTGAAAAGGGTAGTAATTAAAAGTATAATCAACGGTCCTAAAAATTTTAAAATGGTTAACCAAAATGCCTGTCCTGGCCCCGCTGGCACCCCATTTCCGAAAATCACGGCACTAGAGAGAGAGCTAAATGCAGTAATAGCCGCTAAAGAAACGGTAAGTAAAGCAAATAACGCCTGAGCGGATGCCATCATTTCATAGCCGGACTGCGCGATCGATACGATGGGATCCGTAGAGCGTGTGGTGAGATTTCCCATAAATCGACCGACAATACTTTGAATTTTGTCGTAACCTTCCATCGATTGTGTCTTCGATACACCCGTTGGAGTAAATGCCGCAGCGGGTGAAGGCGGTTTATTTTGATTTGAAATATTTTTGGCGAGAGCTGCTGCGCTAATGAGATTATTTCGATGGGTTTTATCCATCGGAGCTTGTACCTCTGTAACGCTCGGAGGGTCCAGTCTAGGTTCGCTAGCCGTTTCCTCAGTTTTCTTTGTTTTAGCGATACGCATAAAATAACCGCCGGCCATTAACCAACCTTGTTTTGTCGCATCTTCAATCCATTGATCTTTTGGTTTTATTGCCGAGTATTGTTCTAAAGGTTTAGTGATGACAGAATCCACATATTGCGCTGCGACTGTCGGAATTAAATTACTACTATAGCCCGTCACGCCATATTGTTGATAAATCATGTAGGTGACATTATCACTCGTACTTCCCACATTTAATAAGGCGGTACCTTGACTTAAATCTCCGTAAACATCCGGATTGGATTGAAAAAACTTCTCATAAGCCTGACATTCTTTATCAGTACAACATTGCGTAATATCTGCTAATCCTAATCCACTAGGACTTGCGGATTGGGAATTCATGCAAAACTTACCGATAAAACTATTCTGCGCAGGGAAAACGGCTGGTGTAGACTCATAAAATTGGATAAATTGATGATCCACATCCGCAAATTGCTTAGCAACCGGCCGAAGAAGGCCCATAATATTTGGCAAGATGTCATTTTGTGCCCGCGATGATAGACATCTTAAATAACTGATGTTATTTGGATCAGATGCATTTTGACATTCGGAATTTGCATTTGAATAATAAAGGGTACCACATGCACCCCCTGATTCAGGATTATCAGAGGGTCCAAAATTGTATTGATTAAAGGAAGTTCTATTTAACGTTTGTGATGAACTGCCCTTACAAAAATCCTTATTTGGATTATTGCCACAATAATAGCTAAAATTTTCTGCTCCTCCTGGCTTTCCCCATTTAATTGGGATGTCTGGATATTGAAGTTTCGCGGTTTCTTCACAAACCAATGCTATAAATATTTGCTGAAATTTATCTTCATAAGTGCTGTTATTCGGCGTATTAACCCCAGAAACTGGGTTTCCATACGTATTAATCATCTCCAATGCTCTTGTCCATACCAAATCGGCAGCACTGACCCCTTGAATAACCATCCACATTAAAATCACTTGAATCGCGCAGTATCCACCTGAAGACGGAAAAAGCCCCGCAATACCAATGACGGTACGAATGGGGACCCAAAGGCCACTCCACTTTTTACCTAAGAATTCACCTTCAGCGGCCGTTGCAAATAAACCGACAATCGTCGTGTAAGTTACAATCAAAACACCGACCGTCAACGCAACACCATTTAAAACTTTAAACATCGCATCTAAAATAAGAGGTGGCGGACCATTGGGATCATTGACAAAATTAGATGCAGGGATGACATCTCCCACGACGCCAAAAATACGACCAAGGAAATAAACCGATTGATCATTGGCAGCAAGATGAAAAAGATCAATCATGATTTTTTACCTTCGGAGTTAGGCTTTCCCTGCCACCATTCTTGAAAAGTACAACCTAATTTTCGATGTTTTATTTGAAAAAACCAGAAATGATATCGAAATGCTTGAGATAAAAACAATAGTGTCACTAATATGGAAAATAACCATCCGTAAAAAGAATGATATTGCAATGCAAGGACGAAACTCGTGGCAAAAGAAAAACCTGCCAACATCACAAATAAAACAGAGTAGGTAAGAAAAGTATTTTTTCTTTTTTCGAGCTCTTCTTTCTTTAAGTGCAAACGATCAATGGCGTCTTCAAAGGTTTCTGTACGTTCAGCCTCGGGGGCTACAAATAAACCTTTGGTAATTCCCCAGATGACCCCGGTTGTCGCACGAAGATTCGTCGTACCAATCCAAGCTTTCGGATTGAAGAAAGTTCTAAAAGAAACTTTGAATACATCTAGGATTGCCATTTCAAAAGACCATCACAAAAGATCCTTAAACATTAGCACCCAGCTGGAAAAAAAACAATGGGAATACACATGACTGTAACAATTTTCGGAAGTATACTAGGTAAGAAAATGGGGAAATGCCATGCCAAACCTAGACTTACAAGCGTCTCACGAATTTTGGAAAAATTACGATGATCCCATGATTTATCGAGTGATTGCATTCATGGAGAGCGTCGAAGGGTGGACTTTAGATGGAGATCCAAATCTTGAATCCGTCATGCAACAAATAGGGGATGAACTTGAAAAATTATCCCGTTTTGAGCTCAGCAAAGAAGAACAATTCGTCATGGTTTGTGCGCATATCAAAACCTCCCGGATTCTACGTTTGCTGCAAGCTATTGATACTATTGACCCAGGGTCTGCCTCCAAAGTGTTGATGTTTGCGGAAGAAAACAATACGCCCGATAATTTACTTGCCGGTCTTTTTTTACGAAGAAATATCGTTTTTGAAAGATTAAGACTGCTCGCGAGGGTTTTCGCGCCACAACGCATTGAACTGATTTTAAAAGCTTTGGAGCAAGAAAATGTATAAATTTATTTTATTGATGTTGAGCGTTTGTGCGACAATAGCCGCACCGCTTTCCTTTGCACAATCCTTTTCGTTTCAATCATCTACCTCAAAAAATACGACGACGCAATCTTCCCCTCGTACCGCACTTACCCCCGACCAATTTCGTAGTAAAGTAAAAAGCGCTGGTGCCGAAAATCGCCGAGAATTGAGCAATGCTGCGTTAAAAAACGCGAAGCCGTTAACGGGTTTTCCAAAAATCCAAAAATCGCCGAACGGATCGCAACAACCAAAGACATCCGACACGACGGGTGCTTCACCTACGCCTGGAACAACGTATACTCCGCCCAATGCGGAGGAAAATCCCTTCGATGAAACCGCAACCACACAACAACCCACATTACCGCCAGCACCGCCCGTCAAAAAAACAGCACCGCCGACCCAAAATACACAGGGGTATACTGGATTTTCAACCGGTGGTAGCACCGGCACTGGACAATCATCCGGCAGCGGATCTTCTGGTGGCGGTTGGAATATTAAATATTAGGAGTGTTTATGCACTTTAAGAAAATTTTTTTGGTTCTCTCCCTCTCTCTCTGCAGCATCGGATTCTGTACAAAAACACTAGCAGCAGGAGAACCGCCCGCTACTTGTGTCGGGTTGATTGAATGTGCAGAACTCACTTATGTTGCGACATTGCAGGTTCTAAAATCCGTGAATCGATTGCCAGAATTTATCGAGGCATGGGTTGCAGAAGATAATAGTGAAGAGTCTTACACACCTACTTTGCAAGAAAATTTTGTGCAATATATAAATTACACCTTAACAAATGACGACACGCAAATGGATAGTCAAAAGTCCTTCTTAAATGATTATTTTGCAAATGCAAAGTCATTACCGTATGTGAATCAATTATCTTTTACCACATTACTTGGAAGACCTTACTCAGATACGCAAGAGAAAGATCAAAATGGTCAACCCGTAAATTCTGCCTACCAATATGTCAAAAATGCTTCCGGGCTTAATATTCGGCACGACGCACCCTCAGATAATTGGCGAGGAACAAAAACAAATATCCAAAAATATACCGACTATTATAAAACCATTTCCGCAGTGCAAAGTTTTAATACCTATGTATTAAGCGCATTGTATGCCGATTCTCAAAATAAACTTAACTTAACCAAAAAACAAAAAGAATTATTGGAGCAAGCAAGTAATCCAAATTGGTTCATTGGTGTTGCCTCTGAAAATATCGGTATCGTCTTACGTCAAATTTTATTATTTAATTCCCAGACCTATGTCATGTTAATTAAAATGTATGATATACAAAAACAACAATTAGCCGCACAATCGATGGCGAATACCTTACTCATCATGGGTAATCAATTTACTGAAAAAGATTTATATAATCGTGCGACGGGGGCTGCTTCTTCGTTGGGTGGGTAGATATTTAAAACCCCCCATCCTAGCCTTCCCCCACACTTCGTGGGGGGAAGGGACTTAGAAAAGAAAATTCCTTCCCCCCACGAAGTGTGGGGGAAGGCTAGGATGGGGGGTCTGATAAGAGTTACTCCACATTCTGCACCTGCTCACGCACTTGTTCGATCAACACTTTCAACTCGACAGATGCGCGCGTGGTATCGACATCTGCGGACTTGGCGCCCAAGGTATTTGCTTCACGATTCAATTCTTGCATAAGAAAATCCAAGCGTCGGCCGACCACGCCACCGTGTTTTAACACGCGACGGACTTCCGATATATGCGTATCAATACGCTCTAGCTCCTCAGATACATCGATTTTTTGCGCAAACATCACGATTTCTTGCTCTAATCTCCCTGAATCCACTTCAATTTTGGCTTCTTTAAAACGTAATGCCAAACGCTCCCTCTGCGATTTCATAATGTCTGGCATATGTTGTCGCACTTTTGCAACTTCTTGTTTCATGTTTTCGAGTCGTTGCAAAAATAATATTTTTAATTCATTCCCTTCGCGTTCGCGTGCAGCGATCAAATCTTGCAATCCCTTTTCTAACAATGAGATCACTTCGTCTTCAATCAATTCCAAATCCACTTCCGCAATTTGTAAAATCCCAGGCCAGCGAAGGATGTCCATCGTATTGACTGGCGCCGCGGTGGTGAATGGTGATTCGGTTAAAAGTTCGGCTATCGTTTCGTTCGCTTTACACAGATGACGCGCGAGGTGGGAATTAATCGTAATTTCGGAACCGGAACTGTCACCCGGCTGATATCTTAAATGGCACTCGATTTTACCGCGTTTAATGTATTTACGCATACATTCACGCATGGGGCCTTCCAATTCGTGGAGATTGTCCGGCACGCGGACAATGAGTTCCAGATACCGATGATTGATGGAGCGTAGTTCACAAACCGCATTTCCCCAAGCGCCCTGACCCTGCGTTCGTGCAAATGCTGTCATACTTTGGATCATGAAGACCTCACTCATTTATTCATCAAAGTCATATTATCATACTGTCATTTACGGTCTATAATGTTTCAGCTTAACAACTATAACTTCATACGAGAAAACTATGCGTCCCAGCAAAAGAGAAAATAATCAGTTACGCGACATCCGTTTAACCAGAAATTACACAAAGCATGCCGAAGGCTCGGTATTAGTCGAATTTGGCGATACCAAAGTGATTTGCACCGCGACCGCGACCACTGGGGTGCCACCTTTTTTAAAAGATTCGGGTAAAGGATGGATCACCGCAGAATATGGGATGTTACCTCGCTCAACCCACGAACGCATGCAAAGAGAAGCAGCGAAAGGCAAACAAATGGGCAGAACGCAAGAAATTCAGCGACTCATTGCACGCTCCCTGCGCGCCGCTGTTGATTTAAGAGCGTTAGGCGAAAATACCATCATGGTAGATTGCGATGTCATCCAAGCGGATGGTGGCACGCGAACGGCATCCATCACCGGGGGATGTATCGCGATTTATGACGCAATTCAATTTTTAATGAAAAAAGAAAAATTGAAAAAAAATCCTTTTCAACAATTGGTCGCATCCATTTCTGTTGGGATTTTTCAAGGCCAACCGATTATTGATTTGGATTACGCAGAAGATTCCACTGCAGACACGGATATGAACGTCGTCATGACCGAAAAAGGCGGTTTTATCGAAATTCAAGGAACGGCTGAAAAAGATACTTTTCAACAAGCTGAACTGGATCAGATGCTCTCCTACGCGAAAAGTGGAATTCAAGAATTAGTGGCGAAACAGAAGTTGGTGTTAGGGTTGTAGGTTGTTCGTCATCAACTATGTCATGCCAGCATGCTTTGATGCCACCTTTAAGCATGCTGGCATGACATAGACGCTGGAAAACGCGTCTCTAAACCACCCTACATGAAATTTCGCGCCAGTATTCCATCTATTTATTAGGACATGCACTACAAGCTGTCATACAAGAATTATAACAACTAGTACAATCAACCCCAGGCTGACACTGAGCAAGGAAGGCTGCTTTGCAGGTCGCTTCACAACTAGAAAGTTGACAATTGGTAGCGATTGGAACACCACAACAAACACCCCCTACAGCACACGGAGTAACAGCTGCATAGGCATTTAGCGCCACAAAATTTAAGCCTAACAAAATGATAAAAAAAGAAGTGATTTTCTTAAGCATAACTCCTCCATAAATTAATCCTCATAAAGATATTATATAATTTAAAGTGCTTTCTGTTGTCATAAAATTTATACATATTTATTGTTTATGCTCAATAAGGGCTATACTATATGTCAAAAAATAATGAATATTTTTAAAGAGGAGTAATCTTGTGCTAAGGTTTCTAACCAAGCTTTTTTATAAAAAAAAAGATCTTTCGGAAGATAAATCAAGTGATTTATCTGTAGAACTTTTTGAAAACAAAACAAATGATTCACCTTTCATCGAAATAAAGAATAATAATCAAGTCATCAACCAACAGTTACATTATGATGTTGCAACACGGGTATATTCTTATTTAGAAATGAAAGATATTTCTCGTTTTTCAAAAACTTGTAAAGGTCAATCCGAAAATTTTACAAAATTTAATGAGGATAATCCTTTTTTACGAAATGCACATACCATTTCAACAAGTTTAGATACGACATGTTATTTTTATACAAAAATACAATTTTTTATCAGCGGTGTAGCCTTATTATGTAGCGTTGGAATGGGTTTCAAATCAGCAAGACTTATTATAGATGCCAACTATTTACAAAACCAACAGGATACAGCCACCACTAATCTATTAGCTGAATTCAAAAGCCAATATGCTGCAACCTCTTACGATGGAATAGAATATTGCGGCATGTATTCCAATGGGTTTGCTTTTCCGGTTGATTTCACTATGCCTCTGCAATGTCCGGCTACCGAAGATATGTTCCCATGGGGACATCCTCCTACGAGAGAAAATTGTAGTGATTTAATTAATTTTCTTAATAACGGTGTTACAGATTATTGGTTGTATCCCCCAAATCATCCGATGAATCTTCCTTTACAATCAGATTGTGACAATAATTTTATATGTCCGTATAGACCTTGCATTATTCCAAATAATACAATCTGGAAATGGGAGCGTGCTAAATATGTTAATAGCACTTTTTTTTATAAATATGAGATTTATCGTGTTGTATCAGGTGAGCCTGAAAATTGTAAGAAAGTTCGACAGGTATTAGATGATTTTCCTTGTGCTACCTCTTCTTCAGGGCCTGCGACTGGATTAATTGCCGGCGCCGTTATCATAGATATACTACTCATGGCTGGGATTTGTTATTTACAATATGACAAAAAACATTTAAAAATAGATCAAATTTTCGATTCTACCGTGTCATTAAGTTTATACAATGCGCTTTTGCAGTCAAATCTATTTTCGAATACTTTATCGATTGAACGCTTTAGGAAATGGGAAGCAAATCGGGTGGGAAGTTTATTTTTATCTACAACGCATCAAGCTTTCTTTTCTAAATTAAAAAAACTAGAAAAAATCGAGGATAAATCAGTTGTTCAGGATCTCGCCTTGCGGCAAATTTAAAGTTCATGTCATGCCAGCTGTGCCACAACACTAACTTGGCGGCTTATTCTGCGTTATCTCATTATTATCAGACACTTCATTCTCAGGGATTTCTCGCGCTTGAGAAAAAAACATTCTTGGCTGCTGAATTTTTGGATTTAACTGCGAAGCCTCTTTTTTTGGAAATTTATTTT
>JABDEN010000027.1 GCA_013287025.1 Gammaproteobacteria bacterium | reverse complement strand
TATCATCAATGATATCAAATGCAAATTCACTAATTTTAGGAATATTGCTGCGAAAAGGTAGAACGCGGGCTCCCGCAGGAAGGATTTCATCGGTTGAAACATTATCACCCATTTTTAGTAACACCGTTAACTGAATGTTTTTTAAAATGGGGTTCAATTCAGGCAGTGATTTAACATTAGGTCCTTTCACCAATTTGATTTTACGTGCATCCGTTGGTGATAATGGCGATTGCATCATTTTTTTATTCATAATAACTTTTTTTATCTTTTTTATTTTGGGATAAGGAAACTTTAAATCTCGAGGATCAGTAATCATGCCTTTCAGTGCGGAAGCAGTCGCCACTTCTGGGCTACATAAATAAACGCTATCTTCTTTGGTACCCGAGCGCCCTGGAAAATTCCTTGGGACGGTACGTAAACTGTTGCGGCCCGTCGCAGGTGCTTGACCCATGCCGATGCAGCCATTACAACCTGTTTGATGTATTCGCGCACCAGAATGAATGAGGTCGCTCAATAGGCCATTCTCTGCAAGTTCTTCTAGCATATTGCGCGTGGCAGGATTGATGTCAAAGGATACATTAGCATTAATCTGTTTATTCTTGATCATTTGCGCGGCAATAGCAAAATCACGATAGCCGGGATTCGCAGAAGAACCAATATATGCTTGATAAATATCGCGACCTTTTACTTTTTTCACGGGCACAACATTCCCAGGACTTGAAGGTAAAGCAATGAGAGGTTCTAGAGTAGATAGGTCAATTTCATCATGTTTATCATAGGTTGCACCCTTATCAGCCGCTAATGCTATCCAGTCTTTTTCGCGTCCATGTTGTTGTAAAAATTTCAATGTGGCTTTATCAGATGGAAATACCGTTCCTGTCGCACCGAGCTCTGCTCCCATGTTGGCAATGACATGTCTGTCCCACAAATCCAAATGTTTTAATCCTTCCCCATAGTATTCGATGACATAACCTACGCCACCTTTTACGCTATGACGACGAAGCATTTCTAAAATAATATCTTTTGCGCTCACCCAATCTGGCAATTTTCCAATGAGTTTTACTCCCATCACTTTTGGCATTTTGACATAAAATGGATATCCTGCCATGGCCATCGCCACTTCTAACCCACCCGTACCAATGGCAAGCATACCTAGCGCACCACCTGCGCAAGTATGACTATCAGAACCCACCATGATTTCACCGGGTTTTCCAAAAAATTCCATATGCAGTGGATGGCTGACTCCATTCCCAGCACGGCTAAACCATACACCAAAACGTTCAGACGCACTTTGTAAAAAAAGATGATCGTCAGCATTTTTAAAATCTTCTTGAATGAGATTGTGATCGACATATTGAACGGATAGGTCTGTTTTAACGCGATCAATCCCCATTGCTTCAAGCTCAAGCATGACGAGTGTACCCGTTGCATCTTGACAAAGCGTTTGATTAATTTTGAGGGCTATTTCTTCACCTGGCGTCATAGCGCCATCGATGAGATGTGATTGAATAAGTTTTTGCGTCATATTGAAAGACATTCTCGGCACTCCTTTGCAGAAATTAATAAGTCATCACTCAGCAATAGGCCCCTGCATTTTTAAAAAGGGCGGTTTTGCAAGCCAAATCACAGCCAATAACCCGATAAAAATCCAACCCGATATCCAAAAAATATCGTTGGTAGATAACATGAATGCTTGATTGGTAATTTGTAACGTAACGTATTCCAAACTTTTCTTTGCTTCAAAACCCAGTGCTTGTAAATGCTGAATGGCATGATTGCTGATGGAATTGAAATCATTAATATTTTCCACTAGGCGACTGTGGTGGAATGCTTCGCGTCTGTCCCACAAAGTGACGCTCAATGATGTTCCAAAACTGCCGCCTAAAATCCGACAAAAATTCGCGAGACCTAAGGCACTGGCCAGGCGCTCCGCTGAAATTTCCGAAATGGCGATACTAATCAGGGGCGTGAAAAAGAAAGCCAGCGCCAAACCTTGAATAAAACGTGGCTCTACAATTTGAAGGAAACCGACACTGGTATAAAAATTGGATTGCCAAAAAGATGTCGCAGCAAACACAATAAATCCAAGACTCACAATGAAGCGTAAATCAAATTTCCCCATATATTGGCCGATAAACGGTGTCAACAAAAACGGTAAAATACCGACAGGCGCCGTAGCCAGTCCCGCCCATGTCGGGGTATATCCCAGTTGGGTTTGTAACCATAAAGGTAAAATGACAACATTTGAAAAATAAACCAGAAAGCCTAAGGTTAAACCAATGGTTCCCACCGTGAAATTTCGATGGGTAAATAAACGGAGATCAACGATTGGATTTTTATCTGTCAGTTCCCAGAGAATTAAAAAACTTAAAGCAATAATGGAAATGATGGTTAACGTCAAAATAAAATTAGAATGGAACCAATCAAGGTCATTTCCTTTATCTAACAAAACCTGCAGACAACCTACACCCACAATTAACAATATCAACCCAACTGTATCGATAGGTATTTTGATGATACGGCTTTCTCGTCCTTGAAGCGTGATCCACGTAAAGACAACCGAAAAAATTCCTACTGGAATATTAATATAAAAAATCCATGGCCAAGTATAATTGTCGGTAATCCAGCCGCCCAAAATAGGCCCGAAAATCGGGGCAACCACCGCAGTCATCGCCCAAAGTCCAGTGGCAAAACCTTTACGATGCTCCGGGTAATTCGCTAACAATAAACTCTGTGATAAAGGAATCATCGGTCCAGAAACTGCACCTTGTAGAACACGAAAAAAAATTAACATAGGTAAATTCGTTGATAAACCGCATAAAACGGATGTGATAGTAAATAAAGCGGTGGAAAGTAAAAATAAACGCACCTCACCAAAACGTCGAGCGAGCCAACCTGTCAGCGGTAACATAATGGCTTGACTGACGGCAAAAGAAGTAATGACCCACGTTCCATTATCAGGACTAACGCCAAGATCTCCTGCAAGCGTTGGAATCGCAACATTGGCAATCGATACATCCAACACATTCATGAATATGCCAAGTGATAATGCAATAGTGAGCAATACTAACCGGGTTCCTACTAAACAAGGTAGTTTATCCATTCGTTCTTTTCTCTAATTTCGGTAAAAAGAGATCGCTCGAATTATCCTGTAAGATTTTCATAATCAAAGTGTCCACATTCGCTAATTGCTTTGCATAGACATCCGTGAAGTAAAGTGGTTTTGCAGGACTCGCGACTGCCAGCCTATTACCATTTCTGTGATGGGTATTTGTCGTGACGCGCATAGACAAGCCAATTTCAAGAGGATTTTTTTTCAATTCATCGGGGTCAATGATAATCCGCACTGGCAATCGTTGAACTATCTTGATCCAGTTGCCAGTCGCATTTTGTGGCGGTAACAATGCAAAAGCGGCGCCCGTTCCCGCATTTAATCCCACCACTTTTCCGTGATAGGAAATATCTGAATAGGCATCCGCAGAGATAGTGACGGGTTGACCGACGCGGAGATGATTTAATTGTGATTCTTTATAATTTGCATCAATCCACACTTGATCAAGGGGAACAATGGCAAGCATCGGGGTGTTCGTATTGACGTGTTGTCCGACTTGCGCGCCGCGTTTTGCCACATAACCAGATACAGGAGCAAGAATATTGATACGATGATAATTTAAATAAGCGACTTTCAAATTCGCTTTCGCACGTTCTACTTCTGGGTGAGTATAAAGATGACTGTTTTCTACTAAGGCGCGCGCTACACGTAAATTACGTAACGTTGCTTGATAATTTGCTTCCGCCGTTTGCAGTGCAGCTTGAAAATGTTGCATTTCTTCTCTGGAAATCGCGCGATCACCGACTAAACCCACACGACGTTTTAAATCAAGCTCTGCTTTGACTAAATCGGCGCGGCTTCTCGTTAATTCTGCGTCGACACGTTCCGCATTTTCGTAATATTGGCGAACCTTTCGAACGGTTTCAGCGAGTTCTGCTTCTCTCCCTTGCAACGCCGTCAATGTATCGGCAGGGTCAAGTCGAATAATGGTTTCGCCTTGAGAGACAAATTGGGTGTCATCTGCGCTGATCTCAGTGATGGTTCCTGATACTTGTGGCATGAGTTCTACGACGTTCCCATTCACGTAAGCATCATCGGTATATTCTTCAAACTGTGCGATGAAAATATAATAAAGTAACCATATGAATCCGAGAATAAGAAAAAAGCTGCCAAGAATAATTATTGCTTTTCTACGCGTATACTTGGTGTTTTTATCAGTGCCGTCGTCTTTATTTCCATCTGTCATGATTCAGGTCCGCCTAATGCTTTCAACAATGTTACGGTTGCTTGCAGATGTTGCGTTTCTAAACTCACTAATTGGGCTTCTTCTTCAAGTAACAATTCTTTAATTTCGAGAACCTGCACGTAATCCACAATGCCATGCCGATATCTTGCGTTAAACAATTGATAATTATGTCGCGTCGCATTGACGGCTGCGGTTTGTGCGGCCAATTGTTTTTCAAGGGATCGTAAAATCGTATTTTGATCTGCGACTTCTCGTAACGCCGTTAAAATGGTGTTATTGTATTCATTCACCGCCACATCATATTTCGCATAATCTTCTTTTAAATTAGCACGACGTAAACCTGCATCAAAAATGGGTAAATCAATCGCCCCCGTGATGGCATTATTTTGATTATCGCTATTAAAAAGATGATTTAATTGAACGCTCTGATAACTAAACAATCCAATTAAATTAATATTAGGGAAAAATCGTGCTTTCGCAACATTAATGCGATGCGCGCGCGCGACGACGCGTGCTTTGGCGGCATCGATATCAGGACGTTCTGCCAGTATGTTGGCCATAAGACAAGGGGGTAGTTTCACATTATTCTTATGATAAGAAAACACGATTTTTATGTCGGTTTGAAAAGGATTTTTTCCTAATAAGGCCGCCAATTGATGACGCGTGACTTTTTCAGCTTCCGCATATTGCAATACTTGTAATTTTGCATTTTGAATATTAGCTAGAGCGGTTTTTACCGGAATATCCGATTCTACGCCATTTTTAGCGCGATCCGTTACGATATCTGAGAGCTCGGTGGTTTGTTGCAAATTATCTTTCAAGATTTTCCATTGCTCATGAATCCCAAGCAATTGAAAATAGGTGTTCGCAACTGCGGCAGCTAACACTAACCGCGCTTCTTGCAGATCAGCTTCCGCCGCAAATGCCTCACTGACAGCCGCTCTGACAGATTCTCGATTTTTACCCCAAAAATCAAATTCATAGTTAAAATTTAATGCCAAATCAGCAATGTTAAATGTTTTTCCATTAAAAGGTGGTGGCGCAAGTCCGGTTGCGGAAAATTTTTGTTTTTGTATATATCCATTCATCTCAATGGAAGGCCACAAACTTGCCGTCATGGCATCGACAACATACCGGCTTTCTCTCATCCGCGCTGCTGCGATTTGCATAGTGGGGGAATCGGCGAGCGCGATCTCAATCAATTGGTTTAATTGCGGATCTTTAAATTTATTCCACCAACAACCTTTTTCTTCTACTTTTTTTTCTGGAATCGGATAGACATGGGGTGCTGTTAAACTCGCAGGATTGAGCGGTTTTGAATGATCATGGATATCTCCATAATACACACAACCGGTGAGTGCAAATAAACATACCATTAACAAAAAGATGAAGTGCAATCCCAATCCTTAGGATAAAAGTATTATGTTGTGATTGTATCAACAAAACGGCGGGATCTAAAGTTTCCGGATTTTTTTAAAACTCACCTCGAGACTTTCGCGAGGCTCTGGTCATAAGCAAGTCGATAAATAGTCCCAGAATAATCATCAGAAATTAATAAGGATCCATCCGGTAATTCGGCGACATCGACCGGTCGTCCCCAGAAATTTGTGCCTTCAGACCATCCCGAAATAAAAGGTTCCACGTTGACAACTTTGTCATTATTCACTACGACCCTAAGTACCTGATAACCGGTGAGTTTGTCATGTCGTATCGAAGAACCGTGCTGTGCTAAAAACATATTATTGTGGTATTCATTGGGAAATTGCGTTCCCCTATAAAAAGTGAGCCCCAAAGGCGCTGAGTGTGCGTCAAGTTCCGCTGCTGGCGGCGTTACTTCATTAACCGGCGGACAATTGGTGTATTTGGTCACAGGTACGTTATTTCCTATGTAACAAGGAAAACCGAAATTCATTCCTGAGACCGGTGCGCGATTAATTTCATCAGGCGGAAAAGTATCCCCTAAATCATCTTGGCCATTATCAGAAAACCATAAAACATTCGTATCCGGTTGCCAATCAAATCCCACTATATTACGAATGCCGTGCGAATAAATTTGTAAATCAGAACCATCTGGTTTAATCGAGAGCATGGTTTGAATGATGGGATTATCACTTTGGCTACTATTCACCGGATCACCGACCTGAAAATATAATCTTCCGTCAGGTCCAAATTTAAGATATTTACGACTATGCGAAAAATCTGTTTGCGGTGGCGGAATATTATCAATGATGGTGACAACAGTTATTTTATCGGGATGTTGCCAATTATCCGAAACATTCGGAATTTTCTGAATTTTAAATTGTTCACCAATATACAAATCATGATTGTAATAAGCGACACCAATGGGTGCATCGAGACCTTCGACGAGTTTATACATTTTTACAACATGGGTGTAATCAGCACTAGGTTGTATGGCATACACCGCATTATTTCCTTGGTGATGCGAGGAGCCTGCATAGATAATTCCGTCTCCTCCCATAGTTATTTGCCTGATATTTGGAATGCGCGCAAAAACGGTAATTTTAAATCCCGCAGGAACTTGCAACTGGTTAAGATAAATGGGAGGTGGAACATCTACGGTATTAGCATAAACATTGCTAATCAAAAAAAATAGAATAAAAAATAAAATCCTTTTTATCATTTTTCAAAGCCTCAATGGTTTTGTCTGAAAATATATTTTGATAAGGTATTATAAAAAATGAAATCTGGAAATAAAAATTTATCTTTTTGCTTTTTTATGTTGATCGAACCATTCGATTAGTTTGTCTTTGCTTACTTCAATTTCTCCAACATATGAGCGTGTTTTTTCATCATTTTTTGAGTCAAATTTTTGACTTTTTTATCACTAGCCTTAACAGTTTCAACGGCTTCCAAAACTTGATCATTAGAAACATAACTGCGGATCGCAAGATTTGCCAAACGAGACATATTGATGCCAGGGTGCTTATTAAGCCATTGATTTACCGTGGATTGCAGATCGGGATCTAGGCGAAAGCTAACGGCATTCGATTTATTAGTCATAAAAAAAGTCTCCTATTTGTATTATATTGTAATACAAATAATGACAATGTCAAATACTTTCAGGGTCAGAAATTTTCAATTATAAGCCTTTAACTCAATTAATTGCTGTTTTTTAATTTGATAAAATTTAGTGCCAATGTTTTGAGAAAAAACACGATCATGGGAGACAAAAACCGAAGTGGCTGCTTGTTCTAATATCTCCGCTTCTAATTGTTCTTGGCCGGCTATATCGAGATGATTAGTTGGCTCATCCATAATATACAAATTGGGTTGTAAAAGATGAAGCATCAAAAACGCTACTCGAGCACGCTGCCCATGGCTTAACTTACAGAGCTTAGTATGATGGCTAACAATTGGAAAACCTGCAGTAATAAGAATCTGGGTAATTTTTTGTTCATTGAGAGAGAAAGTATACTCAAAATATTCACGTAAAGTTTTTTGTAAGGGTAGATGCGATAAATGTTGATCAACATAACCTAATTTAACTGTCGGGGTAATGCTTACCCCTTGTAGTCTTCTGTTATCTTTATCTAGAATAGCTTTCTGCAGAAAATATAAAAACTGCGATTTACCGCAGCCATTGGGTCCGAGAATCATAAGACGTTCACCCTCTTTAATATCAAGTTGTTGAATATGAAAAAGGTGAGTACCATCTGGCGCTGAGATATTGATATTCTCAAGAAGAATAAGTCTTTTGCTAAGAATACCACTATTACTCAATTTAATATTACGTTTTTCTTCAACGTGAATAGTGATTAACCGGTTTTCCAAACCTTCCGCACGTTTCGCAATTTGTATCGATTTTTTTAGCGCAGCATCACTATAATTATTAACCCCAATCTGTCTTAACTCATGGGCCGAGCGTTTAAGCCGATTCATTTCTTTTAATTCTTTGTTTCTCCTTGTAGCTAAAGCCTGATCATCCTCCATTAAAAGTGTTCTCGCATGCGAATAAGGATAATTATATTCGCGGAGTGTGGTGCCACGTAAAAATAATGTTTTTGATGTGCAATTTTCCAAAAAATTTCTATCATGGCTAATAGTAATCAGTGGAATATTATAAACTTGTTCGTTTAACCATTGTTCTAAAACGAGTATTTTAGTAACGTCCATATGGTTCGTGGGTTCATCCAGTAGTAATACATCGGGATTAGTCAAAACAATTCGTGCAATCAACGCAAGACGCTGCCAACCACCGCTTAATTCTTTAATTGATTTTTGACGTAGGTCCCTTGTTGCTTTAAAAGTATCAAGCGTTAAATCCACTCGCCATGCAGAATGTAATTTTTCATCGGGAGGGATAGCATCCATCATGGCATCGTACAGATTCATCGGAAGAAGTTTGGTCGGAATCTCTTGTTCAATGAAACCGAATTTTAAGCCCTTAGGACGGTTAATATTACCTTCTTCAGGATTGATAAGGCCGGCAATACATTTTAACAGCGTAGATTTTCCTGAACCATTGTTGCCAACAATACCAATGCGATCGGTACCACTAATATTTAACGTCACATCTTTGAAAAGTACATCCGTATATCCAAAAGTCACTTTTTCAAAACGAATAAAAGTCATCTATATTGCTTCCGATTTATGTTTTTGTCTAATGATAATAGGAAGCGCTGCTATACACAAAAAGGCTGCAAAGCCGAGTAATCCTGCAAAAATGAACACATTGCTTGCTGACCAGTGTTCAATCATTGGCGCAAATAATAAAGGACTTACCGCCTGCGCAATGAGTGTTGGCAAAGCGAGTTTACCAATGATTTTGGCATAACCATTTGCACCAAATAGAATCATGGGTAAAATACCCATCGTAATGGTAAGCACCCCATTACTCATACCATAACCAATCGCAAAAGCGGGAGCTAATGCATTTCCAACAAAAATAAGGATGAAAATAGCGAATGGTAACATAGCAGACCAAAATAACGTTGAATGGATAGGATCAAATGTTCGACCGAAGTACATTTCAAGTAAACGGCCAACGATTTGCGACGGACCAATTAAAGAGGCTATTACCGCAGCGGTTCCCGCGGCAATACTTAGACCCTCAAACATATTGATAATATTAACCGAAATGGTAGTGCCAACCATTGCACGTAAAACAGCATAGAAAGCTAACAGATAAAAAACGATTTTTACTTTTTCAGGGAGAATTAAATTATTCGAAGGTGGTTCTTCCGTGTGCTCAGGAACTGCGCGTGGAATAGTGAAATAAAATAAAGGTGCCCACAATATAATATGAGGAATCGCGTAAATCAGCACCATGGTTCGCCAACCTAGCGTATCGGTAAGATAAGTGGTTAATGGCCAAACTAAGGTAGCAAAACCGGAAATTAAAGTGATGCGAATAATGATTTTTTTTGATTTCTGGCCTAAGAGACGTCCAATCGCTGCAAATGCTGCATTAAATAGACCAAGCGCCATACCGAAGCCGATAATAGTCCAAGCGCTATACCACATCAACAAACCATGCGCCTGCGCCAAAAAGATTAAACCTATTCCCATTAATAAACTTCCGACGGTGAGTGGCCGTAACCCACCTTCTTCTTCAATCCACGATCCTATTTTTGGAGCGAAAATACCACCGATTAAGAGAGCCCAAGAAAAACCACCGACGATTGCCGTATAACTTTGCCCCCATTCGAGAGCGACAATTTTTACTAGGATTGCAGGCAGATAATAGGTCGTGGCCCAAGCATAAATCTGCGAAAATCCGATTAAGCAGGTTAGAATATTTATTTTAGTTTTAGTCATAATTTCTCAGTTGATCTAAGTGAATGATTGGGCCTCTTATAAAGGCACCATTATTTTTGACGAAGGATTCAAGAAAAGTTTGGCACGGAAAGGGAAGCAGTTTTCTAGTCGTACTGACGTCTAGGAAACGATAGAAAAAATCTAATTTTTCTGTCAGAAGACGTGATTTTGCAATATGCGCAATAAACTTTTTTGGCGTCATATTATAATCCACGTCATAATTTATCTTAACTTGTTTAATCCCCAACCAATGTGCGTACGCCAATATTGCGGACATAATGAATTCAAATTTTTTCTTGCTCGTTATCATGCGCTCGGATCCGTCTACGCAATCTAATAATAATAGGGTATTATCAGCCAAATCTTTTATTAAACAAAGATGAATTCGTCCTATTAAGCTGCCGGCACTCCAAATATCTAAATGATTAATATTCAAGTCAGCTAAAAAACCTGGTGCATTTGCAGCATTGTAATCACCAAAACTAGTACAAGAATATAATTCATCTGACTTGCCGTAGTCTACCCAAGGATCTCTTTCCCAGGTTTTTATCACTAATGTGGTTTGACTTAACAAATTTTTGAAACCGTCTTGCTGACCTACAATAAATTCTGCCATGAGACATAACTCATTCTTAATAATAGGATCTTTGCAATAAGTTAGAAGCACATCGATCATACCCAAAATGCGTTCGCTAGAATATTCAGGCTGAGATCGATTAAACAATTCTGCATGTTTTTTTACGATAGATTTTGCCTCAAGAGAAAATTTATCTTTCACTTGTAGCAATCTGCCAATACATTTTCTAATAAATAGTAAATCAACTATTTCACCACAAAACATCCAGGATTTTAACCAATTTGAATTGGTCACTTCAGAAACTTTATTTCGTTCGTTTTCAATTTCAGGACAGGTGAGGATATAGTTTTTATAACTATCTTTTTCTAATTGAAATAAAACATTCTTTTTTAATTGTGCACTCGCAGTCGGCCATGCTAATAATAATGTAGAAAAATCACCATCATTAAATAGGAAAGCGTTTTGTAGCGCATCTAAGTAATTTTCTTTTTTTAATATTTCAATTTTAAATAATTTATTGTTAGTCGCATCGTTTTTGAAGTCTACCAGTTGTGGAAGTCCAAGTTGCGGATATTTGATAATAAATTCAGCCGCATGCACCGACTGTTCCGCCCAATCGTTGATGGCAGATAAATGTTTTTCTAATGGAATGTAGCGACTAAACTCATGCGTGTTTTGAATGTATTGCTCAACCAATCGAGCACCATAAGTATTTTTTAAGTTGAGGCAAATATCTAGATAAGCATTGATGTCATTTCTTGCAATCGCTTTTTCTATTTTTGCAGCGTTTCGCATGACAAAAGAACAGGCAATTTCTAATTCATCATGACGACGATTGACAATCGAAAGTAACATTTCATAATAAGATATATCAGCTTGTTCTAGCACATCAATGAGATCTTCTGTTTTTAATAAATCACTCCCTAAAAATAAAGCAACAGCACGGGCGCCGTAATTTTTAATATTTGTTAATAATTGGCATACCCCATGATGAACACCATAAAAATGTAATGTAGGAATTTTTTCGAGTAATAGCACGGGGGCAAAAGCGCTAGCGCATGATAATTCACGGGCAAGATTAATAAAAAACTGCGCATCTTTCATCGATAAAGGCAAAATGTTTTGTAAATTAATAATAAGATTATTATCAACATAACTATCTTTGCCAGCCAGACTTTCAATAAGTGAAAACACATCATCTTTTATTGCTGGACCAAATTTATTTAATAAGTCAACAGCGAGTTTTTCTTTTATTATATTTAATTTATTATACATTTTTATGCCGTGACTAATTTTTTTATCGTTGGACGTACATTATGATTGCGCTTAAAAATATTTTCTGGATCATACCGTGCTTTGACGTTAGCAATTTTTGACTTAGTATTTGCCTGTAGCGTTTGGGATGCTCTATCATCATCTGCGGAAGTATAATTTGAATAAGTCGCAGTTAAACCTTCTGGATCAATTTTACTAAAACTATCACGAACCCAGTGAATACTCGTGTCATCATCTGCTTTATCTTCCCAACGTGAAGAAAATAATACGCCCATATTGGTATGTCGTAAGGGAAAGGCAGCAGTGCTTTGATCGTAGTTTTTAAAAGCGCCATGCAAATGTTCAATTAAAATAGTGCACTCCCAGTCAGGCGAATTTTCAATTGAGTGACAGATACTCGCTATTATATCAGTATTTAAATTTTCAATGTACGCGGCTTTCCAATAGCCTCTTTTAGGAGGTAAAAGAATGTAATCAAATTGACATTGCCAAGCGGCAAACTCCCATTCACGGACGGAGGACCAAGTCACTAAGTTCGAAAAATTAAGCAAATCTGCCAACTCTTTTGCGGTGCCATCAGCACAACAAAAATCAATTCGAAACATTGGTTTTTTAGATTTAACTTTAATGAAGACTGGGGCGACTGTAATAGATGCAGGACAATGCATAAGATATTTATTTAAGTCATCTAATACTTTTGCAGCATTGTCGAAAGTGACTTCACCCATGCCACAGATAGTTTTCGGTAAAGGATTTAAGTGATATCTAAAATTTAATACGATACCAAAATTGCCGCCGCCGCCACGTAAGGCCCACAATAAATCTTTATGCTCTTCTGCTTTGACTAGTTCTCCATTAGCCAAGAGTACATCCGCCCCACATAGTTGGTCGCAGGTAAGGCCGTATTTCCCAATCAACCAGCCAACACCGCCTCCTAAAGTAAGTCCTGCGAGACCGGTTTCACTTATTGATCCTGTAGGGACAATAAACCCACGAGCGGAGAGCTCTCGATCAATATCATTTAAGCAAGCACCAGGACCAACCGATGCGATGTTTTTAGCAACATCGATGTGAATATCTTTAAAAGGAGAAAAATCAATAACAATACCATCATTACACGTACTAAAACCGCCAATGTGATGGCCACCTCCTCTTATTGCTAATACTATATTTTCTCGCGCAACAAAGGCCACGATGGTTCGCAAAACTTCAACATCAAGTGTGCGAACAATGAGTCCTGGGTGACCGTCGTGCATTCGGTTATAGATGAGTCTGGCAGTTGCGTACCGAGGATCCGATGGTAATATGAAATCTACCGCGGGGTTTTCTTTCAATACTTGGATAAGTTCGTTTAAATTATTTTTAGTAGTTTTCATCATATTTATTCGGCAAAAAAATGGATTGCATTATTGACGGCCATGTCAATCATACGCTGCCAACTTTGGCGCGTTTTTGCAGCAACATGGGGTGTGATGATAAAACGGCTATCTGGTAAAGATAATAAATGAAACGGATCCTCTGCGACGGTTGGTAAAGGTTCAATGTAATAACCATCCAACGCTGCGGCTGCAATGATATTATTATCAATATATTTTTTTAGCGCGTGTGGATCGATTAAGCGGGCACCGGCAGTATTGATAATAATCACACCCGGTTTTGCTTTCGCTAATAAATTATCATTTACAAAATACTCGGTTTCAGCATTAGTTGGTATCGCAAAAATAATGACATCTGCCGTTGAAAAAATATTTTCCAGAGAAACATAAGTGAGATTTAAATCAGTTTCAAGCGGAGTTTTTCGAGTTCGACTGTAATAAATCACTTTGCTACCAAAAGCTTGACGTAAAATTTTACTTATTCGCGAACCAATTTCTCCCATACCAATAATACCGATACAAAGGGAAGATAATTCATCCGTAATACACGATTGTATGGAATGATTTTTAATCTGCGAATTATATTGAAAAAGTTTTCGTTGCACCCCGAGCAGTAAACCAATGGTGTGTTCCGCCACTGCTGGAGCCATTACGGCAGGCGTGTTTTTAACAGCAATATTGTACTTTTTTGCTGACACTTCATCAATAAACGAGCTGGACCCAGTGCCAACAAAAGAAATCACGCGTAGTTTAGATGCATGTTTTAATACGGGTTCTGTCAATCTTTCATCACCACCGAGAATATAAGCATCATAGTCAGGCAGGCTTATTTGTAACTCACGCTCACTTAAATGTTCCGGTTTGTGAATAACTTCGAAACCTTTGGTTGCAAGTTGTGAAAAATGATGTTCACCGTAACCATTGCCGGATAAGCAAATTTTTAGCATATTTATTCCAATTATTATAACTTATAATGTTTCACAATATTTCTGTAAAATATTCATTCCGATTAAAAATATAGATTCACGCTTCATCAAGCTAATGCGAATATTTTTATGATTGTGATGAACCTCTGAAGAATTCCAATAAAATTGTCGACCAGGTAAAACCGCTAAATTAAGTTGTTTTAATTCATGGCAAATCTTAAAATCATTTTTATCATTGTCGACGTAGCTCAGCCATTCGACGGAAAGATTAGAATGTTCGGATTGTTCACTCACGATAAGCTTTGAGCCGCTAATCATTTTACGTAATGTTCGACGCCTCAAATCAACAAGATCCCAAATTGTATTTTTTAATCCAGTGCTCGCTGTTTCATTAAAAAAAGCAGATAAAATACCGAGTGACAAATTAGAAACGCATAAATATATTTCATTATAAAATTGACAAAACACATTTTTTAAGTCGTCGGAGAAATATACCAGACTGGCTTTAAGGTCTTGGGTAGGCCAAACCTTACCCGTATCTTCTATCGTCATAAAACTCACTGACGATTGAATAAGTATATTATAGTCATAATAATTATCTCTTCTATATGCGCGAAAGCAATTATCAAGTATTAAAATAATCTTATGACGTATACAAAATTCTATAACATTTTTAAAAGCGTTTTCACTGAGCACCAGCCCCGTTGGATTATTGGGATGGACTAAGACTAAAGCATTATAATTCTTTAATCCGGGCAACCTATTTTCGATTTCATTGGATTCAGCTGCTGCAAAGAAAGCTGCATCACTAAAGGAATCCAAATTTACTCCGCGACGTCGCAACAGCAAAGAAAGATTATCGAATGTTGGTTCGACCATCACAACTTTATGTTTAAGATGGTTCAAGGTTGCACCGATAAGATCAATGGAATTCGATGCAGTGGGACAAATTTTAAAATTTGAAGTAAAATTTTCAAGTATCGGTGAGTTTATAAAAGAAGCAAAGCTTTTATTAAAACTTAGTTCCGCATCGGGAATAGATTGTTCAGCTGCATCACGCCAAATTTGTGGTAACGTCCGAATAATTTTTTGATAAGAGGGGTGTAAATCTTGATAGGCATGTCCATCTGCGAGACAAAAATGATTTTTTAAACCGGCCGCTTCATAATCCGTTAATGTTTCTAAAACAGCGCTCATAGTTATTATTCTCCATTTAATTTTTATTGTAGCAATCCCATAAAGTCGGGAGTGTACCTGACTGTCGAAAACAGTTCAATTGAAGATGTACTTTTTTATTATTGAAAATTTTAAAATTGTTTCTCTTTCATTATTATGTGTACACTACGTTTCGTAAATTTTTAAATTGGATATTGTTATGCGTTATGATTTATTTTTTAGTACTGCTGAATCGATCAAAACAGATGGAAAAATAGTCGTTCCATCACACTACACGGGCGAAACAAATTTTATTATCCCCGATCAAATCGTAAATTTTTGTATTAACAAATTTTCACTATTAAAGTATAAAATTCTTGACCCCATGTGTGGCCTTGGAACTATTCCACGTATTATTAATGCGTTGGGAGGACATTGTATGGGTATTGAAATAAATGAAAATCGTTTCAATGCTGCATTAGAATTAGTAAACAAAACATATTTAATGTGTGCTGATTATTTAGAAGTTGAGCTGCATGAAAATAGTTTTCATTGCATTTTTACCAGCTTACCTTTTGATTGGTTTAAAAATTCTGATACCAAAATTGATCCGAAGTATGTTATTAAATTTAATAAATTACTCACTGACGATGGATTTATTCTTTTGGATAGTATTCCTTTTGTTATACGCGCAGGGGAAAAGTGGGCGGTGGCTTCCAAGCAATGTGCTTATTTAGAAGCGAATGGCTTTATATTAGATAAGGTCATAAGATTTAAAAATGCAATAAATGTAGATTGCTCTGATGAGTCAGTGATAATGAAATTTTCATTCGCATAACGGAAGAGGTAAGATTCGAACTTACGATACGGTAAACCGTATACTGGTTTAGATAACCAACGCTTTAAACCACTCAGCCACCCTTCCGTTCCGAAATATACCTCCGTTATTATTGGTTAGCAACCAAAAATATTCTAAGCTCTTTATTTTCTACGAGAGCTCGCGCCCTGTTTTTTTATAGCTTTACCTGTCGGTTTCGATTCAGGAGAAAATAGTGCATTCTTTTTAGATTTGATGCCGCCTGGGACTTTTTTTGATTTTCCTGCATTAGGGGTTTCAATTTTTTTTATTAACTGTTTTAAATAACTGTCAATGGGCACTGATAATTCTTTAACTTTTCCATCATTTACAATCCAATAGTTTTTCATTGTTGCTTTCATTAATTCTGCATTATGCGAAACCATAATGATTGCACCTTGAAATTTATTAATCGATTCAATCAGTGCCGTACGTGCTTTAATATCTAAATGGTTTGTCGGTTCGTCCAAAATGATTAAATGCGGTTTTTTAGCGGAAATGAGAGCAAAGGCAAGACGCGATTTTTCACCACCAGAAAGCTCTCTTATTTTGATCTTTATTTTACTCTGATCTAGGCCAAAACTCGCTAAATGGGAGCGATAAAATTTTTCTTGATCATCATTACCCTCTAAGAGCTGTTTAAGCTGGTCATAAGGGGTCAAATTCATATCCAATACATCGGCTTGGTCTTGGCTAAAGTAGCCTATTTTTAAAGCGCCCGTATGAATGACTCTGCCTTTTTTCGATTCTATTTCACCGGTTAATAATCGAACCAACGTTGTTTTTCCTTGGCCATTACGTCCTAAAATACCAATGCGTGCATCTTGTTCTACAGTAATTTTAAGATCTGATAATATTTCTTTTTTACCATAACCCGCTCCCGCGCCTTCAATTTTGATGATGACAGGATCATGTAATGCTTTCGTTTCCGGAAAATCAATTCTAATGTCAGGTTCTTCCTCAATCAACGTGACGCGTTCTTTTTCGAGACGAGCAATTTTTTTTACACGGTCTTGCGCTAATGCTGCTGTTGATTGATGCTCGCCCCACTCTTCAATAAAAGATTTATAATGCTGTTGTTTTTTAGTAATTTTTTCATTCTTTTTTTCATCCTGGTCGTGTTTTAAGTGGTATTCGCGCATGAAAACATCGTAATTACCATTACATAAAGTCAAATGGCCTCTTTGCAAATGCACGGTTTTTTTAGTTAATTTATTTAATAAATCAATATCATGACTGACGATAACATAAGGGTTTTTATACGTTTTTAAAAAAGAGGTTAGCCATATTATTGATTCTAAATCCAGCTGGTTGGAAGGCTCATCTAATAAAAGAAGGTGAGGTTCAGTCAATGCGGATTCCGACTGTTGAATCAAGGCAGAAGCTAAAGAAATACGCATGCGGAAGCCACCTGACAATTGCCGCATCGGTTTGGTCCAATCATCTTTTTTAAGGCCCAATCCAATTAATATTTGCGGTGCAAGTTTTTCATAACGCGCTTCTTCTAAGTATGCAATCTGATCATACAAATCCCCAAGGCTTTCGAGAGCCGCATCCTCGACTTGTTCATTCAGCTCTTTTAAAGTGATATCTGCATTTTTCAACCATTCTAATGCATTAATGTCAGAATCAGGCATTTCTTGTTTTACGGTGAGAATACGCAATTTTTTTTGTTCGACAGAACGTTTGCCCGAACTTGGAGATAATTCGCCGGCTAAAATTTTGAGTAGCGTTGACTTGCCGCTACCATTCCGACCTATAACGCCAATTTTATCGGTAAGATTGATAGTAAGAGAAACATCTTCTAATAAAACTTTACTTTTAATTGAATATCCGACATCCACTAGGCGAACTAACATTATATGCATTCCTTATTCGTTTTTATAATAACGCCTGGATGATAACAAAAAGTGATGAGAAATTCTAATCCCGAACGATAGGTTAATCGTACATTGCAATTATGGCAATTTAACCATATAATAATATGTATTGACATATGGTTAAATAAGATTCTTAAGAAATAATATCATTCGTATTGGAGAAAGGAAAAAAAAATATATGAAGAAGTATTTAAAGAAAAAAAAATATGAAAATGTACCAAGAGGTAAGATCAAAATTATTCCTGATTTTCTTCCGCCTCCGGAAGAATTGGTAATGAAAGAGGAAACCGTTAAGGTAACTCTTTCATTAAGCAAGGCTAGCGTTGATTACTTTAAACAATTGGCCGAAAAAAAACATACCCATTACCAAAAAATGATAAGGATATTGCTGGATAAGTATGCCTCTCACTATCATCGATAAATCGCATACAATGTAAACAAACTCAGGATGTCAAATTTGAGTTGATTGATAGTCGGAAAATTAATAAGTTTTTAAGTGGAATAGGATGATTTAAGGAAAAATCATGCAATATAAAAAATGGGTGCTTCTTATTGTAAGTCTTCTCACTGCCAGCATATTTTGCCATTCGGCTTTGGCGATGTATCCCTGGCACCCCATTCTAGTGATGACGACAGGCGCCGCATTTAACAATGATTCCGACTCAAAAAATTTTCCTGCACACGATAATATTTTCAGTTTCTATGATTACAAGGGACACGCTAATCATGGTCAATTTATTGGAGGGATATTTGTAGGTACTGAATTTTTAATTCAGCCTGAGTACTTATCTTTACAAACGGGTTTCAGTTATTATCAACCTACTCCACTTACGTTGGCAGGAGATGTGACACAAGGTGTGGATGTCGCATCTGAAAATACATATTCTTATCAGTATTCTATTCAAAGTCAGCAAGTGCTGATAGAAAGTAAGCTACTTTATAATGTACAGCGTTATCACCCCTATTCCCACCCCACAAAATGCTGCACAGAATCCTGATTATTCGCTTGTAATAACCAATCAATGTTTTGTGGATTTAAAACATTCCAGCCCAATAAAAAATAAAAAACACTCAAACCCAACACGATAGGAAAACTGGGAAACCCATATTTTTTAACTAACACCAAGGAGCTCATCATTATCTAAAGGCGCGGTACTTAAGACTTGCTGAGTCCAGCTATTGCCATTATTCATGCTATAGGCCACACCTAAATATTGCTTAAAACTAGCATCTTCATAAGCACCTACTGCAACACAAAAAGTGCCTGCGCATGTCACACCAGTAAATCCTCCTGAGATCATGGGTATACCAGAAAAAGAAGGCAATTCTGTTAAAGCAGTTTGTGACCAAACGATATGCTGACTATCCATACTCATTGCAATCGCAGGATAAAAATTATTGAACGTGTCACTATAGCTACCGACTGCTAAACACGCCGTGGTTGTGCAACTGATGCCGTTTAGTGTCCCTTGAACTAAGGTAATTCCAGGAGGTTCGGGTAGCGTTGATAAAACGAGCTCAGCCCAAGTAGTCTGACTATTATCTGTGTTAATGACAATACCAGGAAAGTTATTAAAAGTGCTATCCTGTGTGAAATTACCTGCTGCAACACAGCTATTTTGAATACAACTCACGCCGTTCAAGCTGGCATCTTCTGAATAGCCGGAAGGAAGTGTCAGTTGTATTTGAGTCCAATTGGTTCGATCAGGAGAAATCGCCACACCGGGATGTTGAATGCCGCTGCTATGATCTAAAAAATTTCCGACAGCAACACATATCCCTGTGTCACAATTGATGCCGTTGAGTACAACATCATCCACATTCACAGGAAGAGAAAGTGCCTGGTATGACCAATTTGTTTCATCAGTACTGGTAAAAATAGCTGCATAATTTTTAAAAGTGGTATTCGAAGAGAAATATCCCACTAGAACACAACCTTGTGATGTACAATCATTGCCATTTAATTGCCCGCTATCCATTGACACCGGTGAAGTCGGTAAATTCGTAAAAGCTTGCTGGCTCCATGTCACACCGGCATTTCTGCTGACTGCAATTCCCGGCTGGTTATCATTCAAACTTCCAAAATTACTGTAAAGTCCCCCAACAACACACAACTGATTTAGACAAGAAACGCCTTGGAAACTGCCATATAAAAAATTGGGTGGTGATAAAGTTTCAGTTGTCCAAGTCTTTCCATCAGTGCTCCTGGCAATACCTGGTTGATTCGTATTTTCGCCGAATGCGCCGGCGGCAACATAAAATGCGGGTGAACCCTGGATAACATTTAGTGAATTTTCAGGTGTAGGGCCTGCACATGTCGCTTGATCTGACATACAAACAAATAAATGCTGATGGGAGTTCGGATCATCTCTGTTAATAGGACCTGATATCGTTAAACCTAGCGTACAAGATGCACCATGATTCAAAACAAACGCATTGGTTGGGGTGCATGTAGTAATACTTGGATTGACAGCAGTATTAAGAGGTAACCACTTGATGAGATTGTATGGTGGATTTAGTTTTGTGGTATTCGTAATTGTATAAGTTGCAGAAACCGTACCTCCTATCGGAACTGTGGTCGGTAGAGTTCCATTCGGTACAATATTAAAAGGAAGCGCCAAAACCGCATTTGAAAACATAAATGATTTTATAAGACCGATAAAAATAACTTTTTTCGTGTATCTCATAAGCAAATCATTTCCTTTTTAAAGAATAATAATCGTGTATTGCGCGAGTATTTCATTTGTATAAAGACGCGATTGTGACAATCTATCATTGGTTGAAACGGTATCGATGACGCCTGTACCCGTTTCTGTTTTCCCTAAATTTGCATAACGATACCCCAAACCTAAGCGGGCTTGCTTGGTAATATCTATATCTATACC
>JABDEN010000026.1 GCA_013287025.1 Gammaproteobacteria bacterium | reverse complement strand
GGTTAACAAACCGATCGTCACAGTGACCGCAAAACTTTTCACCGCACCGGATCCTAAACTAAATAAAACAATAGTCACGATTAAGGTAGTTAAATTCGCATCCACAATAGTGACAAACGCTCTTTCATAACCCGCATGAATACTTGCTTGGATACTTGAACCATTGCGCATTTCTTCACGAATACGTTCAAAAATTAAGACATTCGCATCCGCCGCCATGCCGACGGTCAATACAATACCTGCAATCCCCGGGAGTGTCAGCGTGCCCCCCAATAAAGATAAAATCGCAACGATTAACACTAAATTGAGGCCAAGCGCAAGATCCGCAATAAACCCGAACGTGCGATAATACAATCCCATAAAGAAAACAACTAATAAAAATCCCACCACGACTGATAAAACACCGCGATCAATATTTTGTTTGCCGAGGGTAGGCCCGACTTCACGCTCTTCTATCACAGCAGTAGGTGCAGGAAGCGCGCCCGCGCGTAATAACAAGGCAAGCGTCCTCGCTTCCTCTTGACTCCCAAGGCCTGTAATTTGGAATGCATTACCGAGTGCCTGATTAATCGTTGCAACACTAATGATTTTTTTGTCGGTTTCGTAAGTAATAATTTTTTTGCCATTTTCTACTGTCGTATTGGGGCGTATATCAATGTATACCACCGCCATGGGTTTGCCGACGTTTTCTGATGTCGTACGCGTAAATAAACTATCGCCACTACCTCCTAATCGCACACTGACTGACGGACGACCATCTTCCGCCATACCAGAGCTTGCGCTGATAATGGATGAACCGCGTAAAATAATTTGATTTTTGAGTAAAATAGGGAGATTTTTTTCATCGTAATATAATTTAGTATCGGGTGGCGTGACACCGTTCACTGCATTACGCGCATCATCTTCGATATCGACCATGTGAAATTCTAGTGCCGCGGTTTTACCTAGAATATTTTTCGCTTGGGCGGTATCATCAATACCTGGTAAATCGACCGCAATTCGATTTGCGCCTTGCTGTAGCACGATCGCTTCAGATACTCCTAATTCATTGACGCGATGGCGGAGGGTATTCATGGTTTGATCGATAATTTCTTGGCGTGCAAACTGTAATGCATTCCCTGACCATATGCCTTGTAAACTTAAATCACCTTTCGTCCAAGCAAATTCTCTAAATTGATCAGAAAGAACAGAATAAGCATTGTCTAACGATTCGCTGTCACGAAATTGTAAAGTCACACTATCATTGCCGGTGCGTGAAAGACCAGCATAGCGAATGCGTTCGGTACGTAATTTTTGAGAAATATTATTTAAATCGCCTTCGACACGTTGTTTTAAAACCGAGTCAACATCGACTTCAATCAATAAATGAATCCCGCCTCGTAAATCTAAACCTAATTTCATCGGCATAGCGCCCACGGATTTTAACCATTCCGGTGTACGCGGTGCGAGATTTAATGCAACTAAATAATTTCTTCCTAAGGTTGCTTGAATTTCATCTCTTGCTTTTAATTGCACATCAGTAGAAAGGAAGCGGATTAACAATTGATGATCGTTAAGCTCTATACTCTTATATTGAATCCCAGCGTTATTTAAAGTATTTTTTAATGTTGTTTCTGTATTCGCGTCGACCGGGATAGTCGCATTACTTCCCATAATTTGAATACCGGGGTCATCACCGTAAATATTAGGTATCGCGTATAAAAACGCAATGATAATGATCCCGAGAACCAGCAAATTTTTCCACATTGGAAAACGATTTATCATAGCTTTCTTCCATGTTTACTCAAAGATTACGCAATTGTTTTTAAAGTACCTTTCGGGAGAACGTTGACGATAGAACTTTTTTGCATCATGACTTCGACAGTATCATTCAAAGATAATGTTACGTAATTATCATTTACTTTAACGACTCGACCTAAAATTCCGCCTGCGGTCATCACTTCATCACCTTTCGCGAGAGAATTAATCAGATTGCGATGTTCTTTTGCACGACGGCTTTGTGGACGCCACACACCAAAATACATAAATAAAATCAAAACGCCAATCATGACGATAAATGACATACCACCACCTTGTTGCGCTGCCGCTGCATCAGCCGCATGTGCGTTTGGAATAAAAAAACTCAACAAGTCATTTATAATTTGCATGGATTATTTCCTTTTCGGCATAAAATCAGGTTGTCTAATGTACCTTGTTAATAAAGAGATCGCAATAATTCTAGTCGCTGCTACGAAATTAAAAAAAGTACATGTCATGCCAGCATGCTTTCCGCTTCCATCTAGTGGGCACTGCCAGCATGCTTAAAGGTGGCATAAAAGCATGCTGGCATGACACCCTATCCGCATCGCATCCCCTTAACTATAAGCATTTTTAATATGATGAAACCCACCAAATACAGACACTAACATCATGAGTGTAGATGCGGGTAGAGTCGCAACATCCATTAAAATAGTTATTTCGCGATATAATGTATCATTATTTTATGTAATATGTTATCATAAAAATATATGATATTTGATGCACGATTAAGGTGAATTTTATGCGCACTACTATCACTATTCCTGACGAATTACTAAAAGAATTACAACATTATGCTCATACCAAAAAAACGACCGTTGCAGTAACGATTGCCATTCAAGAATGGATTCGACTTCAAAAAGTGGCTGAACTAAAAAAATTATGCGGCAAGTTAGATATTTCTAACAATATTAAAGAATTGAGACAACAAGAATTAAAAAAATTGGAGAATCTTAAGTGAGCAAAGTGTTAATCGATTCTTCTGTATGGATAAATTATTTTAGACCAGGAAAAAGTCTCGTTGCAACTGAAGTCAATATTTTATTGGATGCAGATCGTGCAGCGTTATGCGGAATGGTTGAACTTGAAATTCTACAAGGCTTACGAGGTAAGGAACATAATATCGTAAAAGATCTATTCAAAATTTTGCATTATGTTGAAACAACTCGAGAAGATTTTATTTCGGCTGGAATGATCCTTAATCAATTGCGACAAAAAGGGATTACAATCCCCTCTACAGACTGTTTAATCGGAGCCTTATGCATAAGGACTGGTTACTCCTTATATACGTTAGACAATGATTTTAAAAAAATATCTTCTCTCAAAAGATACCTCGAATAAAAGTCATATTTCTTTACCCAATCCACATCGCATCCCCATAACTATAAAACCGATACTTTTCCTTCACCGCGACTTCATAAGCATTTTTAATATGCTGAAACCCACCAAACGCAGACACTAACATCATGAGGGTGGATGCCGGTAGGTGAAAATTAGTAATCAATGCATCAATGCATCGAAACTGAAATCCAGGATAAATAAAAATATCGGTATCGCCTTGGTATGGTTGCAAATCACCGCTTAAACAGGCGGTTTCTAAGCTTCGGGCCGACGTTGTGCCCACCGCAATGACTCGGCCACCTTTTTCTTTTGTGTCTTTGATTTTTTTGACGAGAGAAACGGATACTTCGATATATTCTTTATGCATACGATGTTCGGTAATATTTTGCACCCGCACTGGCGCAAAAGTCCCGGCTCCCACGTGCAAAGTCAAATATTCTATCGCCACACCTTTTTGTTTTAATTTCCCCAAAACGTTTTCATCGAAATGCAACCCCGCCGTGGGAGCTGCGACGGAACCTTTGTGTAAGGCATAGATGGTTTGATAGCGGTCACGATCATTCGCATCGGGTTTTCTCTGAAAATAAGGAGGGATGGGAATTTCACCGAAAGATTCGATAAGGGGTAAAATGGGTTCGCGAGCTTGTAAAATAAATAATTCGTTTTCTCGACGGATCACCTCAACTGGAAATCCCAAAAATAAAATACTGCCGGGTTTCGGTGATTTGCTCGCACGGATTTGCGCTGAAATGGTAAAAGTATCTAAAACACGTTCCACCAATACTTCGATACGACCCCCCGTCGCTTTTTGTCCCCATAATCTTGCGGGTATCACGCGCGTATTGTTGCAAACCAAAAGATCTTCAGGATTCAGCATTGATACCACATCTTGGAACTGTCGATGAGTCAAAGCGCCCGTACTTCGATCAAGTCTCAATAAACGACTCGCGCTTCGCTCTTTCAATGGGTATTTAGCAATTAATTCAGGGGGCAAATTATAATCAAAATCAGCTAATGTTAAATTGGACACTACAACCATCCTCGGGTGTTTTTTTCAGTATTGGATTGCGAGCTATTATACATCAACGATGTAGGGTAAGAGAATTACTACAAACCCTCACCCCTTACCCCTCTCCCACGAGTGGGAGAGGGGAAATATAAAGAAAAGTCCCCTCTCCCCTCGCAAAAAGCGCTCCGGTAGAGGGGTAAGGGGTGAGGGTCTGTAGTCATTCTCCGCCCTGCATAGTGCGACGGCTGAAGGGGCGGAGTTTCCACTTCTGTTTTATATTTATCACTAAAAAACCCCAAATAACTCACACAAAGATTAGTAACATCTAACGGCACTCTTCCATTTTCTAACGGAAATGATGAAACACTTTCCCATACCATCTCGGGTATTTCTGAAACTTTCTGTAATTTATCGATGAATGTTTTAATTTGATTAGCTAAATCAAAGCATTTCTCACCATACGTAATGATATTTTCATGGAATTTTTCTAAAATCATCCTTTTTTTATTACAAGTCTCCACTTCTGCTTCCCAATTCCAATCCACTGGCTGCATTATTTTTTCCAAAACAGGCCAATCATTCGGAATAATTTTAGCGCCAGCATCGATCAATAAAAGCATTAAATCCAAATTGTCCCTCGCTTTGTATAATGCAGTTTGTTTAATACTACAAATAAGATTAAGGTCCGCCTTGTTATCCATTAATTTTTTTGTAATGGAGAAATGATGGCACCTACACGCATACATCAGCGGAGTGAAATTAATGTTATCTTGCGCATCGACTGTTGCTTTACATTCCAGTAATTTATCAACAATATGCTCCTTTGCCCCCCACATAATGGCATAATGTAAAGGCGTTCGTTCGTATTTATCGCGGGAATCTACCGATACATTTTGCTGAAGCAATGTGGTGAGTAATGGAAGATCACCTTTGACGGAGGCAAAATGAATATTTCTTTGCATATTACTTCCCTTTTTTATCCTAATGAAGCCATGTCAATCACAAAACGATATTTCACATCGCTTTTTAATAGGCGTTCATACGCTTCATTAATTTTTTCCATCTGAATCATTTCGATATCTGAAACAATGCCATGTTTCCCACAAAAATCTAATAATTCTTGGGTTTCTTTAATACCACCGATCACTGAACCCGCAATCGATTTACGTTCTAAAATTAAAGGGACGGTATTGATTAAGGTGTCTAAAGTACCTAAAAATCCTACTAAAACCAATGTTCCATTGATTGCGAGGGTTGAAATGTAAGGATTAATATCATGATCATAAGGCACCGTATCAATAATGACTTGAAAACGATTTTGCACACTGGACATTTGTGCCGCATCTGACGAAAGAATAATATGATCCGCACCTAAACGTCGCGCATCTTTTTCTTTTCCAGGAGATCGGGTAAATAACGTCACATTCCCGCCCAATGCTTTCGCCAATTTGAGTGCCATGTGACCGAGTCCACCTAAGCCGATGATCGCAACTTCTGTCCCCTTTCCTACTTTCCAATGACGCAGTGGCGACCACGTCGTGATGCCAGCGCACAATAATGGTGCGGTTGCTTTTAAATCTAATCCATCGGGAATTTTTAAAACAAATTTATCTTTCACCACCACCTTTTGTGAATAACCACCATATGTTGTGGATTGATCAATACGATCTTTGCCGTTATAAGTAAAAGTAGGTCGCTCTTTACAATATTGTTCTTCACTCGCCTTACACGCATCACAGTGTTGACAAGAATCGACCATGCAACCCACCGCAACTGAATCACCGGCCTTAAATCGCGTCACATCTTTGCCCACACTTAATACGCGTCCAACAATTTCATGACCAGGAACAAGGGGATAAGAACTATTCTTCCAATCATTGCGTGCGCAATGTAAATCGGAATGACACACACCACAAAATAAAATCTCGATTACGACATCATCAGGTCGTGGATCACGGCGTTGAAATTGAAAAGGCTCAAGGTTATCTTTGGGGGATTTTGCAGCGTAGCCTATAACATCCATTGTCATCGTGTATCCTCCTTTAAGTGAAATAATAATGTCACTGATTTATTGGATTGAATCAAGAATTTTCTTCTTGGAAACAATAATCAAAAAACCTATTTCTGATTATTAGTTAAACAAATAGCTTGACCGAGATGAATTTAAAATGCACAATACGATTCATTTTAAATTATATTTAACAAGAGAAAAAATCAATGGCAAGTTCCTCACGCCCCAAGTTGGAATACAAAAAGAATGATCGCGTTTTACTGACAGATTATTGTACAGCAGTGGCTGGTTGGCGTAGAGATATTTCGCTTTTGGATAAAAAATTCTGTTTAGCAAAATCCTCCGCTGAATTAAAAAAAGTGTCTTCATCATTGGATCTCGAATTTAAAAAATATTTAAAATCGAGCGAAGCAATTAACATGGATCAGAAGTTTTTTCAATTCAATCATCAGATGTCAATACTCGAAAAACAATTAAAAGATCTGAAAGATGCTCATATGGATGAAACCTATCAAGATATCTTTAATACGCTACAACAATCCATCACCACACAATTGACTCATGAACGCTCGCTACAAAAAACCGTGATTGCTTTTCTCGCTCTTCTCAACAACCCTGAATTTGCGGAAAACACTACATTTTTAGAAGATATAAAAAACATCATAGAACAAAAAATATTATTATTAACCAAGTATTCTGAACAAATTGTCATTGGAAAAAATCAAAGAGCATCAAACTTAATTCAAGATATGCAATTCAAATTTGAACGATGGACTCGTAAAATTCCTCGCCTCATTCAACAGTATGATGATCTTACTATTAAATTAAAAGAACGCGATTCTCACTTCCACACATTAGACAAAAAATTAAATGAATTAAATCCTCTGGCTTCGCTAGACAGATTCCCAACCTTGAAAGAGTCACATCATCATCTTACGATGCTCTTGCAAAAAATGGATAAATATAAAAAAGCTTTAGCTATTCTATTAAATAAAATTCAGCATGGAACTAAGGAATTAAACTCGTACGTTAGTCAATCTCATGGCATGTTAATCGATAAAAAACAAAAGTTTCAAAAAATTTTTGGCGCACTCGCAGACGAATATCAAACTATTCTCAAAGAAGTGATGAGTCTAGAAGACGAAGCAAAGGCTTGTCATCACGTTCTCAAAGATGCAAACACAAAATGTAATAATAAGTTTTCAAAGGAAATGAAACTATGCGAAGAACTAAAGGAAACATTAAAAGCGCATACCAAACATTTTGCAAATTGTTATCAAATTCTTACGATAGAAAAATCTGAAAACTTTCGAGATGAACAAAATAAAATTTTGCGTGTTAATTATTTATTACAAAGTATTTATGACAATCTTACGATCATAGAAGATGAATTACAGAGTGCAGGATGTGATAATAGCGGCATTACCTTATTTAAAAATGAATTTGCCTCCATACTTATTAACAACACTATTCATGAAGAAGATTTAAACAAACCTATTAAAAAATATCTTGAATGGCTACATTATCTTGAAACTTCTGATGTTATTCATACGCATTCTCCAAAATTTTTTGAAGCTATTCGACACTGTCGCGCTGATATCAAACGCGCACGAGATGAACTTATTAGCTGGCGTACGGGAACAACTTCATATGTCGTATCTACTACCATGCGAGTCTTTTCACCCGCTGTTTTTACCATGCTTGCCATTGTGCTGCCAGGGGCAAATTTATTACCCAATGATTTAGCGCAAAATGCAATGCTCATGGATAAACTGCAAACTGCCACTAAAACAGTTGTTAAAATTGGTGGGAAAACAGCTTATAAAAAAGTTGCCGACACGCTATCACCGACCCGTAGCGAGAATAATGAAGAATTTCCCGAAGAAGAATCGCCACACAAAGAAATGAAAATTGCTATTGCAGGTAAACAAAATATCAAAACGCCTAAGGATGACTGCAAACTTTCTTTAGATTTAAGTTACCTTTGGCGAGATACGCTAATTGTTAAAATCCAAAAAGCAGTTTTTAATAAATCGATGGTGTTAACAGGTATCTCTGCATCGATATCTCTCGCTTTAGGATTCACTGGCGTCGGTACTATTTTAGCCCTTGGTTTATTGACGGGCGGAACTGCCTTAGGCACCATGTCAATGACGGCTTATGATGAATATCAACAGTGCGTTAGTGAGGCCAAAATTCGCTTCCAATCCCTCGATCGCCTCAAAAAAATTGATATTGCCATTCGATCATTAGAATCAGTCCCAGAACGACATGCTTTAAATAAATATTTTGCTTTCACGATGGATTTTATTCGACGATTTGTCATAGAAACGCGATATGGAAAAGATAATCTTAATGTTGAAACTAGCCTAGTACAAATGTTGGATTATTTAGCGACCATTTTAAATATCCCTTCAACCGACTTGCGACAATCTACCCCTCAGTGTGAAATCAATATTGAAGTGAAACGCCAAGATCTCGAACCATTGCTTCATTTTTTAAAAACAGAAGCGGAAGGAAAAGAAGGCTTGAGGGTAGCCATAAAATCTTTGAAAGTTGTATCGGGCACTGAAGAAAAATCTATTGGAAAAACTTTAGAAATTGCACGTCGGTATATCGTTCAGCTCGAAGGTATTCTTAAAACATTACATATCAATTGTCATATTGGCAAAACGCCTTTACAAAAAAGTTTCGATATCTTACGTGAATGCCAACCCAAACTTGCGCCAAATAATCGATTTTTTAAATCTACCGATACCGCTGATTTTTTACAAATCCAGCATTCACTTACGTTATTGCTGGGGGATGTGAATATTAATGTTAATTCGGATGAAATTGAAACGCGTCCATCAATGGTTAGATGTTAAGTCATACAACATTTTTTATATTTCTTACCACTACCGCATGAACAAGGATCATTGCGACCCGGGCGAGCTTCTGCGACATAAGGGGTGTGACTGATATTTTCACCATCGACGTAATACCATTGTCCAGATTCTTCATCTAAAAAAAACTGGCTTTTTTCATGCATATTTTTTTCTTTGCCATGTTCATCGTCATACGTTGCAATAAAATCAACAAACCCACGATTTTTATTCATGTCGGATTTTAGAATTTCTAATTTTTTCCATGTAATACTTTGTGCCCACTGCAAAGCAGACACCGGATCAAAACCCTGTGCAGCAGGACCTTGCATGGTCGCCATAATATATTGCATGTCGCCTTTGGTATAGGCAGTATAACGCGAACGCATGAGCAGCTCTGGCGTTGACGGTTTTTGCTCGCCACTGATAAAAATGCCGCAGCATTGTTCATAATCTTTTTTGGAACCGCAAGGACACTGACTCATCATTACATCTCTCGCTATAGTATCTTTTCATTATAAAACGAGGGGTGACAAAACGCCAATACACTTAAATTTAATGGTTATTATTCAAGTAGCTATGCAATAGAGAGCCGGCACATATCAATTAAGCCACTGGGCAATAAACCTAAACCAAGCGCCGCCACGCCATTCAGGGTAATAGCGGTCAGAATGCCCGGCTGAATCGCGATATGCGTACCAATGAAGGAATCTTTCGGTTCCTCAAAGTACATGTACATGACGATTCGTAAATAATAATAAGCACCGATGATGGCGAAAACTAATGATAATGCGGCGAGCCATACATAATGTGCCTGGACTAAGGCTTGCAATAAACCCAGTTTTGCGAAAAATCCCACCGTTGGCGGCACACCCGCCATGGAAAACATAAGCAATAACATCATAAAAGCGAGCCACGGATTGCGAGCATTCAAACCGCGATAATCTTCTATTTTATCAAGCTCAATGCCATCATGGCTTAACATGGCAATGATGGCAAAAGCACCCGCTGCAACAATCACATAGGTGGCAATATAAAACATCGCGGCCGAATAACCCGTCGCAGATTCAGGCCCTGCTAAAACACCTAATAACGTATACCCAATATGCGCAATCGAAGAATAGGCAAGCATGCGCTTGATGTTGGTTTGCGCAATTGCAAGCACGTTGCCACCAAACATCGATAATACAGCCACCACGATTAAAATATTTTGCCAAGGAATAGTGAATGCACCTGGCATTGCTTCCACGAGAATACGCATCGTGATACAAAAAGCCGCGATTTTTGGGGCACTCGCAATAAAAAGTGTGACACTCGTCGGCGCGCCGTCATACACATCAGGCACCCACATATGAAATGGCACTGCACCAAATTTAAAAAGCAATCCTGATAAAATAAAAATGAGACCCGTCACCACTACAATATTTTGATTGGCTGGAATTTGACGAATTAAATCCGCGATGGCACCAATTTCAATGGAGCCTGTGACACCATACACAATAGAAATGCCATATAACAATAAACCAGAGGCCAATGCGCCCATCACAAAATATTTCATCGCCGCTTCGGTTGCACTGCTAGAATCTTTATATAATGCGACCATGGCATATAAAGCGAGCGATAATAATTCGAGGCCCAAATAAATCGTAAGAAAACTATAAGCGGACGCCATAATTTGCATACCGATGACTGCAAATAATCCCAAAATATAATATTCACTACGAGAAATATTTCGTTGTTCGATGTAAGGACGTGCATAAATAAATGCAAATATACTCGTGATTAAAATAAAAAGTTTGGTGAGAATCGCGAGCTTATCTAAAATGTAGTGGCCATTAAAAGTAATGATTTTTGGTAAATCGACGTATTGATCCAATACAATGATAAAAGTCGTGACTAATGTAATTTGCACTAAAAAATAGGTGAAATAACGAAAGCGTGGCTTTAAAAAAACATCCACTAATAAAATAACACTCAGCATACTGAGTGCAAAAATTTCTGGTATGGCAACATAAAATATTGGCATGGTTTTAGTTAACCTTTTTTAAACTTCAAGAACCTGTCATCCCGCGTACCGTACCCTCGTCGTCCCGCGGCTTGTCCGCGGGATCCAGAACGGCATCGCAGGCTTTCTGGATCCCGCGGACAAGCCGCGGGACGACGAGTTATGTATAGGTCCGCCGGCATTATTTTACCCCCGGCAAACTCACAATCAACAAATTCGCAATGGTGGCATGCAATACATTCAATACAGCGCTTGGATACAATCCCACAAAAAATACGCCGATCGCGAGCAGTGTATAATTCACTTTTTCAAGCCATGTCAGATCTTTCATCGTGCCAACATGTTCATTGGCAATAGGCCCAAAAAAGACGCGTTTATACATCCATAATGTGTAAGCTGCGGCTAGTACCATCGTGAGTGCCGCAATCAGCGCGACCCAAAATTGCGCTTGGAAAGCAGCCATGATTACCATAAATTCGCCGACAAAACCGGCGGTGCCAGGCAACCCGACATTAGACATTGCAAAAATCATAAAAAATGCCGCAAAAATTGGCATGGGGGACGCCAATCCGCCGTAATCTCGGATTAAACGACTATGGTTATACATACGATCCGCCATAATCCCAACACCAAGGAACATCGCACCAGACCCAAAGGCATGTGAAATCATCTGAATCACTGCACCTTCCAAACTCATATACGCATCAAAATAATTCGTGCGGTCTTTCACAATTTCATACACCATAAAACAACCGAGCGTCGCAAATCCCATGTGTGCGATGGAAGAATAGGCGATCAGTTTTTTCATGTCTGTTTGCACAATCGCAACTAATCCGATGTATACAATCGCAATCAATGACAAAATTATCATGACCCATGCTAAATCCGCGCAAGCATCGGGAACAATGGGCAAACTAAAACGTAAAAATCCGTAAATCCCTAACTTCAACATCAACGCAGCAAGAACGACGGAACCACCGGAAGGCGCTTCAGTATGCGCATCTGGCAACCATGTATGTACAGGCCACATAGGAACTTTGACCGCAAATGCCAAGAGAAAAGCGAAGAAAATATATTTTTGAATGTCGATCGGGAGATGCAAACCATAATATTCAGAAATATGAAAAACACCGGTATAGTTGTAAAGATACAACAGCGCAATCAACATTAAGATTGAGCCCAAAAAAGTATACAAGAAAAATTTTATCGAAGCATAATTACGATTCGCACTTCCCCACATCCCAATACTTAAATACATCGGGATTAACATCCCTTCCCAAAACACATAAAATAAAATCGCATCGGTTGCGGCAAATACGCCAATCATCATGCCTTGCATCACCAAAAATGCAGCCATATATTGCGAAACGCGTACTTTGATTGCTTGACACCCTGCGAGTATGACTAAAAGTCCCGTAAAATTCGTCAAAATAATCATCGCGATCGATATACCATCGACACCAACTGCATAATAAATTTGGTACGCAGAAATCCAAAGATGCATTTCTTGAAATTGCATATGTGGGCTTGTGACATCAAAACCCAAATAAAGTGGAATGCAAAGTAATAAATTCGTCAATGCGACAATCGAGGCAATGATGCGAGCGACATTCGCATTTTTATCACCGCCGGTGAAAAGCACGACAACCGCACCAAAAACTGGGAGCCAAATTAGAATACTTAAAATAGAATTTTGTAACATACTACTTCATTCCCAGCATAAACCAACCTAGAAAAACTGCGAGTCCAATTATCATTACTAATGCGTAATGATATACATAACCCGTCTGCATTTGTCTTGCGAACAGAGAAAACCAGCGAATCAATCTACCGGAACCATTCACAAAAATACCATCAATCATTTTAAGATCTACAAAAACATAGAAAAAATTACCTAATTTTCGAGTGCCATGCACAAAAACGCGTTGGTTAAAATCATCAAAACCATATTTTTTCACCATGATCCAATAGAGAAATGCAAAACGTTTTTTTAAACTTTCTGCATATTCTGGTTTTTTCAAATTAAAAAACCACGCTGTCGCAATGCCAGCGATTGCCAACCAAAAAGTAAGCGTCAACGGCGCATGAAAAGCCATATCGACCGCACCATGAAACTCTTTGCTAAGTTCTTGCAATACATTATATTGCGGCAAAATGAAAATAGCGTTTCCTAAAAGATCGGGAGTCGAAAATAACATTGGTCCAATCAATAATCCACCCGCAATAATACTTGGAATGGCAAGCAGAATGAGCGGGACCAAAATAACCCACGGAGATTCATGTACAGGATGTGTAGTATCGCCGCGGAATTTGCCATGAAAAGTCAAAAATATGACGCGGAAAATATATAACGGTGTAATAAAAGCCCCTGCTTCAACACAAAACTTTGCAAACGCAATTCCCGGAATAGTTGATAAAGCGGTGGCTTCAATAATCGCATCTTTTGAATAAAAACCCGCAAAAGGTGGAATGGCCGACAGCGCAAGTGCACCAATGACAAAAGTAATATAGGTAACCGGCATCTTCGTGGCAAGCCCGCCCATTCTTCGCATATCTTGCTCGTGATGAAGTCCCACGATCACAGAACCTGCCGCCAAGAAAAGTAATGCTTTGAAAAATGCATGTGTCACTAAATGAAAAATGGCCGCATCAAAAGCCGAAATCCCCAATGCAACAGTCATGTAACCCAATTGCGATAACGTGGAATAAGCAATCACGCGTTTAATATCAAAATGTGAAATAGCTAAAATTCCCATAAAAAACGCCGTGATCGCACCAATCGTCACGATAAAACTTAAGGTAATGGGGGAATATTCAAACAACGGAGACATGCGCGCCACCATGTAAATCCCTGCGGTCACCATGGTTGCCGCATGAATCAACGCAGAAATAGGCGTTGGACCTTCCATCGATTCAGGTAACCACACATGGAGTGGCACTTGCGCTGATTTTCCCATAGCGCCAAAAAATAATAAAATACAAATTACCGTAATCGCCGGAGATTCCATACCGGGAAATACATGGATAGATTGACCAAAAATATCTGGTACATGCTGAAAAACTTCTAAGTAATTTAGCGAATTAAAATAAGTTAACACGCCCGCAATCGCCAATATAAATCCGACGTCACTGACACGATTCACTAAAAATGCTTTCAAGCTTCCAAAAATCGCTGATTCGCGTTTAAACCAAAAACCGATGAGAAGGTAAGATACTAAACCCACGCCCTCCCAACCAAAAAATAGTAATAAAAAGTTATTGGCTAACACCAACACTAACATGGCAAAAGTAAACAGCGATACATAACTAAAAAAACGTTCATATCCTGGATCTTTTTCCATATAACCGACCGTGTATACGTGCACCATGAGTGACACAAAAGTCACGATAAAAATCATGGTGGCACTCAATCGATCGAGTAAAACGGCGATATCAAATTTAAATAAACCACTGGTAATCCAGGCATAATAAGTCACTTCTACCGTGGGATGATTTAAGAAAACCATCAAATAAAATAAATAAGTCGAAATCAAAAAAGAGACTGCAACTAATGCAATCGTCACCCACGATGTTGCGAATGAACCAATTTTTTTACCAATGAGACCTGCAATCAAGGATCCGAAGAGCGGCAGTAAAATCACAAGTGCAGTCATCATGAAAAGCTGATTTTCCACGTTTTATCCTTTTAATGTATCTAATTTTTCAATTTCAATCGTATTCTTTCGTCTGAATAATACCATTAAAATCGCAAGACCAATCGCAGCTTCTGCCGCTGCGACCGTTAAAATAAAAAATACAAAAATTTGCCCCGTTGCGTTATTCAAAAAATAACTAAACGCAATAAAGTTAGTATTCACCGCCAACAACATCAACTCAACCGACATGAGTAATACGATAATATTTTTGCGATTGATAATAATACCCGCAATACCAATGCCAAATAATATGGCGGCTAAAATTAAAAAATGTGATAAAGAAAGCATATCTATTCCTTCGCTCCGTTCGGTCGTATTTTCTTTTCAGAAGGGATGGATAACACACGTATTCTGTCTTTGGGATTAATGGCCACTTGTTGGCTTGGATGTTGCACTTTTCGATCTTTGGGTTTGCGATGCGAAAGACTAATCGCTGCAATGATCGCGGCTAATAACATCACGCCTGAAATGATAAATGGGTAAGCATAGTCGGTATAAAGCAACATACCTAAGGTACCCGTGTTGCTGTAGTTCTCAGGTTTTAAGGTTGGAATGGGGATCATGTCGGGGCCAAAATGTTTCGGATCGAGCGCGATGATCGATAATCCCATGACTAAAAAAACGACCAGTAAAGCGAATGGGAGATATTTAACGAAACCTTCACGGAGACCAATCGAGTCTACTCGTAACATCATGACCACGAATAAAAATAAAGTCATGACCGCACCAACATAAACTAATACGAGGATTAAAGCCAAAAACTCAGCTTGTAATAACATCCAGATTCCGCCCATCGCAAAAAAAGTCAGGACGAGCGCCGGCACCCCCCGAACGGGGTTGCTGGATGCGACAACCATAATGCCGGATAAAACCGCGACGGTTGCGAATGCGTAAAATATTAGTTCAATGTATGTCATTTTTAATACCTATAAACTCCACTAGACCCCCCATCCACTCTGCACTTTTCTGTCATGCCAGCATGCTTTTAGCTGGCATCCAGTCGGCATTTAGCGAAGCCGCTTGGATGCCAGCTAAAAGCATGCTGGCATGACAGTACTATTAAGTACATGCTGAAGTACAAAATTATCTATACTTCGCATCCTCCGCCCGATCATGCGCAATAACCTTTTCGTACTTATCACCCAATGCGAGTAATTTTTCTTTCGTCAAAATATTTTCCCCGCGATTTTCTATATGATAATCACCAAAGCGCGTTAAAACGATCGCATCGACGGGGCATGATTCTTCACAAAAACCACAATACACACATTTAAACAAATCAATTTCATATAAAGTCGTGCGGCGAGAACCATCTTCGCGCGGTTCTGACTCAATGGTAATCGCAAGGGCGGGACAAACCGCTTCGCATAGTTTGCATGCGATGCATCGTTCTTCTCCATTCGGATAACGACGTTGGGCATGAATACCTCGAAAACGCGGAGAAGTCGGTGTTTTTTCTTCCGGATACTGTATGGTGACTTTTCCGACAAAAATATATCGCCCCGTGAGTTTTAAACCCATTAGTAAATCCCACAAGGAAAAGCTTTTAATATAATACAGTAATCGTTTTATCATACAAACCACGGACCTATGTTAAATTTAACCGCAAATGCAATCACAATGATCCACACAATGGTGACCGGCAGTAATATTTTCCAGCCGAGACGCATGATTTGATCGTAGCGATAACGTGGAAATGTACCTCTCACCCAAATATATAAAAATAAGAAGAAACTTAATTTAAAAAGTAACCAAAAAATACCAGGGACAAATTCGAAAAATGTTTCGAGATAAGGAATGCCTTGGAAAGGTGACAACCAGCCACCTAAAAATAATACCGATACTAAAACAGAAATCAGTACCATGTTGGCGTATTCTGCCAAGAAAAACAATGCAAATACGGTGCCTGAATATTCAACGTGGAAACCGGCTACGAGTTCAGATTCCCCTTCCGCGACATCGAAAGGCAAACGATTCGTTTCAGCAACCCCCGAAATCCAGTACACCAAAAAAAGTGGTAGCAATGGCAACCAATACCAATGCAAGATCCCGCCGTTTTGTGCATGCACTATAGCTTGTAAATTTAGAGAACCCGCCGCCATCATCACGCCGACTAAAGCAAATCCCATACAAATTTCGTAGGAAATCGATTGTGCTGCGGCTCGCAATGCACCAAACATTGCATATTTGGAATTCGACGCCCATCCTGCAATTAAAATCCCGTACACCCCTAATGATGACAACGCTAAAATGTATAAAACACCTGCATTAATATCCGCAAGCACAGCGGTACGATCAAATGGGATCACCGCCCATGCGGCAAGAGACGTTCCTAAACTAATAATTGGTGCAATGACAAATAGATAACGATTCGAAGCGGTCGGAATAATAATTTCTTTACATAGTAATTTTATAATGTCTGCAATCGGTTGTAATAAACCACGCGGACCCACGCGATTGGGGCCAATACGAGATTGGATATAGCCTAAAATTTTGCGTTCTAAAAAAGTAATGTACGCCACCATCAGCAACAATACTAAGATGATTGCGACAATTTTTAAAACTATTTCACCTACAACAAATAGTGCTTCCATCTATACTCTTTTCTGCCTCTGTTTAATTCGTCGTCCCGCGGCTTGTCCGCGACCCGCAAAGTCGCTCTGGATCCCGCGGACAAGCCGCGGGACGACGGGTTTTGTTTTGTCATGCCGGAATCACTTCCACTGCGCCAAATAACTCACTCAACCCGCTCGTCTCCGGAATTCCGCCCGGAATATAAACTGCATCAACGGGAACGCGTGCGTCAAACATCACCGTTAATCCGATTTTACTTTCGCCTTGTTTGACAATGACCATGTCCGCTTCGTGAATGTGAAGTCGTTTTGCAGTGTCGGAGTTTAAACGTGCCGCTGACACATCACCGTCAATAATTTGTTGCGTCGCCTGCAATGGCGCTGACCGTCGGACTAAGCTATCCATTGAGTACATTGGGATGTCGCCGATGCGGGAGAGTTGGGTACCACTCTGATTTGTCGAAGACCCACTGGGTCCTGCAACCCAGTCGCGGGACGACGGCACTGACAACAACACCTCATCCACCGACTCAAACCCATACCCATCCAACTCCAAGAAATTCCCCAATACGCGTAACACTTTCCAACCGGGGCGAGATTCGCCGTAAGGTTTTGCGACGCCTGCAAAGGTTTGCTTTTCTCCCGTCACATTGACAAAAGTACCGCCACTTTCTGTGAAAGGTGTAATCGGTAGAATGACATTGGCATATTGTTCTAAAACAGGATTTTTGAAAATCGATAAGGAAAGCACAAACTTTGCGGCATTTAACGCTTCAATCGCGGCTGCGGGATTGCCGCAGTCAAGATCCGGCTCGACGTTGAATAACACGAAAGCCTCTTGTTTTTCTTGTAACATCGCGCGTGCATGCAACCCTTTTTCACCAGGGACTGCGCCTGCCAAGATTGCACCATTCGCATTGGCACCTTCAGTAAGATAAGTCACTTTTCCGGGTAATTTCGCAACCATTGCTTTAATGTCTGATGCTTGAGGATGATTTAATGCACCTGCACCTAATAAAATATGCGTATTGGGTTCGGATTCAATACCTTTCAATGCATCGAGCAAAAGATGTGGCGCCACCACTTTTTTCTCGGCTACGGGAAAATGAAAATGATAGTCCATCATATTGATGACAGTGACCTTCGCGCCTTTTTTCGTGGCTTTTCGAATACGTAAACCAATATTGGGTTGTTCTTTTGTAATATTTGAACCAATTAAAATAATGTGCGGGGCGTTTTCTAAGTCGTTGAAGAAGTCTGGATCCCGCGAACAAGTCGCGGGACGACGAGAAACGCACATTACATTCTCACCACCAAAATCCGCCTGTCTCAAACGATAGTCGATATTTTCACTGCCCAATTCGCGAATTAATTTTTGTAATAAATAACATTCTTCTAACGTTGCATTGGGGGAAATGAGTGCACCAATATCCGCGCCCGCATTTTTTAATCCGAAAGCCGCCATGCTTAACGCTTTTTCCCAACTCGTCACATGCCACTTATCACCTTCCCGATACATCGGTTGCGTGATGCGATCTGCGTGATATAAACCTTCATAGCTAAAACGATCGCGATCGGAAATCCAGGTTTCGTTAATGGATTGATTTTCACGTGGCACGACACGCATCACCGTGCCACGACGTGTATGTACATAAATATTTGCGCCGACACAATCATGCGCTGCAATCGAAGGAAATTGTTCGAGTTCCCACGCGCGTGCGCGAAAACGAAAGGGCTTCGAAGTCAACGCACCAACAGGACAAATATCAATGATATTGCCTGACACTTCGGAATGCAGCGCATGCGACACATACGTGCTAATTTCCATGTGTTCGCCGCGATTCACTGCGCCTAATTCTCGTAAACCTGCAATTTCATCACCGAAACGCACGCACCGCGTACACTGAATGCAACGCGTCATATCGGTTGCAACTAAGGGACCGATGTTTTGATCTTTGACGGAACGTTTTGGCTGATTGTAATAAGAATCGGGTGAACCATAACCCATACTTAAATCTTGTAGCTCACATTCGCCACCTTGATCGCAGATGGGGCAATCTAAAGGATGATTAATGAGTAAAAATTCCATCACGGCTTTTTGCGCGGCTAACGCTTTGGATGAGCGTGTAAAAACTTTCATGCCTGGTGCAACGGGCGTTGCGCACGCGGGAAGGGCTTTCGGTGATTTTTCGACTTCGACCAAACACATTCGACAATTTGCCGCCACCGTCAAATGTTTATGATAACAAAAACGTGGGATATAGATTCCCGCTTCATCCGCAACTTGGATGACCATGGTGTTCGGCTTCGCCTTAAACGGCTTTCCGTCAATTTCGATTTCTATATCGGACATTTTTTATGCTCTACATGATAAACAAACTCATCATAAAAATATTTCAGCATGCCAGCCACCGGCCATGCAGCCGCTTCACCAAACGCACAAATCGTACGTCCTTCGATATTTTTTGCAGCGCGTCTTAAGGTTTCGATATCTTCCATCGTTCCCCTACCGTGTTCAATGTCATGCACTAAACGAAATAACCAACCTGTACCTTCACGACATGGCGTGCATTGGCCACAAGATTCTTCCATATAAAATTTTGAAATACGCTCTAACATGCGTACCATGCAAACCGTTTCATCCATCACAATCACAGCGCCTGATCCTAAACCAGACCCTGCTTTTTGAATCGCATCAAAATCCATGTCGAGGGACATCATGATTTCAGCGGATAACACTGGCATCGACGTTCCACCAGGGATCACCGCTTTTAAACGATGGCCATTGCGAACACCACCTGCCATCGCTAATAAATCCTTGAAAGGCGTACCGAGCGGTACTTCATAATTGCCGGGCTTATTCACATGTCCGGTCACGCTAAAAATTTTGCAGCCGCCGTTATTTGGTTTGCCTAATTGTAAAAACCATTCCGCACCTTTTTCTAAAATAACAGGCACTGACGCAAATGTTTCGACATTATTAATGGTAGTGGGCTTACCGTACAAACCTTTCGCTGCAGGAAATGGCGGTTTGAATCGAGGCAGCCCTTTTTTACCTTCGAGTGATTCCATCATTGCGGTTTCTTCCCCGCAAATATAAGCGCCTGCACCCAGATGTATGTGAATATCAAAATCGATACCGCTGCCGAAAATATTTTTGCCTAAAAAACCGGCTTCTCTCGCTTCTTTTAATGCCGCTGCAAAACGTTCATAAGGCTCAAAAAATTCGCCGCGAATGTAGTTATATCCGACCGTCGCACCCATCGTATAACCACCGATCGCCATTCCTTCAATCAATTGGTGCGGGTTCATTAATAAAATTTCACGGTCTTTGCAGGTACCAGGTTCGCCTTCATCGGCATTACATAATACGTATTTTTGACCGGGTAGATCATGGCGAATAAAACTCCATTTTAAACCGGTAGGAAACCCAGCGCCGCCCCGTCCACGCAGGGTCGACAGTTTTAAAGCATCAATTAATTGGGCAGGATTTATTTTTTCTTTGAGAATTTTTTCCCATTGCACATATCCCCCGGCGCTTCGATAGGTATCAAGCGTCCAAGGTTTGTCTAAATGCAATGTGCGGAAACAAATTTCATTTGCCATTCGTTACTCCAACTCATCTATCATGGCATCAATTTTTTCGGGGGTAAGATTTTCATAATATTTTTTGCCAACCATCGCGACAGGCGCTTTTACACAAGCCGCTAAACATTCCACTTCACGTAATGTAAATTTGCCGTCTTTCGTGGTTTGATTGACTGAAATACCTAATCGATTTTCAGTAT
>JABDEN010000025.1 GCA_013287025.1 Gammaproteobacteria bacterium | reverse complement strand
CATGACCATTTGCGTTTTAGTGGATGCTGACTCGAGCGTCCGCAAAAATTCCGTATTACCTGTGAGGTGATGCTTTATTTGCGAGCGATAAGCCATGCCAACTTTAGTATTGGCAGTTGGCGTGAACAACAATCCGGCATTAAAACCAAACGCTGTATTATGCGTCTTCACCGTTGCTTGTCCTTCGACCGGCCCTTCTAATGGCGGTGGTAAATCAAGCGGAAGTGGGAAAGCGGTGGTTTGATAAAGATTGGCATATTCCACAGAAAAACCGAGACCACCCGCAAACTTTTGGTTAAATTGATAAGCGACGGAAGGATTTAAATTCAATGTGTAAAATTCTGACTGTTGCACATAATAACGCCCCACCCAACCATCATCGTAATTTAACATACCACCATAAGGCGATGTCAAGCTCACACCAAATTTCAATTGCGGTGAATAACTATAGACATAATAAAGCCCCATGCCGGGAAGCAAACTTGCCGCTTCACCACCATCATCACCGTGAACTGTATTTTCATTATTGGGATTAAATTCGGTAAAAGGAATCAATATTTCCGATCCCAACATCAACTGCGTCTTCATGAGAGATGCCATCCCTGCAGGATTAAAATATGCGGTAGAAGCATCACTACTTAATGCAGCTTGTCCAACCGCTGCGGTGCCAATAATAGGCGTTCCTAATTCGTAGTACTGAAATGCTGCAGCGTAAATATGATTGGTTAAAATGAGAGATGAAATGACAACCGGAATCCTTAAAAACTTCATGCTGACAATCCTTTGACTTTGAAAAATTCCTGCCGTTCGCGGGAAAGCTCGAAATATACCAAGTTTCAGAAAAAAAGGATAGAATTATAGAACCTCTCCCTCACTTCGGGGCATTTATGAAATGGATTTCATGGAAAATTTTTATCCCTGTTGTCATTGTTATTAGTATCGCTATTTCCGTTGTTTTTGCTCAAAATTTGCAACCCACACCCGCGGTGAATACCTCCTCAACGAATACGTCTACCGCGACACCCGTAACGCCAACTGCGAAAGCGCAGGTTACGACACCTCAATCTGCCCCAACGGGAAAACCTAATATCATTGTCATCATGGGAGATGACATTGGTTGGTTTAATATTGGCGCGTATCACCAAGGAATCATGAGCGGTCGCACACCGCATCTCGACCAACTCGCGAGAGAAGGGGCGCGTTACACGGATTATTATGCGGAACCCAGTTGCACCGCAGGTCGTGCCAATTTTATTACCGGCGAATTACCGATTCGTACTGGTTTAACGACCGTAGGCCAAGCCGGTGCAGATGTCGGCATGCCAGCAGAAGCACCCACTATCGCAACCGCTCTAAAAGAAATGGGTTATGCGACGGGACAATTCGGTAAAAATCATTTAGGTGATCTTAATAAATATCTTCCTTGCGTGCATGGTTTTGATGAATACTTTGGATACTTGTATCATTTGGACGCAATGGAAGATCCATTCTGGCATTCTTATCCAGAATCGGCCAAAAATACCGTCGGACCACGCAACATGTTGCACTGTTATGCGACAGCGACAGCAGATACCACGGTCGATCAACGTTGGGGGCAAGTCGGCAAACAACGCATTGAAGATGCAGGTCCACTACCTCCGGAACGCATGAAAACCGTCGATAATGAAGGTTTTACTGTAGAGACAGAATTAGATTGGAAAAATACTTATCGCGTTGGATTGGGCGGTCAATATCACATGACGCCGACCTTGCTTTTGCAGACGGGGGTTTCTTATGATTCTTCACCTACAACGACTTCCAAACGCACGCCTGATTTACCAGTGGACCGGCAAATTCGTGCAGGTATCGGTATGATTTATTCTGTCATGAGAATGATTCAAATCGGATTTTCTTATGAATATATTAATTTTGGGGATGCAGATATTCATAATGTCTCTCAAAATGGTGTGCTGGCGGGATCTTATTCAAAAAATTATGCCAATGTATTACAAGCAAGTGTGAATGTAGAATGTTAAAATCGTAATTTTACGTAAGGACTGAAACGAAATGAAAAGAAAAATTTCTCTTTTGATGTTGCTGCTTTTTTGGATGATGACATCTTTTGCGAAACCGTTAAGTGAAGCTGATGCAAATCAAATCGCACAAGATGTGTATATTTATGCCTATCCTTTGATGATGATGGATATGACAAAACGTGTCATGACGAATGTGCAAACACCCGGAAATATGCGCGCACCGCTCAATCAATTCGTGCATACCCGTGAATTTGCGAGCTCTGATGCGCATGATATGACCACACCGAATATGGACACCTTATCTTCTGTTGCGTGGGTGGATCTCGCCAAAGAGCCTTATATTTTGCACGTGCCTAATGAAAAAGGGCGCTATTATTCTATGACAATGTTAGATGGGTGGACTGAAGTGTTGGCGTCTCCAGGTACGAGAACGACAGGTACGGGTGCGCATGACTTTGCACTTGTTGGTCCGCATTTTAAAGGCAAATTGCCGAGAGGCGTTAAACCATTAAAATCTGAAACCGATATCGTATGGATTGTGGGTAAAACCTTTTGTGACGGGAGTCCACAAGATCTTGAGATCGTGCATTCGATTCAGGATCAATATACCTTAACCCCACTGAGTGCCTATGGAAAATCCTATACGCCACCTTCTGGCACAGTAGATCCGTCGATTGATATGCAAACCATCGCGCGAGATCAAGTGGATAATATGAATTCTATTGTGTATTTCACGCGTTTCGCGGAAATTTTAAAATCGAATACTCCCGATCAAATGGATCAACCTATGATTGCCAAATTGGCGGCAATTGGCATCACTCCCGGCCAAAGTTTAGATGTCACCAAATTAGATCCCATGATTTCGAAGGCGTTAGACAATGCTGTCAAAATTTCTCAAGAAAAAATCAAAGCGTATGAATCAACGGGAATAAGTAATAAGAATGGTTGGCTTTTCTCGATGAAAACAGGATCTTATGGCACGGATTATTTACAACGCGCGTTGGTCGCAGCGGTAGGTTTAGGTGCTAACCCTCCTGAAGATGCGATATATCCTGTGAAATTTCATGATACGACTAATCAAACGCTCAATGGATTAAATCGCTACGTTCTCCATTTTGAAAAAAATCAAATTCCACCAGTTCGCGGATTGTGGTCAGTGACGATGTATAACGATCAATACTTTTTTGTCCCGAATCCCTTGAATCGTTACGCATTAAGTAAGCGAGATAAATTAAAATTTAATCCAGATGGTTCTCTTGATTTATATGTGCAAAGCGAAGCACCGCCGGCGGCGCTTGCATCCAATTGGCTACCGGCGCCACTTGGTGATTTTGTTTTAATGTTACGTTTATATTGGCCGAAAGAATCCGTTTTAAGTGGTCGTTGGAATCCGCCAGTTATCACCAAAGTGTGAATTCTTCATCACCTACAAAATGCATTCCCAATAAGTGGAATGCATTTTATCGATAAATGCATTGCAGATTTTTTTAAAATGATACATTATTCCGCATTGGAATTTTATAAATAAAAATAATAATAAGGAGAATAAAATGCAAGATCGTCAGCAAGATTTTAAAAGTTGGATACAACAAGGCAATTTTTCCCACAAACGCGACATGGGCATCACCATTCCTCTCATTCGACAAGTTGAATATGAAAATAAAAATCCCGCTTCGAAAATTAAAAAATTATGTTTTTTCGGTTATCGAGATGGAAATATTCGTATCACTATCAGTCCGAAGAAATCTTCATTTACTGAACTGCAAAACTTATTAATGAAAAGTGGTTACCCAAAACCTGATTTTTGCGATAAAGATTTGAATAGATACTATTTAACTATTCAAAATGGGTGGATGCTAAAAATATTATTGGAGGATTTAGCAATATTGGATGAAAGTATCAATGAAATTGCGATTAATATTAATCAAGATCTCATGATGCATATTAATAAACATGTGGGCATCAGTGGTTGGATTAAGAACGGCGAATTTGGAGAGATTTCTAATTTCGGTACACCATTGATCCGGGAGGTAAGTTACGATAGTTGCGATGCAAATGCTGCTTTCAAAGAATTACACTTATTTGGTTATATCAGCGGTAATTTTAAATTTTCAATTCATGCAAAAGAGGGCGCTTCGAAAGATGTGATTAGATTTCTCACGAATTTAGATGAGGATTTTAGGTTTACCAATACCGCACTTTTTAAAATTACGACTGAAAAAGAACTTTCTGAATTATTAGATACGATGAAAGTGTATGATAAAAATATATCTCAAGAATTACAAAGTGATGTTTTATCTGAATTTCAAAAACCAAAGTTGGCGCTTGCCAATAATCCCAATTCTTTTCATGCTAAAAAGGATGTAGAGATTGATGATTTGGCCATTCAAATTAAGGAAAGATTGAAGATGTAAAGTCCCACCCCGTCGTCCCGCGACTTGTTCGCGGGACGACGTTTACCCGGAATGATGATGATCCAGTTTATATCCTCAAAAAAACACTCAATACCGCCGTCACACCCAAGCACAGCGCAGAAATATAAATTGGATACGCGACATTGAATCCCGCGAGTAGGCCTACCGTTACACCATTTAAACCCCATACAAAAGCCAAAATAGATCCCGTAATACCCATGACCCATCCTTGACTGGCATCATCCACTTGATTTGAAAAAAGTGTAAGGATAGATACATAGGCAGTTGATACAAAGCAAGCAATCGGTGCGACCATCAACCAGACAAACCACAGGGAAGGAAATACCATCATTAAAAAAATGATGATACCGGTCAAAAGGGAAGAACCAATAAAAATTGCCATGAGATCAAATTTTTTCGCAAGATAATTGGCAATAAAACCATTTCCGATACCAAATCCCACACCCATCAAGGTTAAATAAAAACTAATGTATGAGGAATTAAATTCATATGTTTTGTATAAATATACTGAAATAAAAGAATAAAAACTGCTCCATCCGAAAATAAAAATAAAAAATAAAATGGATAAAACGCGAACTTTTTTATGTTGAAATGCAGAAATAAAAATATTGACGGCTTCGTAAATTTTAATTTTAAAAGTAGTGACTTCGGAAACATAAGTTTCTTTAAATAGCCACATAAGTAAAAGAATATTTAAAAAAGAAATCAGAGAGGCGAAATAAAATGGGGTGGCAAAATCAAACCACGATACAATTCGATGATCAGCCAGCACCCCGCCGATCAAAGGCCCAAAAATAAAACCTAAAGATAACGCTAATAAAATATATCCGATATTGCGCGATTTAGTTTCTTTGGTACTTAAATCAATAATGGCAGCTTGCGCGATAGGTTGGCTTCCTGATGTAAAGCCTGCAACCATACGTCCAATAATAAAAAGTATTAAGCTATGATAGGTGACGGAAACTGCAGATAATAGATAACTTAAAAAAGCGCCCACGAGGCAAATAATTAGCGATTTTTTTCGACCAATTTGATCTGAAAGATCCCCCAGAATGGCCGCGCCAAAAAACCAACATAACATGAAAATGCCGATGACACTCCCATAAATAACATTGTACATAAAAGGAGAATAGGAAACATTTGGCAAAAAATGACTGTCAGGATCAAAAATCAATCCATTTAATACAGGAATAACGAGGCCAAGTCCCATACCGTCGATAAATAAAACTAATAGGAGAGGGCCTGCGTGAATGAAAAAATGATCTTTTGATTTACCCATAATTTCGGCTCTTTTTTTATTATAATAACACAATCAATGATAATTTGCCCCCTTTTTAAGATGTAACGAAAATCCCTTTGTCATCTGAATTTTTTCAATACCATTTGCATCAGGCATAAGATTTAATAAAAAACCGGAAGTCGCATGTCCGCCCATCCATCCAGCCCATCCAATAAATCCACCCGCATGATTTTCATCAGGATGATTTTCAACTGCTGTGAGTACAGTCTGAATGGTGTCAGCACAATTTTGATTATTAGCACCGCCTAATTCAGTTAAAAATATAGGTACTTTTTGAGTTTTTATCCAAGTCACGAATGAATCAAAATGAATTTTGGTTAATACCTCAAGTGAAGAAAAACAGTTATTCGTGCTGCCACCCTCATCATCAAAATATTGATGAATACTCAACGCATAATTATTTTGGGGATCATGAATGTTGGACGCGATAAAATATTTCGCGTTTTTATTCGTCCAAGTGGACATTTTGCTCCAATCACTTCCCTCAAGTAGCACGAGATTATCAAAACCTTCTTTGCGAATAACATCGAGCGCAGCATTATAATTTTTGAGAATTAATTCAGGGTCGGCGAGTGGTTCATTCATTAAATCAAAAAATACATAATTATTATTTTTAAATTGTTTTGCAAAACTTCCCCACGCGAGTGCAAATTTCTCTGTTGTTGCATTGGCATCATTACCAATGACCGGTCCTTGAAAATTATTCGATGGATATCGTAGAAAATTATGCATATCGAGAATGACAAAGAGATGTGCTTTCGTAAAAGTAGTCACGAGATCATTTAATTTTTTTGCGTTACCTGTACTAAAATCAATAGGCTTTGAAAGATCCGGCTGAATGTATTCCCACTTGAATGGAATACGTAAAATATTCGCCCCCTTCCTTATAAAATATAATGCGTCCGTGGCATAGGGCAGATTAAATGCGGAATCAAATTCGCCGCCACTCAAGTTAAAACCATGATATTTCACACCGGTATAAACAGCGGGAGTGGGAAAAGTAGGGGACAATATTCTCGAAGAAATCGCAGAGTGAAATATCACCCCAAATATTTTACCGGGTTCGATCGTATTTAAAAATGCAGAGCCGTCTTGCGTGTTTGAAATCGAAGTTTTTTCAGGCGTTAATAAAATACCAACATGTCCCCGATAATCATCACAATTATTATTTTTGATATTGGCGCAAATATTATATTCGAGATCAATCCATCCCTCGGACGCATCGATCGTAATAAATTGTTGTTCATTTGGCTTGAGAATATTTTTACACGTATTTTGACAGGCAGCGCGATTCGCACTTTGATGACTCAAAAAGTAAAAACTCTTATCATTTTGGCTGTTTTGAATGCCGAGTGTACTGAAAGCGGCATAGGTATTCAGCATAAAACCAAAAATAAAAATAAAAAAAATCGATTGAGATAAACGCAAAATAGTAAATCCTTTGCACTATAATTTAGAAAGATCATACGCATTCAACTCTCTTTCGGCAATACTAAATAGAAATAGAAAGATAAAAATCTTATCGATATAATATGCCTTCCTAGGAAGCATCTTAAGGAAATGATATGAAATCTTTTCAAGTCTCAATGGATCACATGCCTTGGGTGTCATCACGCACCAATCATGCCAAATATTTTTTTGGGAACCCGGTTCTGATTCACGCCTCGCTTGATACCGTTTGGGAAATTGTAAAAGATATTGAAAATTACACTATTTACTCCAAAGGAAAAATTACCGCGCATGTGGATGGAATTCCAGAAGTGAATAAAACAATTTCTTTAGCGCTTTACCAAAATAAAATGATTGGAAATTTTTTTCCGGTATCGCATGAAAGAATTAGTATTGTTGATGAAAAAAATAAAATTATTGGTTGGGAAAGAATTTTATCCGGCGGTGCTATTACCGAACGTTATCAAGTACTGGAAGAATTAAAGGATGGTAAAACCAATTCTTACATTGCGTTAAAAATTCCTGGGGCTGTTGGTTTTTTTACAAATCTTACTTTAAAAAAATGGATTAATGAGGCATTTACCGAAATTAATTTAGGAATTAAAGAGGCTGCTGAAAAAAAATTAAAACAGTGAATCTTAAGTGCTGTTATGCTGGCATTTGCTCACCAGTGTCAGATAAATTTAACGCCCCCTTGGAAAAACAAAGGTCTCTACACAAGTCAAAGAACTCGTCGTCCCGCGATTTATTCGCGGGATCCAGAAAGTCCTACGATGTTGCTCTGGATCTTAGCAGGACGAGCCTAGGTCCGACGGGTTATGAAGAAATCTGCAACAGTGTTACGGCATTCTTTTCCGAAGCGTGTGTATTTCTAAATACTCTAACATTAAATTAAAATCTTCTGGATTTAAAAACAAAAAGTTATTTTCTTGTAAACATTCGTATAAGTTATTCAACAATTTTTTTCGATGTCCCCATGTTTGTGAGGCATTCGCACGGTGATCATCCTCTAACGTTATTTCCGAAATGATTTTCAATAAAGCGTTGATATTATTTTGTGGTAAAGACAATTCTTGAGATTTCTCAATAATTTTTTCTTTTAAAATTTCACATTCTGCTCGCATGTTTTCGCGTTTTTTAACGATCGGAATAATGGCTATCCCATGTGAAATGACAAATCCTAAAAATCCTGACATGAGTCCCAAGGTTATATTGGAACAATGTGTTTCGTCTGGATCATTCAGCGAATAACCTAAAAATGAAAATGCGGCAGTGGTACATATAATCGATCCACGTATTAAAATTTCACGTGAAGAATATTTATGTTTATAGGACAGTAACAATTCCCCCGTGCGAGTCCAGTCAATAGTATTATCGCTGTATGAAGTGAGTTGTTTGAATATTCCTAGTCGAAACATGATTAACCCATCCTTGGCAATATGAAGTGTTTTATTATGCGGTAACTGTCTAAAATTTTAAACTATCTGTTTCAAAATACGAGGTTTTTCTGGCGTCTTTTCTATAATTATCAGTTATTTCATTGATTGTATTAAAAAAATAACTAACTGTATAAGTTATATAATATATAAGAGAGGGGTGTATGAAATGAGCTTTTCTGAATTTAAAAATGATGCGCCGAAAATTTTGAGGGAGAATGTTCTTCGGAAAATAGTTGAATCTCCGATGAGTCGTTTTATTCGGTGCGATGATAATTACGTTATTTTAAAAGTGAGTGTAGAGTTTGAAAAAGATTCGGAAAAAGATCTAAAAACAGCGGCAGATTTCGACGATGATATAGATGAAATAACAAGTTACTATATTTTTAGTTATCCTAAAGAAAATACTCTCGAAGATGAAAATTATAATGAAGTGAGACGAAAAGAATTATTAGGAAGAGGAACGTCTGGTGTTGTGGTTAAAGGGTGGAAAATAGAAATGGAAGAAATAGATAAAATCAAAAATCTTAAATTTCTTCCGGTTGCAGTAAAAATAGTAGATGATAAAAAAGTATCTGTGGATCAAATGAAATTAGAGGAAAATATAAATCGAATTTTTTCGCCTATGGAAACGCAGCCAATTGTTTATGATGAAAATCTTCATAAAATTTTTCTTATTACGAAACGATTACCGGATGAACCTTTAATGTATAATCAGAGAATATCTCCTGCCATTAAAGAATTACCGTTATTAAAAAAATTAGATTTTATTTTAGATATATTGGATAGTGTCAAATCTTTAAATTCGATAGGTATATCTCACGGAGATTTAACAGCAAATAATATTCTTATCGATGTATATTCCGATCCAATTAAACCTTACTTAACGGATTTTGGAAATGTAAGAAGTAAATCAATTGCGACATTAACTTCAGCCGGAACGCCTGGGCATATTGCTCCTGAAGTTTTAGAAAATCGTTTCAGTGAGACAACGGATATATTTTCTATCGGCCCAGATTTGATGGCAATGTTGGGTGCCGAAAATGTTTATCAAAATAAAATTGCTGCAAGACAAAGCGAGACGAATATTGACGAACAAAATAAAGCGGAAGTAAAAGCTGAATTTAATAGGAGTGGTCTTGAAAATATGTTGAAAGGGATTGATATGGATAGTAAAGCCAAGGATTTATATTTAAAGAAAATGACTAATTTTCTTAATTTAATGGTACACACTGATCCGCGCTCTCGACCTTCGATCGATGAAACTATTCAATTTTATAAAATCATGCGTAATGGCTTAGAAAGATTTTTAGAAACGAAAAAGAAAGTTCAGAAAAAACCTTCCCGCTGGGCTTTTTTTACAAAACATAAAAGTGATTCGGAAAGATTGGATGCGTTTATTAAAGAAGAAGAAAAGAAATCAGATATACCGGTTAGGATGAATGTAGGAAAGGGATAATAGTTCTATTTTATAAGTGTTTTGCGGCAATGATTCCAAACCAGGTCCCAAAAATACAAAGCGTAATACTCAATAAAATATTGATAAATCCAGTTAAAAAATCCCCATTTTCAAAAAGTTTGAAAGTCTCAATAGAAAAGGTAGAAAAAGTCGTATATCCGCCTAAAAAACCGATGAGTAAAAAAGCACTGAGTAATGATCCCGTATTATCCATTCTTTTTAGTAAGAGAATAAATAGAAATCCCATTAAAAAACATCCGCTCACATTAATAAAAAGGGTGCCATACGGAAAATGACGTCCTAAGGAGTCTTCTGCAAATGAGAATATCCAATAACGCAGAATCCCGCCGCATCCTGAACCAATAAAAATTAATAAGATATTTAACACAGTAGCTCCTTGCTAGATCGGAATATCATACCATTTGTAGGGTGAAAAAGTCCTGTTTTTTTACGACGTAATCCACCAATTTATTACTAAAAACAGTAATCATTACATCTATACTTCAAAAAAATTATTAACTATCGTTTGTAAAGCATTATAATTTTTACAAATATTTATTTCTTCAACAAATGCATTTTTCGTTTTTAAAGTTCTTGCATAATATTTTGCGAATTTTCGTGCTTGCAAAATTCCTAATAATTCGCTGTCTAGTAGTGTAATTAAACTAGTAGCATGTTTTAAAAAAATCTCACCAATTTCTTTTAGTGAGGGTTCAACAAATTTCTGACCTCTCATTTCTGCGTTTAATTTTTTTATTAACCATGGCTGTCCAACCCCTGCGCGTCCAATCATGACACCTGCACATCCGGTTAAAAACATTTTTTTTAAGGATTCCACGCATTTTATATCGCCATTTCCAATAACAGGAATTTTTAATTCATTCACAAAAAATTTTATTTGATCATATCTGCAAGAAGTTTCATAATTTTCAGACCAATGACGACCATGTACTATTAAAAAATCTGCGCCGGTATCTCTAATAACTTCAGCAATTGCAAGATTTGATTTATCTGTAGAATCGCCTTCCACTCGAATTTTTATGGAAACCGGTAAATGCGTATTCATTTTCATCGCGATGATAAGTGCGTATAACTTTTTTGGATCAGATAACAAAAATGAACCGGCATGTTTGTTACGAATTTTTTTGACGGGACAACCACAGTTTAGGTCAACCAAATCAGCACCAGAGTCTGTTACGATTTTCGTTGCAAGCGCTAGTTCTTTCGGGTCATTGGTTGATAACTGAAAGCAAGTGGGCCCTTCTTCAGGCGATTTTGCAATATAGCGTTGATAAACTTTTTTCGATTGGTGAATTAAAGTTTTACAAGAAATCATTTCCGTACATGAAAAAGCAGGGGACCCATAAATCCAAGTTAAATACCGAAAGGGCGCGGAGCTCACGCCAGCCAAAGGCCCTTGAATTAAATTCGTAGGAAAAATTTTATTGCCTAATTGTAATGGAGTAATCAATGGTGTCTTCTCTAAACAAAAGGGATTGTCTCCTGATTATACAATGTAAAAGCGTTTCATTTGCCAGTTGCAACAGAGATTGTATATTCAGTAGCTCGAAGACGGTGGCTGGAGTGCTGCGGAGCATTGGGGGTTAACAGAGCAAATATTTCGCACTGTTTCTGTTTTTACTACTAGAAAATTAAAAAATCATCGTCCAGTGATAAGAAAATCGGAATTTTTGATACATACAATATCCGAGGCTACAATGTTTGGTTTTAAGGTTTTATGGCGAGGACAAGTTAAAATTTTTATTTCTGATCCATCCCGTACTATTCTGGATTTTCTTGTTAACCCTGCATTTGCCGGTGGTGTTCGCAGTGTGTTAGACATGTTTAAAAATTATCTTAAATCAGAATATAAAAATACACCTCTGTTAATTGACTATGCTAAAAAGCTTGCTAATGGTGCGGTATTTAAACGACTCGGATTTTTATTGGAACAGAATGCACCTGAAGAATTAGAAGCAATAAATTCCTGCAAAAATAACAGGGCTGTCCCATTAAAAATTCTGCCTTATTATGTTATCCAGCGTAGAATTACCCCATCCAGCTTTTTTCCGTAAGCCACGTATGCTAATGTCTTTTTCAGTTTTTCTGGCGTTTTGAAGCATATTAAGCGAAATGTGCCTGACTACTGCCATGTTTTCTGCTGCATTCCCAGTGCGAACTCGCGACTCATCTTCTCGGAAGGTCATATCTAATGTCCAATGTAGCGTACTTTCAATGCCCCAGTGTGCTCGAATAGAAGAAGATATAAGTTTTGCATCCGCTGGCAAACTTGTTAGAAAGAAACGACGGTCTTTTGTTATTTTCTCACCAAATTCTCGAATCTCTTCAATCATTACAATAGCATTTAAGCCAGACCATTCTACTTTTTGTTCCAGCCAATCTATTTTATCACTTACCCAGCACCTACGTGTCTCGATTCTTCCATGGCCAGCATCTATCGATTCACATATATCACTCACAGCATTATTTGATTGCTTTTTTAAAGCCTCAGTTTCTAAAAATAACTTAACGTCTTCATGTAAGGTACTATGATTCCCTTTTAAAGAAAGGATGTAATCTGCTTTTTTTTCTATAATTTTTTGAGCGATATCTTTTTGACAGCCCATAGCATCAATCGTAATAATAGCCCCAGCTAATTCTAACAAGTCTAGCAGCATGGGTATGGCTGTAATTTCATTTGTTTTGTCCGATACTTTAATTTGTCCCAAGACCAAGCGTGCTTCTGTAGCAAAAGCGCTTACCATGTGGATAGCTGATTTTTCTTTTGCTGTATCAAAACTATGACGTAATGTTTTTCCATCAATTGCAATAACTTCTCTCAAAATAATATGCAATGATTGAATCCATTGAATAAAACATGTCTTAAACGCTTCTGTGTTCATACTTGCCATCACGCGTGCAAAAGTATTTTTTGATGGGATTCCGTTTTCAAAAAGAAAGTATCTTGTTAGAAAATCCAGTTTCTCTTTTCCGAAAGTAACAAAATCACGCCAACTTTCAGCACCACAGATCGTGCCACATAAAATCACAAATAAAACTTCCATTAAAGGATAAAGTTTTTTTCGATTAATTCGGGGATCTTTTAATTTTGAGAAATGTTCCTTAAATGATATTGAAAGATCATTTTGCATAGTCCTAATTTCCTGTGAAAAATAAAAGTGCTAGAGACTACTAAAAATATTCAATGAATGCTATGATTTTTGGTTAATTTTCAACATTTTTAATGGGACAGCCCTGAGTATCTAAGAAAGCAAAAAACTTAGATTCTCTAAGCTTGTAAGTTAATCTTATGAGCTGTCAGTGACTGATTCTCCATTATGCAAAAGACTTAAAGAAGCTCGGAAAGCTGCTAAGCTTTCCCAGAAGCAATTAGGTATTGCTGCTGGTACGGATGAATTTTCAGCTAGTGCTCGTATGAATCATTATGAAAAGGGGCGGCATACGCCTGATTACTCGATGTTAAAACGCATAGCAAAGGTACTTAATTTACCCGCGAAGACTACGCTTAAAGAGAAAGTCACAGAACCTGACGTGTGGGTTAAGGTTCTCGATGCAAAACGCACCTTTTGGGAAAAGGCGACAATTCTTCATCAATATGCGCATCTTCCGCATGATAAAAAATTACCGCTGAGAATATCAAGACATTATTATGATTTTTTCTGTCTTTTAAATTCAGATATCAAAGCTGAGGCCATTAATTTTCACAGATGCTAGTGTTGGTAAAAATGGATTTGCTGTAAAAATCCATGATGCGGCGATGGATCCTGTTTTTCCTAAAAATACAATTTTGATTGCTGATCCAGATAAGTCGCCTAAAGATCGAAGTTATGTCATTGCAAAGCTTGCCAATATCAATATAGCTATTTTTCGGCAATTACTGATTGATGTAGAAGATCGTTACTTAAAAGCATTGAGTCCCGACTTTGAACGATATAGAATGACGCGCTTGAACGATGGTGATGAAGTTTTAAGTGTTGGTCAATAATGAGTACCTTCGGTACAAAATTTAAGTTTTAGGTGGAGAATGAACTCCACCTAAAACTTAACGCTATCAAACAAAACTTCGTTAAATTTATGGTAGCGGTATCCAACCGTTTAAGGAAGTTTTGATGAAAAAAAACTAAAATAACGATAGAAAAATTTAATTATGGCCTAAAGATAAAATAGGAAATATGATAAGTGCAGAAAGAACATATGAGGAAGAAACCAGTGCAGTTGCAGTTAACTGAATATATCAGTTGGCTCCTTAAAAAATATCAGGAAGTAAAAAAAGAGCTGGAAACACGTCAGTCTTATCGCATTACTAACATTGAATACGATTCGTCTGGTAGGGCGAAAATAAAAATCCATATTGTCGGCACAGGGAAAGAGATTACTTTTACTCCTGAAGAGTTAGTTTGCGATGATAAAATGCTGGAAGGTTTTTCAAGAAAAGATGTAAGAACCATTACTTATTATGCATGCAACGATCTTAGCAAGCCAAAATATAAGATTGTCACCACAACACTTTGTGAAAATTTGAAAAAGATGCTTTTCGGCATTAAAGAATTTGGCGTTGATGAGATTTCACAAAAAACTGCAGAAGAAATATCAGCTAATCGATCTATAATATCAAACATAAGTCCTGAAGACGCTCATTGTGTTGGGTATGTTTGTGGTAGCGAAAATATTTTGCGGGAACATGAAGAAAAAATGAAATTAAAATAGAGTTATCATGAAAATGATTAAGACAAGCTATTACATTTTTATTATTTAATTTATAGGAGTATTAACATGTTAAAGTATCGTACCAAGACTAAATCTGTTGGTTTCAGCTATCTAGTTTAACTATCAGGCTAAGCAGTAAAAAAATACGAAATGATTAATTATCAGTATGTTTTGTTGGAATGTCAGCAAGCCTATCGAAAAGCTGCTGTATATGATGCTTTTTTAGAGCTTAATCTAAAAACAATTTTAAATGTACCTCGATTTGCTGAGGACGTTGCGAAGCAGCTTGAACTAAATAGTGATGCACTATCTCGATTTTTACATGCAGCTGCGCATTTAGGACTTGTCAAAAAAACTGATAAAAAATTCATGGCCATTATAAATGGCCCTTCTTATTCAAAAGATAGTTCTATCGTTTTATTTTGGTTATTTAATAGCAAATTAGCAGATGCATTAAAATTTCGACCGAAATCATTTAATGAATTGTCTGACTATGGTCGCGAGATGTTAGAAGCTGTTGTTAAAAATAATTTGATAATTCAAGATGAGCATAAAAAATATTCTATTCCAGTGGCCACTAGAAAATATTTATTATCTGATTCACTTGATTATATTGGCCATCGAATTAAGCATTTTGAAAAAATCATGTTTCCCATGTTTAGTGTAAAAGGATTAGTGGGGGCTTTAAAAACAGGGAAAAGCCAATGGTCAGCATTTTTTAATAATGAAGTAACCCATCCATTCGCATTATATAAAGATAACCCTGTTTTGCTTGAAATATTTACCAATGGATTGCATCAATTAAATACTGATGATGACAAAGCCATTGTCAGCAAGTTAAAGATTGATGGCATAAAATCAATACTTGATGTAGGCGGTGGCAGCGGTGCATTTGTATTGCAAATTTTAAAAAAATGCGAGCCTATAGAGTATGTGGATATCTATGAATTACCAGACGCGATCCCATTAATGAAAAAAACATTTTACAAATATTCTCCTAAAGAATCACGAGTACGTTTCGTACCAGGATCATTCTTGGAGCCGACAAAAGATGGAAATCTCTCAGGAATACCTTCAAGCCAACAATATGATTTAATCATTCTAGGATGGATATTACATGATTGGACAGACAAGACAAATATCGAGATTTTAAAACGCGTTTTTTATCATCTTAAACCAAGCAAGAAAATTGTTATTCTGGAAGCCATATTACCTGAAAATAAAATCAGTGATGTTTGTTTCTCTGATATGGCAATGCTATTGCAAACAGAAGGTCGAGAAAGAACTTTTTCTGAATATAAGCAATTATTATTTACCTCTGGCTTTAGTAATATCTCAACCAATAAGACCGATACCAGAAGACAAGCTATTACAGCTACTCGCTGCATAATGCGCAGTCGGTTATAGAGAATTACGTCTATGTATCATTATCCAAATATTAGTTATGGTTATATAGGAAAACATTATAAAAATGCCACTAACAATTCTGCATTTTTTTCCGAAATTTTGCAAAATTTAGCTCTACTCGATAATGATATTTGTTTTCCACAAAGGATACCTAAAGTAGGGTATTTTCAGGAACTTTGCGAGTTAGAATGCAAAAATTTTAATTGTCATTTATTGGATAATTAATTGCATACATAAATTTAGCCCATATGATTTAAATTAAATAAACCATAATTAAGGACATTGATTGATTAAAAAAAGGCAAAAAGAATTACAAATAAAGTGTGTATATTGTCTGTACAGAAAAAAATCCTCTGAATTCAATAAAGAACATGTAATTCCTGAATCATTTGGGCGTTTTAAACAATCAATGACACTAATTGAAATTGTTTGTTCGGATTGCAATAGTTATTTCTCAAAAAATTTAGAAAATGATTTGGGTAGGGATAGTGTATATGGTGTTATGCATCGTTGCAGAGCTGGTGTTACAGATATTGCTGAATTTATACAGAAGAAAAAGCATAAAAAAATTCTAAGCGATGCTTATATAAAGCATAAAGAACATGGCTTCTTATTGGTTGATCTAGCTGATTTTGTGCAATCTACTCATCCTGTGTTTTATGTGAATATTACAAGTCAAATAATTGTAATGAATTCGACAAAAGGAGTCAGGGTTAATTTTAGGATTGATCATAAGTTAAGTGGATCATTTATTAAGAGTATAGGCTTATGCCCTAAAGTGGGGTACATCGATATTTTTTTTCCTTATCAAACAGCAATAGCTGAATATCACAAGGCTATCAAAATTTTGCAAAGTGAAAACATAAGTATGGGTATAAATAAGAATAATCTTGCACAAGTATTTCTTGGTAAAGAACCGCAAGATCTACATTTCCGCTCTATAGTGGATCAAAAAATATTGAGGGCTATCTCGAAAGTTGCTTTTAATTATTTTATTAAGCAGTATGGTGCAAACGTTGCTTTGAGCGTTGGTTTTGACGATATAAGAAATTATATTAGACATGGAACTTATGTAGGATATCAGATGGTGAAGCCTATACATCGAAATATCTATTATAGAGATCAATTGACTGGAAATTCTGGAGTAGGTCATATTATTGTTATTCAACAAGATAAAATGCGAAATATTGTTGCATTAATATCACTATTTAATAGCCATATTTATGAGATTAGTTTATGTAAAAATTATCCAATTCTTCTTCCTGAGCAAGGTAGCTTTTTTGATACTAAGAATAAATCTATTCATACTCATAGTAATCAAAAACTGAAAAAAATTTTTCAATTATAAAAGATGCTAAGGTATTTTTAACAATCTTCAAGGTTGTTTGTTGGAAATCTCATGATTTTGGAGGATGTGTAATGAAATCGTTTATATTTTGTAGCGTATATTTATTAGCTTTACTGCATTCATTATAATCTACTAAATATTAATACAATGAGTATATGGCATGGATTTCGAAGTCTACTGCGACGAAAGTCGCCAAGATTTGATTGCACAAAAGCAAAGTAATAAATTTTTCTTAATCGGTGGCTTATGGTTGCCGGCTACTCTAAAGGATCAGATCAAAAAAGATATCAAAAACCTGCGTGATAAATACTCTGTTAAAGGTGAAGTCAAGTGGAATAAAGTTTCACCATCTAAGATTAGGTTTTATTGCTCTCTTGTGGATTTATTTTTATCTCACGAAGATAAATTACGGTTTCGTTGCATAGTGATTGATTCAGGTAATGTGGATTTAAAATGGCACAATGATGATAAAGAGCTTGGCTTTTATAAATTTTATTATCAATTACTACATAATTGGATCTCGGATTTTAATTCTTATACAGTATTTTGTGATACCAAAACAAATCGTGATCCTTCTCGATTAAAAGAATTAACTTATTGTTTGCGTGCATCTAATCTAAGCTCTGATGTTAATTTCGTACAAGCGCTACCTTCACATGAGGTTGTTTTGATACAGTTTGTCGATGTTTTGCTTGGTGCAGTGAGTGCTAAAATTAATAACAGCATTACTAGTCAGGCAAAATTAAGCATTATTCAGCGACTTGAAGATGGACTAAAGCATGAATTGCTACCGACGGCTGTAAGTGAAAAAAAATTTAATATTTTTAAGATCAGGCTAGAAGGAGGTTGGTAAGTGTCAAAGCCTCCATTTATATGTTATGCAACCCCAGCAGAGTATAAGCAATATTTTGAAAAACATTATTGTCGCGCTAAAATCATTACATTTGATAATATCAGAGTATATTTTAGCCCATCAAAATTTGGTCATGTTTTTTATGAGTCAACCAATCGTGATGGAAAAAAAGATGCTTTCTCAATCCATAGAGCAAAAAGGATCGATTGGATAAAAGCAACGCTTGAAAATCCGCATGCCGAACTTTATCAAGGCTGGAATAAAAAAGATAAAGTGATTGAACCTAATAGACGTGTAAGCGTTGTTTATGAAGAATTTGTTGTAGTGATTGATGTGAAATTTGATGAGCAAGACAGGCCGATTAAAGCCGAGTTTATTACTGCTTATGTTGCGGACAATAGTATTAATTCTATAAGAAAGTCGCCAAAGTGGGATAAGAGGAAATGTATGAAGTAATAAACGGTCGCTGATTTGCTACGCTGGCTCAGCGGCCGAAGCCTCTGTACGTTCCAAGCCATAGGCAAAGAACCACAACTAAATTATAACCTATTTTTCATGCTGTTGGGCTATAGAAGATATTTTTATTTGTCCTACTATAGTCCTACTAAATCTAACAAATTTTACGCCCCGCACTTTACAAAGAGATAACTTATTGATTAATTTGTTATTTCTGCTGGGCCCACTAGGACTCGAACCTAGGACCAAGGGATTATGAGATATACGAAAACTATTGTCCACAACTTTTTATCACGAAATACAATAATGGAATCAATGGAGTATAGAGATCTCAGTAATGTGATTAATTGTAGTTATATGTTATTTTTTATCTTCTAATGTGTAAGCGCACCATAAAACCCATCTTTTTTTAAGATTATTATTTTGCAATAGTACTGCTTTCACCATTTGGAAATATAAAATGAAAGCAAATGAATTAAACACTTCTATACCTGAGGTAATCAAAGAAGATAAAGTCTATTGGGAAAGTCAAATTGAATCCCAAAAGAAAAGTCAACTCAGTAAATCCGCTTATTGCCGTGCTAATCAGATCAGTTACTTTCGATTTAATTATTGGGAAAAAAGATTAAAAAAATCTTGCCATCCGCTTATTCCTATTAAAATAAAATCAGTAATGCATTCACCGAACAACAAACCAATATGTTCGATAACTTTTAAAAATGGTAATGATTTACATATCCATGATAAAGAGGCATTGATATTGATTTTAGATAGGATGATGTAAGAATGCTGCTATCTTATACCACGCCCATTTGGTTATACCCAAAACCTATTGATTTCCGTAAACAAATCGACGGAATTGTGATTCTCATTGCAGACCACCTACAATTAAATCCTGTTTCAGGCCAGTTATTTTTATTCAGAAATTGCCATGCGAATAAGATAAAAATGTTATGGTGGGATAGGAATGGCTTTTGTTTGTTTTATAAGCGAATCGAAAAAGGAAAATTAAAATTTCCAAGCATTAACGATCAGACATTAGAATTATCGCGTGATCAATTAAGCTGGTTATTATCAGGCTTGGATTATATGAAACAATCCGCATTACCTGAAATAACACCGAAGAATTTTTATTAAAAAAACCAATAAAAATGCTGAAAAATCGCTATTTTTATAGTATTATTTGCGCATAATAAATAGCGATTTAACCATGAATTTTGAAGTCACCATAAAAAATCTAAACGATGAGATCCAAACTTTAAAAGATGCTTTGAATGCCTCCGAAAAACGCTGCGAACAGTACGCGCAAGCTTACGATCAGATGCATGCACAATTAAAAGAATTGTTACGCCATCGTTTTGGTAAAAAATCTGAACGTTACATTGACCCAGAAAATCCACAAAAAAACTTTTTTGAGGAAGATGCCAAATTTGCTATTGCGGACGCAAAAGGAAACAAACAAGAAGATGAAATAAAAATAGCGTCTCATGTTAGAAAGAAGAAACATAAAAATAACAAAGATTTACCCGTACGTATTGATATTATTCCTGTTTCAGAAAACGATAAGCTATGTGATTGTGGTACATGCAAATCGGTCATACGTTATGAAATAAAAAAACTCATACATTATCAACCTCCTATTCATGAAATCATTGAACAACGCCGAGAAGTTGTCGCTTGCCCAAAAGGATGTGATGGAGAGATCATTACAGCGCCTGCGCCTTTACATATACTCCCTAAAGTGAAAGCGACAGAAGAATTTTTATCTTTCCTTGTCGTCAGTAAGCTCGAAGACCGCCAACCCCTTTATCATTTAGAAAAACAATTGAATGAACGTTACGGCGTCGATTGCTCACGTCAGAGCATGGCTCGCTGGCAGATTGATTTAAGATATCCAATGCAGCCTCTTTGGAATTTACTGAAAGATTCAGCGATTGAGAACGATATTGCTTCATGCGATGCAACAACCCTGCAAGCTGAATGAACCGGGACATGCGGCTGAAACCAAATCTTATGTTTATTGTATACGCGGGGGACCTCCTGAAAAATCCGTTATTTTGTATGAATACAATGAAAAAGAACATAAAAAATTTGTCTATGACTGGTTTGCAGGTTTTGAAGGGTACTTGCATGCAGATGGCGATAATTTTTTTGATCTAGTCGGCGCGACGATTGCAAAGATTGTGAATTGCAACTCCCACGCGAGAAGAAAATTTGAACCGATTGCACAAGGCGCAAAAGGTAAAGGCCTCGCCAAAGAAGCAATGCGTTTTTTTAAAGAGCTTTATAAAATTGAACGTGAAGCAAAAAATAATAATTTGATACCAAAAGAACGCTACGAATTACGGCAGAAAAAATCAAAACCATTGATGGAG
>JABDEN010000024.1 GCA_013287025.1 Gammaproteobacteria bacterium | reverse complement strand
CCGTCTATTTATATCGTGATCAAATAAATAAAATAATAAAAGGCAGACGCAATGCTCGATTAACTGCTGTCATGAATGGTGGCGCAATTCCTGAAAATGCGCTTTATTCCGTGATTTCTGAATCTGATAACGCAATGGTTGGTACATTAGATGAAGATTTTGCAGTCGAAAGTCATCGCGGCGATATCATTTTATTAGGCACAACATCATGGCGAATAATGCGTATCGAAAGTCAAACTGGAAAAGTATTTGTAGAAAATGCGCATGGTGCACCACCGAATGTTCCTTTTTGGCAAGGAGAAGCGCCGGGCCGTACATTGGAACTTTCAAAACGTGTGGCAGCGCTTCGAGAAAAAATTCATGACATGCATTCAACGGGCGAAGATATTTTTTCATGGATGAAAAATCAATGTGGATTATTAGCATTTGGTACAGAACAATTATTAAAATATATCTCACAAAGTAAAAATATTTTGGGACATATTCCAACGCAAACAACAATTATTGCCGAAAGATTTTTTGATGAATCAGGTGGAATGCAATTAATTATTCATGCACCATTTGGCGGAAGAATCAATAAAGCGTGGGGACTTGCTTTACGAAAACGGTTTTGTCGATCTTTTAATTTTGAATTACAAGCCGCCGCAACCGATAATGGCATTAATATTTCCCTGACCCCCGATCATAGTTTTCCATTGACAGATATTTTTCATTTTCTACATTCAAAAACAATAAAAGAGGTATTAATCCAGGCAGTACTGCAATCACCGTTATTTGCGACGAGATGGCGCTGGACTGCAACATGTTCATTGGCGATTTGTCGAATGAGAAATGGAAAAAAAACACCGCCACATATTTTAAGAATGCTATCTGATGATTTATTAGCAGCAGTATTTCCTGATGCAGCCGCGTGCCAAGATAATTTGGGCGGACGAGAAATTGAATTACCAGCACATCCATTAACCGAAGAGGCAATGAAAACTGCATTGACAGAAGCGCTAGATGTTGAAGGATTAATTCATGTTTTACAATCGATCGAAAATGGCAACATTCAATGTATCGGCATTGACACGCCACTCGCCTCACCTTTTTCTCACGAAATATTAAATGCGAACCCTTATGCTTATTTAGATGATGCACCACTTGAGGAAAGAAGAGCACGTGCTGTCGAAATGCGTCATATTCTTCCCGAGCACTTATTAAAAGATATAGGGAAATTAGACTCTACCACTATTCAAGAAGTATTCGATGAAGCATGTCCCGATATTCGTGATATTGATGAATTACATGACATGTTGCTACATAGTATTATTTTTCCCGAAAAACTTATTTTACATTGCTATCCAAAACATTTTTCGGCGTGGAAAATAATTATGGAAAACTTAATAAAATCCAATCGTGCAACTTACGCATCCACTGGTGAAAAATATTTTTGGATTGCGACAGAAAATATAGCTTCATTAAAAATTTTATATCCTGATTTAAAAATCCAAAATGTTTTGTTACGAGAAATTCCTTACAAAATTTTAAATCAACAAGAAATTATTACACTTGCTTTACGTCATTGGTTATCCTATCTCGGTCCTATCAGCGCATCATTGTTAAGTGATTTATTGAATATTTCTTTACAAGATGTTGAACAAACACTTATTCAGCTTGAAACTTCAGGCCTTATTTTAAGAGGTCACTTTACAAAAACTGAAGAGTGGTGTGAAAGAAGACTACTCGCAAGAATTCATAAATTAACGATTGCCAAGTTAAGAAAAGAAATTCAGCCAATTCAAGCTTCGGATTTTATGCGTTGGCTTCTCAAATGGCAGCATGTAGGGGATGGTGAAAAATTAAGTGGGAAAGAAGGATTACTTGAAATCATTCAACAGTTACAAGGATTTGAAATAACAGCAAATGCTTGGGAAAAAGAAATTTTTACGAAACGTCTCACCGATTATGATCCTGACATGTTAGATTATCTTTGCTTAATGGGCACTATTGGCTGGGGTCGATTTTCTCAGCATACCGCACTGCAATCTTCTGCAAAACAAAAAAAGCCACGTCGCATTATGCCAAATAGTCGTGCGCCTATCACTTTTTTTATACGTAATCAATTAGTGTGGACTAAACCTGAATATCAAGATATGACTTATTTAAGCCATACTGCAAAAACAATTTTCGATTTTTTAAAATGTCATGGCGCTTCATTTACGATTGATCTTATTCAACAATTAAATGCATTGAAATCAGAAATTGAAACCGCATTATGGGAATTAACTTGCCTAGGAATGATTACGGGAGATGCATTTGATAATTTGCGCGCTTTTATTCATCCGAAAAGACGAAAGCGTCAAAAAAATTATTTTACTACCGGAAGAGGTCGATGGTCATTATTACCCTCCGCGAAAGAAATCGATCATGAAACCATTTGTCGTATTTTATTAAAACGATACGGCATTGTTTATCGTGATTTATTAGTGAAAGAAAAATTAATCCCACCGTGGAAAGATCTTTTAAAACATTTTCGTGTATTAGAAGCGCGAGGAGAAATTAGAGGTGGACGTTTTATACAAGGATTTTTCGGTGAACAATTTGCTTTACCCTATGCAGTCGATTCACTGCGTACCTTTATGAAAGAACCTCCCAAAAATCAATCTCTCATTTTATCTGCAATGGATCCTCTTAATTTGACAGGAATACTCATATCGGGTGAAAGAATTCCAAGTCAACCCAATAGTAATATTTCAGTTCCAACATAAATTTTTTTTATGCTAAGATAACGGTGTTTTTAATTATTCACGAAAGGATTCATATGAAATTTAAATCACGTCATCAATTAACGCTTTTAGTCACCAGCATTCTTTTATACACCCAAGGTTCCTACGCTGCAGATAAAATGATTGTCGCTCCACAAAATAATAATTTTTCGCAAATTTCAGATATTCATTCATACATCGGATTAAATAATCATTACTCTTTTAAAGTTGCAAAATCCGTCAAATTAAATAATGGAAAAACAAAAGTTCGTATTTTGCAATATTTCGACGACATTCCAGTATTTAATGCTACACTCGCCGCAACTCTAAATAAAAATTCCTATACACAACTTTCAGGTTTTTATTTTGCAAATATTGAAAGAGATTTAACATCATCGCTCGCGACTATTTCTAAGGAAAAAGCGATACAAATAGCGCTAGAAGCAAATGGAAAACCAGGAAGTGCAGAGATCCGAAATCAACAAGCGACTTTGTATATTATTCAAGGAAAAGATAAAAAATCTCATTTAGCTTATCAAGTTTCTTACATGAATGATTTCATTCCCAGCAGACCTTATTTTATTGTAGATGCGCAAACTGGTAAAATTCTCGATCAATGGGAAGGTTTAACGACGCGTGATGCAACTGGACCTGGTGGAAATCAAAAAACGGGCCAATACTATTATGGAAAAGATTTTGGGTTTTTAACGGTGAATGATCAATGTCAAATGTCCAATGAACTTGTTGATACCGTTAATATGAACAATCGTTTGAACGGTGGCACCATTTTCCAATTTACCTGCCCAGAAAATACCTATAAATATATTAATGGCGCATTCTCTCCATTAAATGACGCACATTATTTTGGTAAAATTGTTTTTGATATGTATAACCAATGGTTTAATAGCTCCCCACTCACTTTTAAATTAACCATGCGCGTACATTATGCGATTAATTATGAAAATGCATTTTGGGACGGACAACAAATGACTTTCGGAGACGGTGCAAATTATTTCTATCCGCTCGTCAGTTTAGATGTTGCAGCACATGAAGTGAGCCATGGCTTTACTGAACAAAATTCTAATCTCGTTTATACGGGACAATCCGGTGGTATCAACGAATCATTTTCAGATATCGCTGGCGAAGCCGCTGAATATTTTGCAAGACCAAACCTAACACCGCGTAATGACTTCCTCGTTGGCGCAAGTATTATTAAAAACGGTACTGCATTAAGGTTCTTTGAGGACCCAACATTAGATGGTCATTCCATTGGTAACGCTGATGACTATTACGATGGTTTAGATGTGCATTATAGTTCTGGGGTATTTAATAAAGCATTCTATACGCTCGCACATAAACCCAACTGGGATACAGAAAAAGCATTTAGAGCTTTTGTGCTTGCAAATCAAGTGTATTGGACTGCTGATTCCGATTATATAGATGCAGGATGTGGCGTTCAAAAAGCCGCAACAGACTTAAACTTTAACGCACAGGATGTCATTGATTCCTTTACCGCCGTAGGTATTAATGCAACCTGCACAACTCCTCCGCCTTCTGGTACTGAATTAACAAATAGAGTGCCAGTCAATAATCTTTCCGGTACTTCGGGTAGTCAAACCTATTATTTTGTTGATGTAACCAAGCCCGCCAGAAAATTAACGATTCAAATGTCCGGTGGCACAGGTGATGCAGATTTATATGTACTCTTTGGTGATAAGCCAACGACTACAAAATATGATTGCCGATCATATCAACCAGGAAATAATGAAGTTTGTACTTTTAACACACCAGCAGTAGGTACGTACCAAATTATGGTGAAAGGATATACAGCATATAATGGTGTCTCATTAATCGCTAAATATTAATCTCTAAAAGGGGTAAACCGACTGGTTTACCCTTTTTTTAAAAGTTGAAACACTTCTTCATCTGTTGTTTGTGAAAATTCTTCATACCATGCACCGACCGCATAAAATGTACCGGGTCGAATAGGACAAATCATTTCATCAACCATCGATTGCATTTCTTGACACGTGTCTAAAGCCGCAACTGGAACCGCCACGACAATTTTTTGTGGAAGTTGCGCACGGATACTTAAAATTGCAGCACGCATTGTCGCACCCGTTGCAATACCATCATCAACAAGAATGACAATTTTATTTTGTAATGTAGGGAAAGGACGATTGCCACGATACACTAACTCACGTCTTAGTAATTCAGATTTTTCTTCTAATTTTACTTGTTCAATTTGAGATGGTGTAATATGTAAAGTTTGAATGATATCTTTATTTAAAAAAATGGTATTGCCAGTCGCTATCGCCCCCATCGCAAGTTCTTCTTGATGAGGGACCCCAAGTTTTCTCACAATAAATACATCGAGTGGAAGAGACAAAGCCTGTGCTATTTCATAAGCCACAGGTACACCGCCACGAGGTAATGCTAATATGATAGCTTTTTCATTATTCGCATATTTTTTTAAAAGTTCCGCGATCACTTTTCCTGCAGCGCGTCGATTAATAAACTTATCCATTTTTCATACTCATTCAAGCAGGAACTTTGGATAAAATATTTTTCTCTTGCGTTAATTGCAATACAAAAGGAACAAAAAATAACAAGAGAATTCCTGTCACAATCGATGACATTCCTAATAATCCGAAAGTATGACTGAACGTTGGATTTGTGATTAAAGGATCAATCGATTGTGTATGGCCTAACGCAAGATTTGAAAAATATCCGGATAATGTTGCAGAAACTCCAGTAATCATCAACCAAGTACCCATCATAATTCCTTGCAAATTTTTTGGGGCAAATTGCCCAACCATTGCATATCCAATCGGTGAAATAAATAATTCACCTAAACTTTGTAAAATAAAACTGGCAGCGATCCAATTAAAATGAACTAGGCCTTCACCATTCGCAAAATAAATTCCGATGGGAAGTATGCCAAAACCAATGCCGATACAAATTAATGCGACAGAAAATTGCATGGGTATCGTAATATTTATATTGCGATCGCGCAAAATATTAAAAATATAGCTTAATAATGGACCTCCCAAAATAATCACTATGGTATTAATATTCTGAACCCACTGCGGAGCAATAATATAATTTAAAAAATGTCTATCGACATTTCGTTCGATGAATAAAGTAAATCCCATTGGCGCTAATTGATAAAGTGTCCAAAAAACTACGGAAGTTAATGCTAAAATTAAATAGGCAAACATTTTGTTGCGTTCTTCATTTTTTTGTAAAAATGCGAGATACAACATCACGAGACCCATACAAACACCACCTAACAGAATGAGATTAGAGCTAAAAACATTATGCTCTAACAACCATCGCAAGGAAAAAATTAGCGTCAAAATCATCATCAGTCCGTGGAAATAGGCAAGACGTTTTTTAGCGCCCGTTATTTTAGTTAGTTTCGTATCAATATCTTTTAAAGAATGCCAAGTTAAAAAAGTTATGACAACCGCAATGCAATTTCCGAGACTACTTAAAATAAAAAGCTCTCGATATGCACCCTGCAGCTGCAAATATCCACTAATACCAAATCCAACAAAAAATCCAACATTCATGCCACTATAATTCCACAAAAATGCTGTTTCTCGCCTTTTATCGTTGGAATCAAATAATTGCGTTAACATGCAATTCACACAGGTAACATTTAATCCACTACCCCCGAGAAAAATGGAAAGACCCCAATAAAAATTATTCACATTATTAATCGATATAAGAAAACACCCGATAACTTGCGCAATCATGCCTAAGCAAAATAAACTACGATAACTTAAATAACGACCTCCAATAAATCCACCTATCAGATGTAATGCATAATTAAATGCGATAAAAGAAGCCGTAATACCTGTTGCGAGACTATCACTCAGTTTTAATCCGTTTGTCGCATATAAAACCAACGTTGAATATAAAACACTAAATGATAGCGTTGAAAAAATCTGTATAAAAAAAAGAGTCCCGGCACCTCGAGGCATTTTAAGATAATATTGACCAAAAAAATTTTTGATACGATCAAAACTTTGCATATCATCATCCTTGAGTGAAAATCTGTGATGCCATTACCTGTCATTCCCGCGCAGGCGGGAATCTATTACAAATGGATCTCCACCTGCGCTTCGATAACACTGTATAAACAATTTTATTTGCTTACTGGCCAACATTATTCTGCTAGATGTAAGCGAAAAAATACTAGCACGACTGATTATTTGATAGTAACTTAAAATAAATCATAAAATCAATGTATTCAATTTTTTTATTTCTGGAATGGCAGAAGATGGTTTTTTGTGACGTCGCCAAAAATGTGCGATAGTAAATGCAGCTTTTTCTTTTTGGTGATTTTTCATTTCAGCAATAAGAGAATTTTTTACATTTAAAGGTGTCTGATTATGGGACAATCTTTCTTCGCATAATTTTTCTTGAACCGCATGATAATTTTTACCGTATAAATGTTGAAAAGAATGCTTTCTTATATTTTCTGATTTTTGAAGATCTTTGCACGTAATAATTTTATGTAAATCATCTAAAGTTAATTTAAACTTAACATAAGTTGCTAATATATAAGTGATCATTAAGTAAAATAACTTATTTGCTTCTTTAATCGGCTCTTGACCATGCAAATTGCCAAGATCACTGTGGAGAAAATCGAATGAAAATCCATTAAAGGAATTAAATGATCCAATAAAGCTTCCATGATTCACATGTACTTTCGTATCCGGCGCATAAATTTCATCTTTAATTTGATCGTTCATCACATCAGCAATGTACTCGTGCGTCATCCAATATTGCATTTGTCTTGCGATACGCTTTACATTCACCAGATCAGAAAATATATTTTCTACGATAAAAGGAGAACAATGTGTCATGAGGGAAGAAGCGTACGCTGAATTCGAGAGGACTTGATTTGCTAAATCTTGCCAAAGCGTCTCTTTATCTATATTTTTTATTTTTTCTAAAGATAATCCTCGTAAACCCGCCAAAATAAATAATATATACTGATACTCTGCTAATAAATTTACAATAACAAAATTCGCCACCTTTTCCTGACTTGCATATACTCCGCGAAAATATTTGCGATTATAAGAGGAAACACCAATTAAATCGTTAAAAGTAATGAAACGTTGCCAGTTAATAATTCCGGAAGCTCGAAGATTATTATTCCCATTTGATAAGGATTCAAACCTTTCTAAACGGCCCGTACCATTACTAGTTCCTAATAATAAACCTGATAAAACCCAAAATCGACCAAAGTCATATCTCTCCTCCTTAATAGAATGAGAATGATGAACTAAATTTGCGAGAAATGGAAATAACATTCCATGATTCAACATAATCATTAAGTCATGAATAATAATTTGATTTGCTTTTTTATATTCACTATGGATAAGAGAAGGATCATCTAAAAATTGAAAATATGTCGAGTGTGCCGAAGGTACATGATAAACAAATCCACCGTATTTGCCGCGCTTTCCTATCAATTCATATATTTCTTCAGCAACCGATCTGGTAGAAAATTGTGTCGTTATCCACTCGTTTAATCCAATCAAGGTTATCATACCCATAGGTTCTGGAAAATAGGAATGTAATCCCAATTTATTTCCTTCTCTTTTAAAATATTGCATCGTTTTATATTCTTGTAATAATAAATCGATGGATTCATCTTTTTGTTGTATCCTAAAAAGTAAGGAATCATCCATCGAATTTTTTAATTGTAGAATTATCCCTTCATTTTCATGCCTGATAAATTTTTCAAATTTCCAGTCTTCTTTTGTAAAATCATTAATATTTTTAGTAGGCATTTCCATTATTTTTTCTTCGTTGAAGCGAAATGGCATTGTTAATGATATTTTTTCATTTACAACCTTCGGAACATATTGCATGACATCTTCAGCAAACCATATCCAATGATCATTGGATTGTCCTCTCTCAGAAAAATCAATCATTTGTAATAATGAATTTTTTTCTGTCAAAGGTTTTATTTCATCGCTATAATCGAACATAACATTGACAAACCTAGAAATTTTTTTAGGATTGTCGACAAAATATTGATTTCGTTTACGTTGATAATTTAATTTCGCAATCAAACTAGGCTTTAATCGTTGATGATGAGAAAGTATTGCAACAATCCTTTGATCATCATCATTTTCATTCGTAATGACATTTGAAACGAATTGATTAAATTCCTTATTAGAAAAATATACAAATAATACATTTTGTAATTCAGTATTTAAATCAAAAATTTGAATTTTTAAGGAATAGATGAATTCACGGCAAGTTTTTCTTCCGACTTTCTTTAAGAATAAATTTAATTCATGATGAGATAATTTTGATTTTAATAGCATTTGAAATAGAAAATCATAAGAATTATTTTTATGATGCATTTTTTCAATCGTAGACATAAACAACCGAGGAAGCAATTGATCTCTAAAAAATGAATAGTTAATTAATTCAATATCATTAATTGTTGTCATTGCTAACACATTACACGCTTTGTCTGTGAGTGTGGGAACTAAAAAAGATAATTCTTTAATAACACCCGGTGGAATTTTAGTGAAAGTCAGCGAGGGAATAGATTTTTTTTCATCCTCGATCAATCGATAAATAGAGTGAAATTCATGAAAACTCTTGGCCCCATGAATAGCATCGAATTGATCATGTGTCATGGTGACAGTGCTGCACCTCTGATAGTTATCACTATATTTACAACGATGACTGCGATCAATTAATTGCGAAGCAACCTTTTTACTCCAAAATGACGTTTGTAAATATCGTATAAAAAGCCTAGCATCTTTTGGATTAGCAAAGTGATAGTCCATTTCATTTTTACTGAGTGTTGAGTGTTTAATTGAAGTATAAATATTATTTCTGGTATCACTCATAAATTATCCTTATTTATTCATTTTTTGTTTATATTCTAAAAAAACTTCAGGTTTTTTTATTTTATAATTTTTCCAAAAATTTTGTATCACTAAAGCGGCATGTTCTTTTTTATGATGCATGGCTTTATTTTCAAACTCTGTTTTTAATTCAGGCGTTAATGTTTTTTGTAATACTCTTTCGCCACAAATCAACCCCTGAATATGATGATAATTTTTTTTAGGTAAATGCCTAAAGGAATCACTTCTGATTTTTTCTGATTCTTTAATATTTTTTTCGTTAATAATCTGATGCAAATCTTCTAGCGTTAAGCGAAAATTATTATAAAATACAAAGATATACATAATTGACCAGTAAATTAGTTTATTTTGTTCTTTAATTGGTTCTTGACCATTTACTGGCCCTAGATCAGGATTTTTTCCATCAATGGAACAACCATAAGTATCATTAAAAGTCCCCTTCCTTAATTTTTTAAATTCAACCTCAATTTCAGTATCACTGTCATATATGTCTTCGCGCACAATATTTTTTTTAATGTCGCTAATATATTCATTCGTCATCCAATATTGCATTTGTTTTGCGAGTTTTTGTGTGTTTACTGCGGAACTCAAATGCGTTTTAATTTGTTTTTCTGGAAAATGCGTCATGATAGAAATTGCTAAAATAGCATTATCTAACATTTGATTTGCAAGATTTTGCCAAATTTGAGAAATATAAACAGATGATAGATTTTTACTTCTAGCTTCTGCTGTTAAGTCAACTCCTCTACGACCTGCGACAAGAAATAAAACATATAAATATTCAGCCATCACATTTGCTAATAAATAATTACAGGTTTTATTTTTATACATTCCCCATGTTTCAGAATAATACTCTTTAACACGCTCTGTTTCACCAATCAAATCATCAATAGAAACACGATCACCTAAATCTGCAAGTCCAGTTGCTCGCACATTTGGATAAGCCACCGATTGCATCCAATTAGTTAAACGCCCTGACCCTTTTTTATAAAAATTTCTTAATAGATTAACAAGAACGATATATCTTCCCTTATCAGCACGATCCGTGACATGTTCTAAGTTATGAAAAATATCGGCTAATTGCGAAAATATGACACCATGCTTGAAAAGCGTGAATAAATCATGAATGACAATTCGATTGACACGATGAAATTCATCATTTGAAATAGAAATATCATGTAAGTAAGTAAAGTAATTATTTTTGGAATTATCAACATGATATTCATATGCGGCATATCGATTTTTATCTCCAATCATTTCATATAAATCTTTTTTTTGTTTTTGATTTGTTATATTTGAAGATATCCATTTTTTTAAATCAGTGAGAATAATGATATTCTTAGGTTCCGGATATTGACTTTTGAGTCCATATTTTTCTGCATGATCAAATAGATATCCTGCCGTTCGATATTCTTTAATAAGCTCCGCTATTTTTTCATTTTTTTTCTGAATTTTCAAAGCAACTATTTTTTTCGTTTCCATCTCAAAAAGTAATGTTCGTCCTTGCATTCGTAGGAACTGATATTTATTTACTTCATTCAATTTCATCGTGTTATAATGTTCCGGTAGTTTCATTTCATAAAGGTAATTCGATAACTGTAATTTTGTTGAATGTTTTCTTACTGGCGGAGTGGAATCTAAAACATATTTAGTAATTTTGGACCAATGATCGATCGAATCACCACCATCGAATATGCGTAAATAATTTAACATTGATTGATTTTCACATATTTTTTTTAGTGCTTCAGGATGCTCGAATAAGCTATTTATCCAAAAAAATAATTCTGATGGATAAGCGCATAATTGTTTAAAAGTATCCGGTACCTCGTGAAATAAAAGTAATTGAAGCCTAACCTCAGGTTTTAATCGTTTTAGAAAATGTGAAATACTATATTCATTGCCATATTCAATCAAAATTTGAAAAAAGGTTTGCGCATAAGCATTTTTATGGAACACAATTCTTTCGTAAGTATTGTCATTCATGTTGTCTAGCAAGTGAGATACCTCATTTGGATGATGCCTTGCTGTTAACATGAGAGCATTCCAGTCATGAAACAAATTTCTTTCCATAAGATGATTAAATAATATTGGTGAATGCATGACTTTGGAATAAAAAGCACTAAATTGATGTGACAAAGAAGTGATTAACACTTCAAACAAACATTCATCGCTTTTTAGTAGTGCAATTTGATTAATAAAATGCGGTGTATACATATTAAGACGTGCAATTAATTTATACCATACATGATTGTCCATCCATTCCTTAATCTGCATGAGCTCATCGAAACCATTATTCATCTCTACCCATCGATTAAATTGTTTGATGTTTAATTCAGCGATCAATGCATCGGTTTTAACTTTTTCATTAATTTTTTGTTCTATATCTTTTTGAAATAATTCGCGTTCGCTAACACTATAAAAAAAATATTCCACTTTTTTAGGATGACACTTCAAATACTCTGGGATGGGTAAATATTTGCTTTCTTGCATTTTAGTACGTTTATTCAATGGAATATTAATTTCAGTCTCATCAAATGCTTTACGTTTTTGATTTGATCTCATTTAAAAATAACCTCTTTGTTATAATTCATTATTCAATCACACACACTATAAAATAATACAGCAACGTTTTTTCTCTGGGGGTTCTTCAGAATTTATTGGATTGGTTGGTTTTTTCTTTACAAAAAGAGAAGCTTTATTTAAGGTTCTCAACGGGAAAAATGAGGAATGTTTTTTTTCCGCTGTAATTTGCATGATTTGTTGTTCGTCTTTATTTAGCAAAGGTAGTTCATATTGAACAGCATGATAGGCATTGAAAAAACTCGTTAACCCTATGGGTAGCAAAACGAGTTTCATTATTAAAAATGTAAAATCTGTGGTTTTACCTAATAACTGATTACAAATATAAGATTCGAATGCCGCCATTGCCACCGTACCAATCATACATTTCAAAGGTAGCCATGATCTGCAAAGATGTTTATCGTTACTTGGTCGATTGGCATTCTTTAAAATTATTTTGTAGGAAATCCAGAGCCAAGCTAAATCGAATAGAATACTTAATGCTTGTTGCATAAAAATTTCATCGACGGTATATCCAAAAGCGTTTGAAAACTCTATGCTCATCTTGGTGGCTTTAAATAATAATGCATAAGGAACCATTTCTTGTGCATTATCAAGCGGAATAAAAGGCAGAATAAATTGACTTTTCTCTCTTTGGTGAATATCAAATAATTCATAAAAAGATTGTGTTTTATGCGAAAGTTTTTGCACTTGCTTATCATTAATATTGACATATTGTGATATTCCAGGCGCGAATGTGCCATCTCCGGAAAGATGTCCAATGACAAAATCAGCTTCCCGCATCATCGCAATATCGTTACTGCCATCGCCATTTGCCACAGTAAAATATCCATTATTTTTATAATGTAAAATTAATTTTCCTTTATCTGCGGTTGTCATTTCAGAAAAAATGATATTGGGTCGATTTTTCAATTCAATATTCATTAATCGGTCGAGCAGTCTACATACCAAATCATTTATTCCCGCAAAAATTACCGTACTTTTGGCAAGATTTTCATGAGGCAACGCGCTTTCTTTCGCATCAAGCGCTCGGATTGTGATGATGTTCTCGATTTGATCCTTACAAAGAACACGAGCAATGTTCTCCGCCGCTTTCGCAGTATCCCCTGTCGCAATAATGACGGGGACTTCTACATTTTTACAGAGCGGAATAAATTGCTCTACCCCTTTTTTCACAGGATTATCAACAAGAAATGTGCAGTGATATTCTAATTTCGAGATAATATCGTTCGTTATAAGTGTTTCTATGGACTGAAGATCATTTTGATGAAAAGCCTGCAACACACTTTCACACCATTCATTACTTACCTCACCTCTTGCAATACACCAATCACGCGATAAAACATTTTGTCTCACTTGCATGATATTGTAGTCATTTAATAAATTGGTATTATTAAATTTTGGAATACGGGGAATTCCACAAAATAATAAATATTTTTTGTCTTCATCAACTGAAATGGTAAATCGCCCGCCTAAACTCGTAAATAAACCAAGATGGTACGTTTCAATTATTTTCTCCATTTGCTGAAATTTTAATTTTTTCTTCAAATGGTTATGATTTAGTACCTCGATCTCTACACATTTATTATCTTGTAATATTTTTTTAAATAAATATAAAATTGCATGCTCTTCAGGTTCAAAAGCTTTTTTGTTATTAGTATATATTGATGAAAATAGTTCGAAGGAGTGTAGAAAAATAGGAATATTTTTTGAATATATAAAAAGAGGATTATTAAATCTATCGGTCTTATAGGTGAGATCGGCACTCGCACCCATATCTTTCGTCCATATCCCGAATGATTTCATACGTGTTGTCGTGAGAGTACCCGTCTTATCGGAAATAATAACGGCACCTTTTGGAAATTTATCAGGATAATATCCAGAAATCGTATTCCAAAAACCACTTATTCGCAATGCATCTGAAATATCCAATGGTATATCAGGCATGACATAATTTATTTTTTTCATAAATTTACTGTTTACCATTTCTCTTAAAAACGATTCAGACAATGGAATCATCATTTGAAAAACTGAAAAAAGTAATTTAATTGAACGCAAAAAGATTATAAGTAAATTTCCTTTCATAATAATTGCAGAAAGAAGTGAACTTATTAATGCCATATTGATGGTATTTATTTTATATTGATTAATAATGGCATTAATAACTGATTTTTTTTCGTAATGAATATCCGTCAGAGATTCTTTTTTTCGTGCGACTCGAATAAAGAAGTTTGCATGTTTCCCTAAAAAATCAATTTCTGCACCATTTAAAATAGCGACCTGCTTATGATCTTGAATGGCGCGTTGATCAATTTCAATATCATCAATAATATTAAATTCTCTTGTTTTATTACTTATCCAAATATTTTCACCGGTATATGTTTTTAAATTCACTCTTGATTCACGTGCTTCCTTTGAATCAAGCTTAAAATCTCCGCGATAATCTCGATCAAACGAAAAAATTTCACCGGAGATAGGTACGCAAGAAAAATCTATATTTTTCCCGCACCAGACTAAATCACCACTTTTCAACTCATATATTTTCTTTTCTTCGAATCGAGGGGGTATATATCCCAATTGCAATACAAATACTTTTGCGGTATTTTTTTTAAAATCTTCTTCTACTTTATTTAATTGTATGAATAACTTTCGTAAAACTTGCGGAATAAGATCGATAAGTAATGATGGGAAATTTCTTAATTGTCGCGATATCCCTTTATCACTAAGAATATTATTAGCAATTAGCCCTAATTGAAAACCACGTGAAATTGATAATTCGTTTCGCAGTAACGCATAAAACTGAAAAAAAGTATTGGTAACTGGTGTTTCGCCACTTGAAATTAGCGTACTCGTCGCTCGCTGACCGCCGTTCTGATAATCTTTTTGAAAAAATAATTTCTCTTTTTTTTGTACAATCTCTGCGAGGAACGAAGGAATAAAAAGCCCACTTAACATTAAACTAATTAATAAAACATAGGATTCGTCTAGAAAACTTTCTAATATTTTTTGTGTACCATTTAATGTTCCGACATATAAATTAAAAATCGCGAATAATTCTAAACTGGTTGCAATATAAAAATCTTTATGGGAGTCAACTTTATTATCTGTCAGTCGTGATTTTGCGGAATTTTGCAATATATAGATACTGGCCACTAACTTTGGAATAAAATCGAAATCATCAGAGCCGGTAATTAAATTTCCTATTTGTTTTGATAAAAATGCTTCTAATCCATAAGCGGTTCCCGCCAGTGCGAAAGGCAAGATAAAATTCTTCAATTTAACAAAATCAATTTTATCAAATGAAAATGTTATCCATAATGTCTCGTAAATTTCCTTCAATACGTGCAGAAAAAAATTTTCTATGTATATCCATCGATCTGGAATTTTTCCAGGCAGAGAAATGAAAGAAACCGGACGCGTATGCTCAGGAATTGCATCCAATTTTTCATCATTATTTTTCTGCGATGATGAATAAAAATGTTGCGTTGTCGGTTTAATTTTTTTGAAATATAATTTTGTTTTTTGTTCTTCTTTCGTTAATTTAAATTCTTTTCGTGGATTATAAAATTCTTCTTCATGGCGAGCATCCATTATTCTATCCTTAATTAATATATTCCAATTTCTCTTAATCTTTGTATTAAATATTCCGTAGAAGTAAATTTTTCACTAAGTCGCACATGTTTATTAGGATGTAAAAATAAAGGCATGGAATATCGGGAACAATTTTCATTATTGTTTGTTGGATTTACCACACGATGCGTCGTTGATTTATAAAAATTTTCTGTGCACATTTGTAACATATCGCCGACGTTTACAACAATATTTCCAGCATCACAATTGACAACGTGCCATTGATTATTTGCATCAAGCACTTCTAATCCTGGCGCGGTCGCTGCAGGTAATAACGTAAGGAGATTAATATCTTCATGCGCCGCAGCACGCACCGCACCGCTTTCAATTTTACCAATAGGTGGATAATGTATTACTCGAAATAAAGTATTTGGACTATTTGTTATCATCTCTTTTAGCGGCATCGATAATTTTTGGGAAACTGATAAAGGTAAAAATTTTTCAATCCACACTAATAATTCCGCAGCTAATTTTTCCAGTAATTGATAGAGATGCAATGAAATATCTTTTAAATCATTTGGAATACGTCCCCAAGGATATATATGATAAAATTCTTTTAAGTCTCCGATAGAGTAATTTTTCGCATTTTCAGATTGAAAAGGAAAATATCCATCTTGTGTCGATTTTTCATATAAAAAATTTTGCTTTTCATCAATACTTTGTGAAAAAAATTGTTCCCACTGTCGATACGCATCATAAATGATTGCGGATTCAATAGGATGATTTTTTAAAACTGCAAAACCCGTATTAGCGAGAGATTGCGTAAAATAATAATCTGCGTCGCTCGCGGTATAATCAATCATAAGTATTGACATATGCTCTCCTTGCAAAATGTATGTCATATGAAATAACAATTTAATTTATTCTGCAAGAAAAAAATCAAAGAACAACCACTTTTAATTCTTAAGGTTGCCTTAAGCTTTGCGTGCTAGCCTGTCAAAAAAATTTCTATTGCACTTCGTCACTGTCATAAAGGAATATACATGTTAAATAGAGATACGTTATCTATCAATCCAACTCCATCTATTCAAGAAAGTTCGCACATAGAAGATGTCTTACCATTTACTGATGCACCTGATTTCTTAGGTGGTTTTGATATCGATAATACCTTAATTCAATCGGCAGAAGCTTTAGGGAGTGACCAATGGTTTATGAAATTATTGGAATTTGCCTATGATAACTCTCCTTCCAAAGAAACTGAAGCATTAGTTATTGCGATTTATCATGCGCTACATCAATATCATACAACAGTAGAATTGGTAGAAACTGTCACTGCACCGATGATTAAAAAGCTTCAAGCTAAAAATACTCCATTGATTGGCTTAACTGCTCGTGGAAGAGAACTAAGCGATACCACTGTTAACCAATTAAAAAGTGTGGATATCGAATTTAAATTGAATAAAACCCCTAAAAGCTCTTTCGGATTGACTGTCAAGGGCGTAGAAAATGCTGCGCTTTATCATCACGGTATCATTTTTTGCGGAGGGTCTAGTAAAGGCGATTGTTTACAAGCATTTTTTGAAGCAATCGATTGGCAACCTGCAAATGTAGTGATGATTGATGACAAATTAAAACATCTAAAAGCAATTGAATCCACGATTAAGCCCAAAGGAAGCCAATTTTTTGGAATCCGCTACGGCTATCTTGATGAAAAAGTAGCAAATTTTAATAAAGATGCGGAGGAGATGAAAAAAGCGAATCATCAATTATTGGAGGCTTATCATAAATTTCCCACCAACGCTAAACAGGCGATTAATAAAATTTTTCTTTTCGAACCACGCCAAAAATATAAAGAACCAGAATCGAAAGACATACATAATTTGGGTTATAGTAAATGGTTGTGAAAACTATACCTGTTCTCATGTATCATTGGGAATAGGGCAGGCTGTCGTCATCAACTATGTCATGCCAGCATGCTTTAAGCTGGCATCCAGTGGGCACGTAGCGAAGCCTCTATGGATGCCTGCCAGCATGCTTAAAGGTGGCATTAAAGCATGCTGGCATGACATAGTTGATGACGGTTGAGTTTTATGGGACAGTCCTTAGAACTGAGAAATAGGTATTTCCTCAATAAATATGATATAGTGCTGTTTTTACATAAAAACCTTTAAATTTTATGCACGTTATTTCAATTAATACTTTCAATACCATCATACATGCAGCGGATGTAACGCTGATTAAGACGACTTATCATCGTCCCAAATTATTAGAAAATTCCGAAGGTAAAATGGTAAAAGTTTTTTATGCTAAACATAAAAAATTTTCATCAAATCATCGCAGACCTTATGCTTTACGTTTTTCTGAAAATTCCATCCATTTACAAAAAAAAGGGATTCGCACTCCTACGGTTGATGTTTTACAATATTGCAAAGATTATGATGCTTATATTCTTTCATACTCAAAAATTCCTGGCGAAAACACTCGAATTTTAGCTAACAAAGATTCTCATTTCATTATCCCAAGAATTGCTGAATTTATTGCATTGATCCATCAGAAAGGTATTTTCTTCCGTTCTCTGCATTTAGAAAATTTACTGTATGATGATAATCAGGGTTTTGCTTTATTAGATATCGTGGATGTAAAATTTACACGACATCCGCTTCCTATTTTTTTACGGTATCGTAATTTAAAACATATGTTTGGTATTCATGATGATCGAGAATTTTGGAAAAAATATGGCGTCCGTCAATTTATGAATATTTATTTTGATGCAGCACGTCTTTCATCTTTATCAAAAAAAATATTATCCACGTTATGCAAATGATGATCTCTTAGCTTAATAATCATCACTCGTTCGTGTATCCCAATCCATCGCAGGATCATAGTAATAAGAATCATAATAAGAACTACGATAGAAATATTCAGGTGGAACATAAAAATCGCCACATCCGGAATGACAAGGACTTGGTTGTGGTGCACCCCATTCATAACGGCAACTGGGAACATAATACGCGCCACCACAAGTTGGATATACACGATATTTTACAATACTACCGCCGTATCGTCTTTTATAACCGCAATGCGATTTATAGTGTCGTTTATATTTCCTATATTTTTTCTTATAAATTTTACAAGGCGAAGATGCATAACAAGGAGAAGCATAACTTCCAGGATACACAATATAATATTCAGCAAAAACGCCTGTGGTAAAAAGAAAAACGACTAAAAAAACGGTGATTTTTGATATGGTTGAGAGGGACTTTATCATTCTAATACTCCCTTTTTTATTTATCCATAGACTTTATTTTATCATTAGAAAAAAGAGAGAAGTGCCAATATTTTTTAATTGTTTGAATGTATTATAAAAATATTTTTTATAATAACTTAATGCATGATCAACAATCACACCATCATGAGAAAATTGAAAAATATGTACCTTTTAATTCAAAAAATTTTTGATCAAATGAGCTTATTTTTTTGTAGATCCAATGTTAACTGCTGGTATAGCGCAACAAAAGTTTTACTAAAGACAAAATATGGAAATTTGATTTTTTCTAAATGATCTAATGTAATGCCGAAGGGAATATAGGATTGCTTAGATTCAACACGTAAAAAAATGGGGCAGATAGCATCTGCAGCTTTAGCAATTTTTGCTTCCAATGTATTTTTATCTTCAAATTCGTGCCATAAATCATGAAGCTCTTTTCCTAGCTCAGGATAAATATTCATAAGTTTATCCATTGCTTCAGCTTCAATTTTTTCTTTATTTTTTCGACCTTCTATATCAAAAGCGAATACATCACCCGCGTATATTTCAACAATATCGTGAATCAGGGACAGCTTAATTGTCTTTAATTCATCTATTTGAACAAACTCATTTTTTAGTTCTTTCATAAGAATCATGACAATCATGCTTGCCGACCATGAATGTTCTGCTGTACTTTCTTTTCTATCTTGCTCAGTTGTCGTATTTCTAAATACGAATTTGAGTTTATTAATTTCTAAAATAAGTTGATAAATATCACGAATACTTGACATAGCTATACTGGTCACTCAAACACTTGGGGTTAGTTATTAAAACACATCCTATTACTTAAAGATAGTTTGATCCATATTGACATAAATAGAAATTCGATTAATATGTCGGGTTATTAAATAAAAATAATAATAAAATAAATGTCAGGGATATTAGACATGATAATAAGAAAAATAAATAATAAAATATCTGAAAATACATTAATAAATTTGTTTTTAGAAAAATTAACCTCTTTTCCCAATCGAACTGCAGTTTCCTGTATGGGTAATTCTTTAACCTATATGGAATTGACAGATAGATTATTACCTCTTGCCGCATACCTGCAACATAAAGGGATACGCAAAGATGAATGTGTTGGTATCTATGTCGAACCATCATTAGATTTAATGATAGGCATTTGGGGGATTCTTTTTTCAGGCGCAGCTTATTTACCATTAGCTCCCGAATATCCAGCCGAACGTATCCGATTTATGGTGTTAAATACTAAAGTCAAAATTATCTTTAGCCAGGAAAAATTAAGAGAACAATTAAAAGAACTACTACCAAATGATATAGAAATTATTACTGAAGTGGATTTAAAAAAATTTGCCACCATCAATAATGATTTTCTTTCCTATCCACATCCTAACGAAAATCTATCAAATCATTTAGCTTATGTTATCTATACTTCAGGAAGCACTGGACAACCCAAAGGTGTAATGATCGAACATTATAGTATTACAAACCAATTGCGGTGGATGTCTTCAGAGTTTAATTTAAATGAATTTAGTACGGTATTGCAAAAAACCCCTATCAGTTTTGATGCTGCGCAATGGGAAATTCTTGCTGTTTGCTGTGGATCTCATGTTGTTATCGGTGCACCGGGAATTTATCGTGATCCTGACAGGTTAATTCACTCGATAATAAATAAAAATATTCATGTTTTACAATGTGTTCCCACTTTACTGCAAGCGCTGGTTGATAATGATAAATTTATAGAATGCAAATCATTGAAACAAATTTTTTGCGGTGGAGAAGTACTTTCAAAAAAATTAGCTATTGATCTTTTCAATGTAATGCCTGAAGTTGATTTAATTAATTTATATGGGCCAACAGAATGCACGATCAATGCTTCTGCCTATCAAGTTGATAAAAATAATTTGCATAATATGTCGAATGCATTATCCATTGGAAAACCGGTGCTAAATACGCATTTTTATGTTTTGGATAATAATAAAAATATAGTGGATGATAACCAAATTGGCGAACTGTACATAGGCGGAGATCAATTAGCACGAGGATATTTCAATCGGATAGATCTGACACTTGAAAAGTTTATTTCCTATCGTTTTAATAATAATACTAGGGTGGAACGCTTATATCGAACCGGAGATTTGGTATGTCAAATGACAGATGGAACATTTCAATTCTTTGGCAGAATAGATAATCAAATAAAATTGCGTGGGTTTCGAATTGAGCTTGATGAAATAAAATTAGCTATCGAAAAACATGAATGGGTAAAATATGCTGGTATTGTCGTAAAAACGGATTCAAACACGGGATTTCAAAAATTAATTGCCTGTGTAGAGCTAAATACTAAAGAAGCCGCTCTGATGGATCAAGGTAATCACGATCAACATCATCAATCGAAAGAAAACAAATTACAAGTTAAAATGCAGCTCTCTCATTCAGGCTGTCGGTCAGATAAAGAAATCAGAGATAAATTCACTATAAAACTACCATTTAAAAATCCTACAAAGAAACAACGCGCTCTCGCTTTTGCGAGAAAAACTTATCGGTTCTATGAAGGAGGGTTATTAGATATAAATGTTATTCTTCAATTATTAAAAAATCGTGAAATAAAATCAGCAAAAAACAATATTGCCTCGTTCAACTTAATTGAATTGGGGCATATTTTAAGAAATTTTGGGCAATTCATAAGTAAACAAAGATTATTGCCTAAATATGCTTATGCATCACCTGGTGCTCTCTATGCTACCCAGTTATATTTAGCAATTAATAATGTCGCTGGCATTCCCGATGGATATTATTACTATCATCCTATCTATCATCAGCTTTACTTGATTAATACAAATAAAACAATTAAAAACACTCAAATAACAGTGACTTTTATCGGAAAAAAAAGTGCTATTGAATCTATTTATAAAAATAATATTTTAGAAGTTTTGGAAATTGAAGCAGGACACATGCTTGGGCTATTCGATTTAGTTCTTCCTAAGCATTCATTAAAAATTGGCAAAGGCGAATATTGTCCAGAAATAAAAAACAAACTGTATTGCGCAGATGAGGATTATTACTTGGGTACTTTCCCAATTATTACAAATGATTTCGTTATGAATGATGAATATTTGGATATCTATATTCAATCTCATGAATCTAAAGTAAATCATTTGCCTGCCGGATTATATCAATACACAAATGGAAATTTAGATAAAGTTTCTAATGACGTTATTCAAAAAAAACATGTCATTGCCATTAATCAAAGTGTTTATGAAAAAGCTTCATTCGGCATTATTTTAATAAGCAGAAATTCTAATGAGTGGCTGCAATATATTGAATTGGGAAGAAAACTTCAACATTTGCAAATGAACCAATTAAAACTAGGGTTGATGTCTTCCGGTTATAGCTCTAAAAGTGGCGATGATTTACCTTCCGCAAAACCGCTCCAAACGATATTAAAAAATATAGGACGAGATTCTGGACCTTTTTATTTTTGTATTGGTGGTCTCGTGAGTGATGCGCAAATAACAAGTGATGGGATGAATGAAGATATCGTACATGCAAAAGGCCCTTCAGAACTACTCAAAGATGATTTATCTCATTTGTTACCAGATTTTATGATACCTAATAAAATTATGATACTAGATCATTTACCGCAAACCGTGAATGGTAAAATTGATTATAAAACATTGGAAAAATTGCTGGCGAGAGAAGAGCACTTTACAAAATCTAATGCTAATTTGATTGCACCAAGAAATCGAGAAGAAGCCATCATATTAGATATTTGGAAGAAAATAATGAAAATTGAGGAAGCTTCCGTCACCGACAATTTTTTCGATGCCGGTGGCAATTCATTGCTTGCAATGATTTTAATTAATGAAATAAGTAAAAAATTAGGGTGCGAAATTCCCGCGCAAATTTTGTTTGAAACACCAACGATCGAAAAATTAGCTTTAACCATTAATAATCAGTGCGACAAAAAAATATCTAGAATAATACCCTTATCCTTGTCTGGAACAAATGCTCCGATTTTTTGCTGGCCCGGACTTGGCGGCTATCCAATGAATTTAAGATTGCTCGCAAATCATGTTCGTCTCAATCGTCCGTTTTATGGAATACAAGCCAGTGGTCTGAATAATTGCGAAATCCCAGGCTCTTCCATCATCACCATTGCAGTTGAAGATATTAAAGCAATTAAAAAAATTCAGGCAAATGGACCTTATACATTATGGGGATATTCATTTGGTGCTAAAATTGCTTTTGAA
>JABDEN010000023.1 GCA_013287025.1 Gammaproteobacteria bacterium | reverse complement strand
TCTTTGATAAAAATTTTCCACCACCGCATCGCGCGTGGTGTATCATTTTTTTTGTATTTATTTTATCCCTTCTGACTAGCTGCTCCACCACGAAAACAGATGGCCCTCCCGGATACAATGTGGATGTTTCTCAAATACAAGATGCTGTTCCCAAAGTTGAGCCTTTGAGCAAATACGGAAACAAACCCTACGCAGTATTTGGCAAAAAATATAACGTCATGGGTTCGAGCAAAAATTATAAAGAAACCGGCACGGCTTCTTGGTATGGCACAAAATTTCATCAAAGAAATACGTCAAGCGGAGAACCTTACGATATGTTAGCGATGACCGCTGCGCATAAATCGCTCCCGCTGCCAACGTATGTAGAAGTCACTAATTTGGTCAATGGAAAAAAAATTATTGTCAAAGTCAACGATCGCGGACCTTTTGTAGGAAATCGTTTGATTGATTTATCATACGCCGCCGCCAAAAAACTTGGTATTACGGGAACAGGCACCGGACGAGTTGAAGTCAGGGCCATTGATCCTCGTAGAGATGATTTCGATCTAACACCCACCCCTATTTTTGCAAAAAATACGACGGAAGCTAAACAATTCCCCGTACGAAAAAAAGAAACGATTATTATTTCGAAAAATAAATCTGCTAAAAAACATGCTGCAATTTATTTACAAGTCGGTGCATTCCAAAATAAAGCCTATGCCGAAAAATTAAAAAAACAATTAAGCGGTTTAGTCTCGACTCCTGTAAAAATTACTGAACTCAAGCGCGCGAAAAAACTTTATCGAGTGCAAATTGGGCCCTTAAATGATTCGAATAAAATTGCTGAAATTAATAAGCAATTGAAATCGATTGGATTAAATAGTCGCGAAATGTTGGTATGAACTTTCAGGACATGAAATGTTAAATATCATTATCTCAATCATCGGAATGGTGATTACCATTTTTTTAATTGTCGGTATCCATGAATTTGGTCACTTCATTGTGGCACGAATGATGGGGATCAAGGTCTTACGTTTTTCGATCGGTTTTGGTAAAGCATTGTGGCGAAGATACGATAAGAAAGGTACTGAATATGTGTTAGCAATGATACCGCTCGGCGGGTATGTCAAAATGCTCGATGAAAATGAGGGGCCCGTTGCAGAAGTCGATTTACCCGTCGCGTTCAATCGCCAACCGCTTTATAAAAAAATTGCCGTGGTTGCCGCAGGCCCACTCACTAATTTTATTTTTGCTTTTATTTTATATTGGCTGATTTTCATTATTGGTTTCAATACTATCGCTCCAGTTATCGGCAAAATTGCACCTCATTCTATTGCAAGCCAGGCAGGATTAAAACCGAACGAAGAAATCATCAGTATTGAACAAAAGCCCACGAATGATTGGATGAACATCGTATTAAGTATGATGGATTTTTATGGTGAAAATCGATTAATCTCCTTACAAACGAAACCACTACATTCCAAAAAAGAAGAGAATTACCAACTCAATCTAGAAAATTGGAAAATGGATTCATTAAAACCTGATCCTCTCGATAGCCTTGGCATTACGCCATATGAACCTGAAATTCCGAATGTAGTTACAGAAATTATGCCAGATTCTCCTGCAGCTAGTGCCGGGATGCAAAAAAATGATAAGATCGTCGCAATAAATAAAGAACCCATTCATACATGGATTGATGCGGCGAAAATTATCCATCATCATCCGGGTGAAACTTTTATTTTTAGCATTGAACGCGATGGAAAAACGCTACAATTACCCATTACCATTGGTGTTAAAAAAGATTTATTTTCTAAAAAATCAGGATTTGTTGGAATCGCTCCAGATTTTCGATGGCCAGATGAAATGATTCGAAAAATTCAGTATTCGCCGATAGCAGCCCTTGCGCATGCATGGCAAAACACCGCTGAATTTATTCAATTAAATTTTGTTTTTATTGGGAAAATGTTAACAGGAAAAGTTTCTTTTCAAAGTTTGGGCGGTCCCATTACCATTTTTGAAAGCGCTGGAAATGCATTAAATGTGGGGTTTATCCCATTCTTGAATTTTCTCGCGTTTATTAGTATTGCTATTGGCGCAATCAATGTTCTACCCATCCCAGGATTAGATGGTGGGCATTTATTATTTTATTTCATTGAATTGATTCGCGGTCGCCCTCTTTCAGAAGGCGTACAATTACTTTTTTTCCGCTTGGGATTTATTGCCTTAATCCTGTTATTAATTCAAGCGGTCGTCAATGACGTTTTACGTTTAGGAACATAGCGTCACTTCTTTTTTACTTCTAAAAAAGAAGGTGTTAAAGGTTCTGCAAATGAATGTTCAGATTCTGGAAATGCATCATCTTCGGGATGTCGAGACAAACAATTAAAAAAATATGAAAAAAATCCCCAAAAAGATTTTTCTTTAGGAACAAACAAACGATGCGTTGCATCTTCTACATTGTCATCTAAATCAACGTCAAAATAAGAAGAGTCACTCTTTACAACATCTCCATCTTTCACTTCTTCTTTCTTTCGGGCGTCCATGTTTCACTCCTGTATAAATTTTGATATAATGTTTATTTCACGATGATTTTATCATAATGCTAAATTCACCAAACATCTATATTCGTAATGCGACGCTTCGTTTCCAGAAGACGACTTTGTTTCATCAATTAGAATTGACCATTCAAGGTGGAAAACTGACTTGTCTTTTGGGGAACAGCGGTTCTGGTAAAACCACGTTATTGCGATTAATTGCAGGTCTTATACCTTTTGATCAAGAAGATACACATTTTTCAGGTGAAATAATTATTGATGATTTATCTCTACAAAATAATATTTCTTATCTTGCCCAAGGAGACATTTTACTTCCATGGTTGAATGCAATGGATAATGCAATGCTAGGCGCAAAATTACGTGGGGAAATTTCTCGCGTCACGGTCTCAAAAGTAAAAAAATTATTTGAGCGTTCCGGATTAAAAAATATTGAATATCATTATCCTCACCAATTATCTGGAGGAATGCGGCAACGTGTTGCATTAGTCCGTACCTTATTAGAAGAAAAACCCATTGTTCTCTTGGACGAACCTTTTTCGCAATTAGATGCGATTACCCGATATGAATTACAAACATTAACCGTTGAATTATTAAAAGATCGTACGGTGTTTTTAGTGACGCATGATCCACTCGAGGCCTTAAGAATGGCTGATGAAATTTTTATATTAGGTAAAAATTCTGAAGCGTTGCATATTATTTCAACATTGCATACGAAAACACCGAGAGATACCAGTAATCCTGAAATCATGAAATATTATTCTGAAATAATGAAAACTTTAACCGAATCTGAATTGAGCTCGCAATGACAATGCATTTCGCAACGGCTACAAGACTTATTTTGACAATATTAAGTTTTATTGTTTTATGGCAAATGATTATTGTCATTTTCGATCTGCAACCTTACATTCTGCCAAGCCCTCTTCAAGTCTTACTCGCTTTTAAAATGCATTATATGCTTATTATTAAAGAAGCACTTCCAACCATATTTGAAACCTGTGTTGGATTATTATTAGGAATTTTATTTGGCACTTTAACTGCGATTTTCATGTTATTTTGGCGGCCTCTCGCAGTATGGTTACTTCCTATTTTAATTATGAGTCAAGCCATGCCGACTTTTGCTATCGCACCACTTTTTGTTGTGTGGTTTGGATTTGGTTTAACTTCGAAAATTGTGATTACCATCATCATGATATTTTTTCCTATTACCAGTGCATTTTATGATGGATTAAAAAATACAGATAAAAATTGGCTAGAACTTGCAAAAATGATGAACGGAAAAAAATGGCGAATTTTTTGGTATATTCGCATTCCAGCCGCGGCACAAAAATTTGCATCGGGTGTACGGGTCGCGTCCGTGATTGCTCCCATGGGTGCAATCATTGGTGAATGGGTTGGGGCAAGTCAAGGATTGGGCTTTTTAATGCTAAGTGCAAACGCAAGAATGCAAATTGATCTATTATTTGCTGCATTAATTACAATCATGATTTTCGCATTATTGTTATATTTCATCACTGACAAATTCTTACGCATGACAATTAATTGGTAAAAGTTTCATTAAAGCTTAAGAATAACCCAAAGATTGTCGGTTTTTTTTTTCTGTGAAATAATGAATTTATCCTACAAGTAAGATTTCTATCACGGAGGAATCTCACATGATAAAAAAGCTACTCGCTCTCTCTTGTCTTTTAGCTATAACCCCCGCCTTTGCCGGCATCCAAATTGTCGGAATTGAATTTTATCCTTCTTTTAGAGTTATTAAAGGCGCCACTCCTTCAAAACCTGAATATACTTATGCGATTAGATATTCTGATTCATCTCCAATTAAAAAAATTCCATTAGAAAATAATAACCTGAAAATACAAGTGTATTACAATGGTAATCCAATAGGTTATGAAATTGTAACGACAGACTATGATCGTAATTTTACCTTTGAAAAATACAAAGATGTGAAACTAGTCGATCTAGAAATTTTAGGTGTTGATGATCAAGATAAATATAAAGCACGATGTTCAGGAAATATGGTTACCCGTGCAGCCCATGAGCTAACCATAACCTGCAAACCTATTACCTAATTTGAAAAGCGGCGCTCTTATATGGGAGCGCGTCTATTTTTTCTAATATTTTTTGCGTTTGTTTTTTGTGGTGATGAAACACAAAACCTTAGCATATTATTTCATTAACCCGCTGCCGATTTATTCAAATATTCACTAATACCATGTTCGGTTTTGTACCAATATGAGGGATTGAATATTAATTCATATAGTGCGATATAACTCGCAATACTCATTAATATCCAATAGAAAGGGGTTAAAAACGCATACGGGATTAAATGATATAATCTACGTCTCGCGGCTGCCATGACGTGAATTCCAATTAAAATGATATTTCCTGCAATAAAATTATAAAAAGCAATATTCAGCACCGTATCATTAAACATAAATGCGGTAGAATGTGGCACTACATAAGTCGCGATAAAAACTATCCATAAAAGAATATTACAAAGATTTGCAAAAACGGTCCCACCAATAATAAACTGAAAACTCATAAACCCTTGTAAACCAGTCTGCTTCATAAATTCGAGTGGATTCCGCATATAAACAAGATAGGTTTGCATATAACCTTTTATCCAACGCGTGCGTTGTTTAAACCAATTAAAAAGATGGCAGTTGGCTTCTTCATAAGTCGTGGAGTACAAAGTGCCTACGCGATATCCCCAATTATGAATTCGCATACCTAAATCCGCATCTTCTGTCACATTAAAAGGATCCCAACCACCTAATTTTCGTAACATTTTAGTTTTGAAATGATTACTCGTACCACCTAAAGGAATTGGTAAATTTAAATCATTGAGCGCAGGTAATAATAAATCAAATAAAAATGTATATTCTAAAGTGAACATACGAGTGAGCGTATTTTCATTGGCATTATAAAAATTAAGCGCGGCTTGTAAACAAATCAACTTGTCTTCATGCTGTTGAAAATCATAATAGGCTTTTTTTAATTGATCAGGATCGGGCCGATCCTCTGCATCAAAAATAGTAATGAGTTCGCCTAATGCAAATTCTAATCCATAATTACACGCTCTCGCTTTCGTACGTGGAGTACCGTCGGGTACCACTAACATTTGAAATCGTAATGGATGATTGATTGTTTCAATCATTTCTTTTGTTTTTATATCATCCGATTCAAGAATGAGTTTTAAATCCAATTTATCGCGTGGATAATCTAATTGATCCAATGCCTGCAAAAGAAATCTAATTGTCACCTCTTTTTCTTTATATAAAGGAATGAGAATAGTATAAATGGGTAAATTATTATCCTCGATATCCACATAAAATTTCTCCGAATAATTTTTTAAAGGTATAGAAAAACTTACCGTACTTAATAAAAATTTATAAACCCAAATTCCTAGCGTGACGGTAACTAAAATGGCATTTAACCAAAATAACCCTGTAGGAAAATTAAAAAACCCGCCCACAATCAAGCCAAACAGTAATACACCTAAAATTAATTTTTCACCCAAACTAAAAGTATGTTTAGCACTATATGTCGGCTCTTTCTCATATAAATGATGACTGATATCGTGCGTTAATTCATTTTTATAAGCTTTTGACATAATGTCAGCGAGGTGAATGACATTTTTGCGGGGATCCAACTTCACTTTTTTTCCGTTACTAAATTTTATTTTTAGATTAGAATACGTTTCTTTTTTTAAAATAGTATCGCCAATATTTAAAATATCGCCTTTTTTAAGGGAATAAGTTTGGCCGAGCGAATTTGAAAGTTTGACGTTTCCTTTAACTTTTTTCACCACCCCTTGTTTCGGTTGAAACATCATAAGCACATCCTGCCTTTAAATTAGCCAACTAACGTTTATTGACTAATTATTAACCATATATCTTAAGTTTAGCTTAATTATTGGATAGATCAATACTTTCTGTATTATTTTAATCCATCACTATCTCACTGATTAATTAGATAATTATGGTAAAATGCTGGTTGGGATAAAAAGGACTTTTCCAAATATGCGCAAAATAGTACTACTTTTGTGGTTGTTTTATTTCATTTTTCCAGCGCTTTCTTATGCAGGCGCTTGGGTGCAAGAAAAAGGCCAAGGATTGGATATTTTTGGCGTCCGCAGGTACGAAAGTAACCAGTTTTGGAATAGCAGCGGAGATCAACAAAGCTCACCCGTTTACAAAAAATGGGAACTTTCCAATTACGTGGAATATGGGCTCTATGACAAGCTCACTGTAGGCTTTTACGCATCAGGCCTCCAAAGTCATACCAATGCCAATGGAACGCAAACTGGGGACTACGACAACTCGTTATTCGGGCGTTATTTGATGTGGTCCGGTGATTCGAAAGTCATTTCGTTTCAAGCTTTTGTGGATGCACTAGGCGCAGGGGTACAGTTCAATATTCCAGCATCCAACAGTCACTTAAATATGGGACAATCTGTATTATTTGGCGCCAGTGGACAAAATGAGAAAAAAACAATTTCATGGTTTATTGGTTCTCTCACCGGCATTGTGGAACGATTCAATGCGGGCAATCTCGCACAAATCAATTTCGAAGGTGGTGTTAAATTCGATGACGATACGTTTTGGATTTTAATGCAAAGCTTTAACACCTTAAGTCTCGACCACTTTGATAAGCCTTCCGGCGCACCTTATAATTTGTATACCTTAAGTTCGAGCGTCGTATATTGGTTTACAAAAAGCATTGGAATACAAGTCGGCATGTCGCAAGATGTCGGTGGAAAAAATGTAGGGAAAGGTACTTCAGCCTTTTTGGCCCCTTGGTTTAAATTTTAAGGATTTACATGAAATTAGGCCAATTTTTTATTCATCGAAATCTCGCAACACAAGAGAATATTGATGAAGCATTACAATTGCAATCAGAAAACGGCGGCCAGCTAGGAGATATTTTATTTGCTATTAGCAACATGCGTTCCATTGATTATTATCGAACCCTTGCGCAACATTATGGAATGGAATGTATCGATTTAATAAAAAATCCCGTCGATTTAACATTATTGACGGAAAAAGATCACGATATTTATATCGAAAAAATGTGTATTCCTGTCAAAGAAAATATAATCGCAACCAGCAATGTATCTTTAGAAACGATTGAATTTATTTATTCTCATTGGGGTACGGACACACACATTGTATGTACGCCTAAATTTGATATTTTATGGACTTTGCAAAAAAGATTTAGTAATAATTATTTAGACAACGCTATCAATACTTTAATCAATTCTAACAAGACATTTAGTGCTAAAAATACTTTTTCACGCTTTCAAAAAATATTACTGATTGTTTTTTTTATTGGATGTTTATATTTTTTGTATCGAAATCCTATTCAATTTTTTATTAAAGTAAATATCATTTTAACATTTACTTTATCTTTTATTTTAATTTATAAAGTGAGTCTAGCAACGATAGCGTTATTTATAAAACATAAAACAGATTTATCAGAAAATTTAAAAATACCTAAACGTGATTTACCGATTTATACTATTTTCATCCCGCTTTATAAAGAAAAAAAAATGGTGTTAGCGACTTTATTTCGTAGCATTCGTCACTTGCAATATCCTAAACATAAACTTGACGTAAAAATCCTCATTGAACAAGATGACGAAAGTACCATTGAAATATTAAAATCACTAAGTTTACCTTCTTATTGTGAATTGATTTATATTCCGATTGGTGAGCCCCGCACTAAAGCCAAAGCCTGTAATTATGGCTTGAAATTTGCGCGGGGCGAATATTTAACATTATATGATGCAGAAGATAAACCGGATCCCAATCAATTGTACATTGCTCTCGCCAGTTTTATGCAACACAAGGATTCAAATTTAGCTTGCGTACAAGGAAGATTAAATTTTTTTAATGCAAATGAAAATTGGCTCACGCGAATGTTTAGCATTGAATACACTTATTGGTTTGACTTGTTATTACCTGCCTTAGAACATTTACGGACGCCAATACCGCTTGGCGGTACCAGTAATCATTTTAAAACATCGATCTTAAAAAAAATCGATGCATGGGATCCTTACAATGTCGCAGAAGATGCGGATATTGGAATTCGCCTTGCAAGACTGGGATATACAGCGCGGGTTATTCCTTCGACGACTTATGAAGAAGCCAATTGTCAATTACTCAATTGGTTAAAACAAAGAACGCGTTGGGTAAAAGGTTACATGCAAACTTTTATCGTTCATATGCGAAATCCTTTTCAACTATGGCGCGCCATTGGCACGCCAGGTTTAATAGGTTTTATATTATTTGTTGGAGGGACCATTGTCAGTAATTTAAGTATTTTAATTTTGTGGGTGATATTTTTTATTTTGTTACTACCATCTCCTTCCAATTTATCCTATTTATTCCCAGAATATATCATTCATCTTGCCTGGTTTAATTTTATTGTTGGCACACTCGGCGTAGTCATTCTTAATGTTTTAGGAATTTTAAGAAGAAAAAAATATGCTTTACTTTTATCAGCAATTACCGCACCAATCTATTGGCTCTTAATGTCCCTTGCAAGCTATCGTGCACTTTATCAATTATTTTTTAATCCAAGCTACTGGGACAAAACAGAACATGGGATTAGTAAATTTCAACAATCACAGGAATAATTGGGGAATTCAATGTTAAAAACAAAATTGGAAACCATTCTGTTACAAGAATTCGCAGAAAAAACAAAAGTAAAATTTGGCACCAGTGGTATTCGGGGGCTGAATAGTCATTTAACCGATAAAATATGCTACGTATATACGCTTGCTTTTTTGCATTACTTAGAAAATATAAAAAAACTCACACCGGATCAGACTATCATTATCGCAGGAGATCTAAGAGTCAATACCGATCATATTCTAAAAGTGATTCAGGGAGCGATAGAGAGCAAAGGTTTAAAAGTAGAAAATGTAGGAAAAATCCCAACACCTGCTCTTGCCAATTATTGTTTACATAAAAAAACCGCAGGATTAATCGTAACAGGAAGTCACATTCCCTCTAACATGAATGGTATTAAATTTTATAAAGCGGATGGAGAAATTTTAAAATCCGACGAAAAAGCAATTATGGAACAGAGTATTACGATTGATCGTTCCTTGTTTGATGAAAATCATGCGCTTTTACAATTATCAAATAATCAACTAGAAACTGTTCCTTTTGCTTATCATTTATATGCCGAACGCTATTTGCAATTTTTTTCGACTGATGCACTAAGTAAATTAAAAATTGGAATGTATGCGCATTCGAGTGTCGCTTTAGAAACGCTTGCCGATATTTTTCAAAAACTCGGCGCAACAATATATGTTTTTGGAAAAACGGATACATTTCATTCTATAGATACCGAAGCTTTAACCAAACATGAAAAAGATATCGCAAAAAAATATATTGAGGAGTACAAACTCGATTTAATTGTTTCAACCGATGGCGATGGTGATCGGCCCATGCTGACGGATGAACATGGACAATGGCTCCGCGGTGATATTATTGGAATGTTAACCGCACTTATTTTACAGGCAAATTTTGTCGTCACGCCTTATACCAGTAATAGTTCCGTTGAATATATCCGACAATTTAAAGAAATCTACCGCACCAAAATAGGCTCACCTTATATTATTGAAAAAATAAATAACCTGATTAATGATGGAAAAGGCCGTATTATTGGTTATGAAGCAAATGGGGGGGTACTCATTGGTACCGATTTTTATACGGAAGGTAAAATTTTAAAAGCGCTACCCACGCGTGATAGTCTTATTTCCTTATTAACCATCATTACACACGCCAAAAAATCTAAGCTAACCATTTCTGAATTAGTCCAAAAACACACGCGTTTGTACACCGAAAGTCAAAGTATTCATGATATTCCATCTGAACAAAGCCATGCTTTTTTAGCTAAATTGGCGCATAACATTAGAAAAAAAGATTTTTTTAAAATTAAAGCCTCTGTCGAAAAAACAGAAGTTTTAGATGGCCTCAGAATTTATTATGACAATGGCGAAATTATACACTTACGTCCTTCTGGAAATGCCAGTGAATTGCGTTGTTACACTGAAGCATCGACTGCTGAACGTACAAAATTATTAAATGAAGAATGTATCAGGCTGTTGAAGTTGCAGTTTTCGAAAAAAGTTGAAGAAGATCATTCGTGACTCATAACCCGTCGTCCCGCGATTTATTCGCGGGATCCAGAGCTGCATAGATGCTGTCACTGGATCCCGCGGACAAGCCGCGGGACGACGTCATTAAGATTCGACAGAATTCAATTTATCAATAATCAACTGATTCTCATCCGGAAAAGTAAATTGCGAAAGTTCAGCAATATTCACCCATAAAATCTCTTGGTTTTCTCGACCAAAGGCTTCGCCCGAATATTTTTTTATTTGATAAATATCGAGAAAAACATGGGAAGATATTTGCATCCATGGATCTGCAAGCATGACATGAATTCCGACTTCTTCCAAAAACTCACGCTGCAAAGCTTGCAGAGGAGTTTCTCCCGCCTCCACTTTCCCACCCGGAAATTCCCAAAGTCCGCCTTTAAATTTATGCGGTGGACGTTTCGCGATTAAAATCTTCCCTGCTTCATTGAATACCAACCCTACCGCAACATGCATTAGGACAAACTACCATGACACTGCTTGAATTTTTTGCCAGAACCACAAGGACATGGGTTGTTGCGGCCTACTTTAGGTGCATTTCGTGCACCTATGGGAACCACGTTGGATTCTATATTTTCTTCATCTTGATTATCTGCTGCAAAAGCTGCATGCTCATACTGCATATTGAAATTTGCAACATTACGTCGTTTTGCTTCCATTTCCGCGACATCTTCTTCTTTTCGTACTTCAAATTTGCTTAACACGGAAATGACTTCATTGTTCACACGTTCCAGTAATGCGACGAACAAGTCGAAAGACTCACGTTTATATTCTTGCTTTGGATTTTTTTGCGCATAACCACGTAAATGAATGCCTTGACGTAAATAATCCATCGCCGCTAAATGTTCTCGCCAAAAATTATCAAGTGTCTGCAACATGACCGCTTTTTCGAATTGACGCATGACATTTGGCTCGAGATCTTTTTGTTTATCCACATAGGCGGTTCTAATTTTATCGAATATGCGCTCGCGTAAATTTTCTTCGTGCAATCCTTCTTCTTTATCTAACCATTCTTGAATAGGTAGGGACGCATTGAAATCTTGCGCCAGCTTTTTTTCTAATCCTTGAATATCCCATTGTTCTTCTAAACTTTGTGGCGGAATATAAAAATTAATGACATTATCAATCACTTGTTTTTGTACGGCGTCGATCGTATCTGCAATACTATCTGCCGTTAATAATTCATCACGCTGACGATAAATGACTTTACGTTGTTCGTTCGCCACATCATCGTATTCTAATAATTGTTTACGAATATCGAAATTATGGGCTTCTACTTTGCGTTGCGCGTTTTCGATACTGTTGCTTAATATGCGTGATTCGAGCGCGACACCCTTTTCCATTCCAATGCGTCTCATAATATTGGTAAGGCGATCGCCACCGAAAATGCGTAACAAATTATCCGCGAGAGAAAGGTAAAAACGTGATTTGCCAGGATCGCCTTGTCGACCGGAACGACCACGTAATTGATTGTCGATACGGCGTGATTCATGTCTTTCCGTGCCTAATACATACAAACCGCCCGCTTTAATGACGTCATCATGTCTTTTTTGCCAATCTTCGGTACGTTTTTTTATTTCCTCGGGTGAAGGATTTTCTAGTTGTTTAAGTTCGGCTTTCAGACTTCCACCGAGCACGATATCAGTACCCCTTCCTGCCATGTTCGTTGCAATCGTCACGGTACCAGGACGCCCTGCTTCCGCAATAACATGCGCTTCTTTTTCATGGAATTTTGCATTTAAGACATTATGTGGAATTTTCAATTTGTTTAACAGATTCGAAAGATATTCGGAAGTTTCGATAGAAGTCGTCCCAACCAAAATAGGTTGTCCCGTTACACGAACTTTTTGAATATCTTCAACAATCGCATTAAATTTTTCTTCCGCTGACATAAAAACAAAATCGGGTTGATCATTACGTACCATTGGCATATTGGTCGGTAACACAACCACTTCTAAACCATAAATTTGTTGAAATTCGTAAGCTTCCGTATCAGCAGTACCGGTCATCCCTGCCAATTTTTCGTAAATACGAAAGTAGTTTTGAAAAGTAATGGAAGCGAGCGTTTGATTTTCTTGTCGAATTTGCACACCTTCTTTTGCTTCTACCGCTTGATGCAAACCGTCTGACCAACGACGACCTGGCATCGTGCGTCCCGTATGTTCGTCCACAATCACCACTTCGCCATTTTGCACGATATAATCAATATCACGCTGGAAAAGTGCATGCGCACGCAATCCCGCATTTAAATGATGCATTAACATAATATTATTCGCATCATATAAACTTTCATTTTCTTGAATCAGTCCTGATTTTAAGAATAATTCTTCGACTCGTTGATGACCTTCTTCTGAAAGATAAGCTTGCTTCGATTTTTCATCGACGGAATAATCCCCTGGCCCATCTTTTTCGAGTTGTTTTTTTAATTGCGGAATAAGCTTATTCACCGCGAGATACAATTCGGTGCTATTTTCTGCAGCGCCAGAAATAATGAGCGGGGTTCTTGCTTCATCAATTAAGATAGAGTCTACTTCATCCACGATGGCATAATGCAAGGGACGTTGCACTTTGTCAGCCATACTAAACGCCATATTATCGCGTAGATAATCAAAACCAAATTCATTATTTGTGCCATAGGTAATGTCACATGCATACGCGGCTTGTTTTTCTTGCGGTGTCATATTGGAAACCACGACGCCTGTCGTTAATCCTAAAAAACTATAGATGGGACTCATCCATTCCGCATCGCGTTTTGCAAGGTAATCATTAACTGTGATAATGTGAACGCCTTTTCCACTCAAGGCATTAAGATAAGCGGCGAGCGTCTCGACTAACGTTTTACCTTCGCCGGTGCGCATTTCAGCGATATTACCACCATGAAGCACCATCCCACCCAATAATTGCACATCAAAGTGCCGCATATTCAGTGTACGTTTGCCTGCTTCACGAACGACCGCAAAAACTTCGGGCAATAAACTTTCGAGTGTTGCGCCTTTTTTCAAGCGTTCTCGAAATTCCTCGGTTTTGGCTTTCAGTTCCGTATCAGAAAGTGCAGAAATAGAAGGTTCTAACGCATTAATTTTATCAACGATCTTCCATAAATTTTTTAAAACACGTTGATTTCGATTACCAAAAACACTTGTAAAAATTCGATTTAGCATAGGTCCAATGTCGACTAAAAGTGGAAAAATAGTCTGGAAGCATTACCTACTTTGTAATAAAAGTCAAACGGTTATCTTGAAATAAAAGGGCAGTGAAATTTTAACAATGCCCTTTTTAATTTGAAAATTACAGCTGTTCACGCTAACTTTTCGCGATGGGGTGTTCTTAGAGGGGAGAATCGCGATTCTCCCCTCTAAGTGAGCAAATCCGAATTCACTTCGGATTGCTCATATATAAAAGGAAGCAGTTCCCGCGCTCTTAGCGGGAACTGCTGTGAAAATTATTGATAATAATGGGGTTTACCGCCATGCGCATAATGCGGCGGAGGTGGAGGAACAGGCTGTCCATAGAACTCCGCATGACGACCTTCCCAACGGCTGGGTTCCCATGCCCAATAGGCACAATGATGATGCTTAAATTTTGAGCATGTCCAATAACCTGAAATCCAGGTGCCTCTGGCCCTTCCACCATTATACTGACAAACACGGTGCTGATCGCGCCAAACGCCATGCTGGAAGCCAGCAGGCACCATTCGACAAGACGCGTAGCCATGAGGAGCCACGATGATTTCTTTAGGCTGTGGAACAGAGGAAATTAAAATTTGTGCATCGGCAAAAGCAAATGTTGAAACCAATAATGCAGAGAATAAGAATAATAAACGCTTCATGAGTACTCCTCGTAGGAATTTTTATAGCTTGTGGATTCTAACCTAACTTTTTCTGTATTTCTACTCATGTTCCCTTTAAAATATTTTCATGACTATTCAAAAGTTTATGAATGAAAGCAACAATACCCTTGGTCCCTTATTAACCAAATTAAATCAATTAAAAAAATGGAATGCCTATCTAAGAGAAAGTTTAGGCAGCGATGCGCATATTGCTGATCATTGCCAAATAGTCAACTTAATTGATAATCAGTGCATTGTCATCGCGGATAATCCTCTCTGGCTCACACGTATTCGTTTTTATGTTCCGCAATTATTGCCTTTATTACGGGCTTATCCTGATTTAAAAAATTTGAAAGCGATTTGTTGCAAAGTACATCCTTCCTATACCCCTCATCCAAAACGTAAACCACGTGTCGCACAAAAAAAATTAAGCGCGAATGCTAAATTAAAAGTGAGTGAAATTGCGGATAAAATTGATGATAAGAAATTACAACATATTTTGAAAAAAATAACGGATAATTAATGATATCCTGAGCGATGATCCGTCATCGCTCAAGATGGCACAGAGGACGGCAACTCAGTCTTTGATACATCTGCAGTTTTTTTCTCGGGTGTTATAGGTAATATCAACGTCATTAAAGCGCCTTTATTCAAGCCCTTGCTTTCCGCAAATATTCTACCATTAATCTCACCCGCAAAATTCGCACTGGTATGCATTCCAAAACCATGTCCTGTTTTTTTGGTCGTAAAACCAAATGAGAAAATCTTGTCTAAATGTTCGGGTATTATACCGATACCATTATCTTCTACTTGTATCATGATATGATCTACATCAACATTTTCAGTGCGTATAATAATGACTTTATGATTATTATTGTTGGAAAGTACTGACTCAATACCATTTTTGATAAAATTCACGATAATATGCAATAATTTCACGCGATCGATTAAAATAGTTTTATTATCATCATAATCGCGTATGATTTTAATATCAGATTTTTCATAAATAAATTTATTTACCGACAAGGCATCGTCAATGAGATTCGCAAGATTCACTTTCTCAACAATGCCAATCGATTCACTTGCAGATTGTTGACTCGTTACTACATTTTTTATCACATCAATATTTTTATCTAAAATTAAAATTTCATCTAAAATTAAATTTTTGTCTTCTTGTAGTGATTTTGCAATCATTGAAAGATAATTGGGAATATTTTTTGCTTTGGGATCTTCACTAAAAAATTTTCCTATATCATTTTGCTGAAGTAATAAATCGACAATTTTTTCGACTTTTGTAATTTTATCATCGCTAGATCTTTCTCGAATGACTCCAATACTTGTTGCAACGCTATTTAAAATATTTCCCACATTATGCAAAACGCCGTTTGCAATATCTGCCATTCCAGCGCGACGCGCCGCAAGCAAAAGCTTACTTTGCAATGCGGATATCTTTTCTTCCGCCAGTTTACGCTCATTAATTTCTTCTTTTAATGTAGCATTCAACTTTTCAAGTTGCATTTCTGATTCTTGCAACAATTGCACTTGATGAGAAAGCTGTCCATGCGAATGTTGAATGGTTTGCATCATATGATTAAAATGTTTCGCAAGATATGATATTTCATCATGATAGGAAACTTCAATGCGATGCCTATAATCTTTGCTTTCACTAATTTTCATTATTTTTTTATTTAAATCTTCTAATCGAATTAACACTAAAGATTTTAATAAAAACCATATTAAAATACCTGATATGAAACCCAAGGTTAGAAAAATAGTTAAATAATAATTCGTCGCTTTAACTCCCGCGTTATAAATATCTCTTGACACAAAAAGCTCGACCATCCCTATCGGCTTTTGATTGATATCTCGAAAAAGCGTATAGACATGCGCTGTTTGACTATTAACGAGATCGATGTAGTTTTTATTATTCGCAATCAAGAATTGAAAAATTGATGAAAGTGATGTATTTCCATTGATGTGATTAACGGTATAAATTAAAAGTGGAATACTAATTGCCTTTGCGGTTTTATCTAACAAATCTTGTGAAAAATATCTGCCAACAATTACGGCGCCGTTAATAGGTTTTGTCACACCATTTAACGAATAAGACACTGGTGCTGCCGCAATCAGCATAAGACCCGAAGGTAAATTAACTAAACCTGTAAAACTTTTGATAGGATCGGTATGTTTTACCAATACGCTGTCTGGACTTAAATATTTCTCAATGTCTTTGGTGTAAGGTACGAGAGCTTCTTTTGTATAATCAGCACCAGTACCATAGATAATTTTTCCTTGCGTATTTACATACAAAACTAAATTAATACTTAAATTCGCCAATGTTGAATAATCGATATTATGATCGATAAAATCTTTATTTTTATTTTCCAAATATTCATAGGCATCATTCCAATATCCCCAATCCACAGCTTGCGCACCTTGCGCGTGTAAAATTTCATTCACATATTGATGATATCGGTTAACATTTTTTTCTATTTCTGACTTTTCTATATTGAGATAACTTCTCATAAAATATTGATAACCAATAATATAGACTATCCCAAGAAAGATGATCCATATCACACTAAATGTAATCAATACTTTATTGCTGAGTTTCATATTATATTTTCTCGTTAATTACTTTTTGTTGTTCGAGCATATCTTCGCAAACATCAATATTAACAGGAGGACTAAAATAATATCCTTGTACTTGATTTACTTTATGTTCTTTTAAAAATTGTAATTGATCTTCCGTTTCAACGCCTTCTGCCAATATTTCTATATTTAATTTTTGCGTAATTCCAATGATAGCTTCCACGATAACTTCATCGTATTTATCATTAGTAACACCATTAATAAAACTTTTATCGATTTTGATCTTGTCGAATGACAACCATTTCATATAGGAAAAATTTAAATTTCCCATACCAAAGTCATCAATAGATAAGCGAACACCAAATTTTTTTAATTGTTCCAATTTTTGAAGTGTTGCATTAGTAGTTTCAAATACGATATTTTCTGTTAGTTCTAATTCTAACGCGCTCGGCAAAATTTTTGTTTCCGCGATTACATTTTTTACCATTTCTAAAAAGTTTTTTTGCATAAATTGATATTTACTAATATTGACTGCAATCCGCAATGTCTCATCATATTCTACTTGCCACAATTTAATTTGTTTGCATGCTTCCAATAATATCCATTCACCAATCGGTGCAATTAATCCAGTTTCTTCTGCAAGCGTGATGAATTTTTCTGGAAAAATGATACCAAGAGATGGATGTTGCCAACGCAGCAATATTTCAAATCCAATAATTTTATTGGTGCTAACATCAAAAATCGGCTGATAATTTAGAATGAATTGATTCTTTCCTAACGCTTGCATTAATTCCGCATTTAATTCTGCACGGCGTAATAATTGTTGATTGTACTCCGACATGTAAACTTGAAAGGTATTTTTCCCCAATTTTTTTGCATGATATAAAGCAGCATCAGCACTTTTTAATAATGTATTGGCGTCAAGGCCGTCTTCTGGATAATAACTAATCCCAATACTGATTGACACGACAAGCGTATGATCAAGAATTTGGAATGTATGGTTAAATTTTTGAAGGAGCTCTTTGGCTTTTACAATGGCATCCTCTGCTCGTGCAAGCTCCGTTAATAAAATGACAAATTCATCACCACCTAAACGTACCACCGTATCAATTTTTCTTGTCGCTTCATTTAATCTCCCGCCAATTTGTTTTAATAATTCATCTCCCGCATCATGTCCAAATTTATCATTAATTTCTTTAAAATTATCCAAATCCAATATCAAAACAGCGAGATGATTTTTTTTAAATTGCGCATGATGAATGCCTTCAGCAATTCTATCTCTTAACAAAATGCGATTAGGTAATTCTGTTAAACTATCATGAGTAGACTGATATAATAATTGTTCTTCTAATTTTTTTGAATGTGTTACATCACGACAGCTGAGCACAAAACCGATAATTTTTTTATTCAAATATTGTGGTTTCACATGTAATTCATAAATATTTCCTGATTTTAACTGCCAAATATCCATCATTTTGGTAGTATCATTGCTCTCGGCGAGCATTTTAATCGATTTCAAAAATAATTCGGAATTTTCAACTTGATCTGCCATATATTGATAAATATCATTCGCTTTTTTATCCTTCATGTCTTCTTTTGAAAGTTTCCACATTTTCAAAAATATATTATTAAACATACTTAACTCTTGATTTCCAATCACCACAATTCCTTCTGGCGTGGATTCCAATGCGGCTTTGGTCAAAGAAAGCGATAAAGCAAGGTCGGCGGTTCGCGAATCCACTTCTGTTTTTAAATGATCTAATTGATATTGCACTTCGCCTCGAAGTTCCCATTTTTTAGTGAGTGCTGCGACTAATTGGCGAATTTCATTAATATCAAAAGGTTTTTTTAAAATTAAAAAGTTATCTGAATTTTGTAATTCATCACTAATTTCTTGCCATGTGTAATCGGCAAAAGCGGTACAAATGACGACTTGAATATGCGCATCGACTTCCCAGATTTTTTTGATGGTTTGGATACCATCCCACCCCGGCGGCATCCGTGCGTCGATAAATGCAAGTGAATAAGGTTCTGCATTTTCCACTGATTTTTTGACTAACTCTAAAGCTGCCTGTCCTTGGAAAGCGCAATCAATGATATATTTTGTTACTTTTTTCACTTCCTCGTTTTTTTTATCAAAAAGCTCCGCTTCCATTTGATCCAGTTCATTGATATTTTTTTTATTAAATATCTTCCTAAAATCATCATGAATTGCTGGATTATCATCAACAACGAGTATTTTTTTGAGATTGGTTTGCATCATGTCTCCCCAATCATTAGACGATATGTAGTATATATACACTCTAATTATATCAGGGTTTTTTAAGAGGAAATGTTTAGGAGGATCAACTTTTGAGCAAAAGCCCGGTAATGATTGAAATTCTCACCGGGCTCTTTAGAATTTTAAGACTCGACGAATGCAAGAATTGGTCTGAGATAAGAAATAGGCGCCTCACGGGGATCATCAAATGTCACATATTCCCAAGCTTCTTCTCTTTCTAATAATTTGCGTAATAAAGTATTATTTAACGCATGTCCTGATTTATAGCCGTTGAAGGCTCCAATTAAACTAGAACCTAACAAATAAAGATCGCCGATCGCGTCCAAGATTTTATGTTTAACAAACTCATCTTCATAACGCAAACCTTCTTCATTTAATACACGAAAATCATCAACTGCAACGGCATTATCGAGACTTGCGCCACGGGCTAAATTCATTGCACGTAAGCGTTCGAAGTCGGATTTAAATCCAAAAGTACGAGCGCGGCTGACTTCTTTGACATAAGAAGTGCTAGAGAAGTCTAAAGTTGCCGTTTTGCTATGGGATTTAAAAACAGGATGATCAAATTCAATGGAGAAAGTCACTTTGAATCCTTCAAATGGCTCAAAACATGCCCACTTATCGCCATCTTGAACTTTAACCCTGTGTTTAATACGAATAAAACGTTTAGGCGCATTTTGCTCTTGAATCCCAGCAGATTGCACCAAGAATACGAAAGGAGCAGCACTGCCATCCATAATAGGAATTTCTGAAGCGGTCACATGAACGTAAGCATTATCAATCCCAAGTCCAGCTAATGCGGATAGCAAATGCTCGACGGTCGCAACGCGGACGCCATTCTTAATCAAAGAAGTCGAAAGCGTGGTATCGCCCACATAACTTGCCCTTGCCGGAATTTCAACGATAGGATCAATATCAATACGCTGAAATACAATCCCTGTATCGGGTGGCGCGGGACATAAGGTTAATTCTGCGCGTTCCCCACCATGTAGTGTAATTCCTGTCGCCTTAATGACGTTTTTTAAGGTTCTTTGTCTTATCATTCCTGTATCACTTTTTAACCAACTTAAAATAATCTTAACATTAAACCATAAATTTTGGAAATTAATAATCATTTACTCTTGTTGAAAGAGTAAAAAATATGGTCTATCTTGTGGGCAAATATAATTCATTTTTAGGAGTTAGTAAATAAAAAAATATTATAATTCGCATTAATTAACGTGAATTCGACATAAGCACATCGTGCTTATGTCAGAAGAGTCGTTATCCCGGAAAACGCTTTTTGTTTGTCCGGGATCCATGCTACACGTCAGTTTATCAACAAAGAAATTTGATGTTTTTTATCAAATTTCTTATATCGAACTGACGTTAATTTAATGTTCCTCGACCAATCCCATGATAGATAAAATTCGCGCGCCGGCATTGTTCGGGATTGTAATAATTGCGACCATCAAAAATCACATGACGACGCATATGGTTTTTCATTTTATCAAAATTGAGTGTAGAAAAAATTTCCCATTCAGTGACCAACACAAGCGCATCTGCAGCCTGTAAAGCATCATATGGATCTGCCACCAAATGAAACCGCTTAGACTGAAACCAATCTTTTGGTAAAAAAGACTTTGCCTTTGACATCGCAATCGGATCAAAAGCTTGCACTTCTGCTTTTCGGTCCAAAAGATTTTTTAAAAGGGTCAAAGATGACGCTTCGCGCATGTCATCGGTTTCTGGTTTGAAAGATAACCCCCACACGCCAAAAGTCAAACCCGAGAGATTTTCACCAAAATATTGAATAATTTTATTCACTAAAATACATTTTTGGATCTCATTTCTTCGTTCAATGGCTTTTAAAACGCAGGGCTCTACTCCCTTTTTTTCAGCCATTTGGATGAGCGCCTTCACATCTTTCGGGAAGCAAGATCCGCCATATCCACACCCTGGATCCAGAAATAAATTCCCAATTCGAGAATCAGCCCCAAGGCCTAAACAAACATTTTCTATATCCACCCCAACTTCATCGCATAAATTAGCCATTTCATTGATAAATGAAATTCGGGCAGCAAGCATTGCATTCGTTGCATATTTTGTCATTTCTGCGTCTTTGGTATTCATGATATAAATTTTATCGGGATGAACAAATGAAGCATATAATGCTAGCATGACTAACTTTGCGCCTTCAGAAGACAATCCCAAAATAATGCGATCTGGATGCAGAAAATCGGCAATGGCATGTCCTTCGCGCAAAAATTCAGGATTACTCACCACATCAAAAGAAAAATTAAGACCACGATTTTTAAGTTGCAATGCGATGATTTCTTGAATTTTTTCTGTGGTGCCGACAGGTACCGTCGATTTATTGACAATAACACACTCACCCGTTAAAAAATTTCCGATAGCCAATGCAACATCTAGTACATCTCTCGTGCCGACAGCAATCATGATGACATCTTGTTTTATAGATAACGTAGACAAAGAAGTCTGAAATTGCACGGGAAATGTTTTTAATAGGGAATCCAAATGTGATTCATAAATGGGAATTTTATTTTGTTGTAAAAGATGAATTTTCACTTCATCATGGTCGACACAAGTAACAGTATGTCCTTTACTCGCAAAACAGGCACTAGCAACTAAACCGACATAGCCTGCGCCTATTATTGTAATATTCAAAAGCTATCTCCTATATATAATGACTTGATCTCCACGTGAATTTTGAAAAGTTTGTATGGGTTCTAAAGGTATTTGCTGTGTTTTTTTGTTCTTTTTATTTTGCCGAATAGCAATATAATCATAATTTTCTACATCGATTTTAGCATCTGAAATATTTGCAAAAATATCATTGCCGAAATGCTTCGAGTAATATTTTATTAAAAAATCATTCGTATAAAGTTTTGCATTGGCGGGTACGTGTTGTTGCAACCAATTCCCTGCGTCACGAATATATCGTTTTGAATAACCAAATTCAACCAACCCACCAATGGAAGAAAATGCCAGTAAAGTTGCAACGATTATCACAATCCATTTTCGTGATTGCCATTGCGAGAGGATTGCCGCCAGTGCAAAAGGTACCCACAGCATCAGCACGAGAGATTCTGCGACCAAATAACGCTTGGAAAGAAACATATGAGCTGCTAAAAACAAGGCAGTCAAGGCGACATTCAACGATAAATAAGACCACATCACCACATGCATCATCGGTTGCGCTTTTAACAACCGCTTACACCATGCATAAATGATTAAGATCATATATATAAATGATACATTGCTTACCACACTGTAAAGGTACCACATGATCAATGTAAAAAATAAAATAATGTGTGGGTCAACCATGGCATGCCGATTGAAAAGAAATTGTTTAAAAACTGCAGATTTCGCTTGAAAAACAGCTATAAACATTAATGCATGATTGGAATTGATTTCACGCAAACGTCCTAACGCTTCATCGGAGTAAAATAAAAACATCACACTAAGAATAATGACTGAAACGATCAAAAAAATGTTTAATTGTAAAAATGATTTTAGACGGTGCAAAAAAGGATACTTCACATCGAAAAATGCAATAATTGGGATTAGTACAAAAAAAACTGCGCCTTCAATGCGAAATAACATAGCAATGATGCTCGCAAAACCCCACCATAGTGCGTAATACCATTTATAGTTTCGAAAAAACTGTAACAAAGATAATATCGCTAATAAATAAAAGGAAAAATATCCATGATCACGAACAATATAATGCCGGACATCATTAAAAATATTAGAGAACAGAATAACAAATGCCGCAAGCCAAAGAATAAGGTTGCCCTTTTTATTGAGGCGTAGGACATCCACAATACGAATAAAAATTAAGACCGACATCAACGTCAATAATGCATTTAAAAAATAAGCAGAATTTTCAAAAGAAAAATTTGTAATAGCATGCACACTAAAAATTAAAATAGAATAAAAAGGCCACTCTGCTTGGCCACACAAATGCATGGCTTGATGCAACCCTTGATTCATGAGTGCAGCGCTTTCTACGTAACAGACGCCATCGGAGTTAATAAGCTCTGTTTGCTGGAAAATCCAACATGAAAGTAAAATACTAACAAACCCTGCAATAAAATAAATAAAGCGCGAGCTTTGTATCATCGGAGGCATGCCGCAAATTCTCGTAATAAATTTTTAAAATCATCTGCCAATTCCTTATGGTTTAATGCATAAGCAATCGTCGCTTCAAGATAACCTAATTTGTTACCGCAATCATAACGTTTACCAGAAAATTGTAGTCCAGAAATTTTTTCTTCTCGTAATAATTGTGCGATGGCATCCGTTAATTGAATTTCCCCACCAGAACCTATTTTGGTATTTTCAAGAAATGAAAAAATCGCTGGTGTTAAAATATAACGACCAACAACACCTAAATTAGAAGGTGCTTTTTCGGGAGATGGTTTTTCAATAATATTAAGAATGTTTGCAACTATTGCATCCTTATCGACATCAACC
>JABDEN010000022.1 GCA_013287025.1 Gammaproteobacteria bacterium | reverse complement strand
TTCTAACGAAGTTTCAAGCCGTTTATTTGCGAAACGAGTTTCTATAGTGGGCTGCCACAATGGTCGAGAAAGTGGCAAGTGAATGTTAAGTCCGTCTTGCAAGCTTATAAAATCTCTTGTCCCAGATCCTAAAAATCTCTGGCGATACTCAAGCAACAACTTTTTAATTTCGGAGGTGAGTTCCAACACCCGCTTGTTCTCCAGCAACGTTTTCTGATGAAGCAGTTTTCTTAATTCCTCAGAAAGCCTAAATTTAGACTTCAATACTTTCTGTCCAACCTGGAGGAGTTGGCTTTTTAGTTTAAGCAAGCTCGCGCCAAATTGTCGATCTGGATTTTTGCGAACAAATTCTCGGATTTCTGGCGTAGTTAGTATTTTTTCGCTAAAAAGCTTTAATTGATTTTGTTGGTCTTCTGAAATCAAAAAATTCCAAAAAGCTGAAAAACTCCGACCTTGATCGGATTCTTCAAGACCATCATAGGCATCTAATACCTCGCGTAAAATTTCCCCTTTCGTGGCAGTCTCTTTCAATTTCTTTTCTTTAATTTTTCGAGTAATATCTTTAAAAATATCTTCGACCAAACGAAATTCCGAGATCAGCCGTCGAGAATCTTCAATCAAATTAAGGAAACGCTCTCTAATTTGGGTAGAATCCATCCGCTTGATCACCCCCGTCGTTTGAATTTCCTTAATTTCATCATCTAATTTTTTTCGTTGTTCTTTCAAAAACGACAAACGAGAATCTGGATCATCCTCCGTTTGATCCGCAATCCGCTTCATATTCTCATAAATAGAAAGAAAACGAGATTGTGTTCCAACAAACTCTCTTTTTTCCAAGCTCTGAATCCACTCGAGCGCACGCTCCGTATCTGCAGTCAGTTCTGTCATGGGTTGGTCTTGATTCAACTCGAAATATTTACGAATAAACCCTTGCCTATCATTACTCCAAAGATCCAAAAATTGTTGAGGCAGGAGGATATATTCTTGTTTAGCATGGTCATCTAAACTTTCTAAAAACTCGGTTAAGAGCTCTTTCAATTCTGAATAAGGAATTTGAAGACGATTTTTTGATTTAAAGGCGAAAAAGAAAAAACTCATTGCCAGTGGTGCTTGCCTACTCTGTAATAGGCGGAGAGTGGTCGAATACTCAATATGAAATAATACTCGTTCGAAATCCAAAAATTGCTCCAAAATTACAAAAATAATGAATATTAAGCAGCGCATTGTATTAAATAATACTTACCTAAGTCGATAGTTTTCTTTTTATTTAGTACAATTTTTGAATAATAACTCCAGGTAGCGCGCTAGCTTGCATCCATTGACATCGGATGGTTTATTTGTTAACCTTCCATTATCACCGGTTCGAATGCTAATTTATTTAGTGAAGAGCTGGGAACAAGGTTAACCGGTAGATATATCACGTTGAATATTTATCCGATTTCCTTTGCCGAGTTTTCGCAATATACCATCCCACTTGAGCGAGTTGATTTTAGTACTACAGAAATTGGCTTATTAAAAGAAAATTATTTTAAATATTTAGAATTTGGTGGAATTCCAGCGTATATATCAAATAAAGATCCGGAATATTTACATTCTTTATGCGAAAGCATACTTTATAGAGATATCATAACGAGATACAGAGTCAGCAATTCAGAAGCATTAAAAAAATTACTTTTTTTCTTAGCAAGTCATTGTGGTAAAGAAATGACTTTATCCAAACTCCTTGGCATGATCAATAATAATGGCAAAAAGGAAACCAAAAGTGCCACAACTACAGGCGCATGCAGAATTGTATGGTTTACCATAGATTTCAGCCGCTACAGAACGGGGTTGTCTGCCGGAGGCTGAAATTTCTTTGAGGCACCTATAAACCGTGGGAGTATCGTTCTGATAAATGTAATAAATTCATGTCAATACAATACACTCATGGCCCGTGCCGATCGCGTTGTGGTTTGAGCGATTTCGCAATCCCGCGATGACGCCAGACCTTAAACCTATCCCAACCGAGAATGAAACACGGCTGTTTGATTTTGTTTTGCCTCATTTTTCAACTTGGATTTATCCACGCAAAAAAATAAGAATGGAAAAATTTGATTAAACACAATATCTTTGGCTATCGAAGAATCGGCAACCTGAACCTGCGGGGTACTCGGCATTAATTCTTGAGAAGGCTTATCTTCTTCTTTCTTAAATTCAAAACAGTCGGCAAACTCTTTCTCCACTGAGAAACCTATTTCAATGAGCAAGTTTTTATATTTCACATTTTTCGTTCTTACGTGTAGTTCATTGAGACAAGAGAGTGCGGCATAACGTTCCGATGGATCTTTTGAATCAATTTTGATTTTAATGAGCTTAAATATGTCTTCTTCGTCACAACCTAAACTTGCTTGATGAGACATCAACGCATCAATCATTTTTATATTTTGTTTTTCTATAGCATAACGCAAAGCAGTCCTTTCCTCATTATTACTTGCATTGATTGGCTTAGCATCTATCGCTAATAATTTTAATAATCGATCCAAATCATTTTGAAACGCAGCAAAATGTAAAGGCGTATCTTTATATTTGGAATTCGTCACATCAAGAGAACATTTTTTGTGAATAAGTAAATCAAGCCATCTGGCATCATGAGGTTGTTTCCTATAAATGATATCCATAACTTTCTGCTCTGAAAACTCTGCGCCAGCTTCAGCTAAAAGCATTGCGACGCGCCGTGCCTGAGAAGCATGTCGACGACTTTATGCTCTCCTCGTTTTGTTCCTCGTATTAATAAAGTATCTCCGCTTTGTTGATCTTTTCTTTCCAACGGATAAATTTCAAGTTGAGGAGGGGACTCTCCGATTTTTTCAAAATCTTTTACAAATGAATTTACCTCTTTTTTGTACTCTTTACCCAAACATTCGATCATTTTTTTCGAATAAATATCGATTGTTTTTGCATTGTTATCGATAGCGTCAAACAAACATAACCATAAATTATCAAAATGAATATGAACCTGAGATCTTGTTTTCATAGATGCCTTTTTTTTAAAATTTTAATTGCAAAGAATGAAATTAGTTTTGCATTATACTATAGCGAAGTGAATTCTCAGTAATGTAAAAAATAATAATTTATGCTAAAATTTTTAAAATGCTTAAGGACCAGAAAGGAATTTATGGATAAATTCAGACGATTGGTTTGCATGATTCTCACTTGTTGCGTCCTTCCCACCACAACACACGCTTTGAATCAGGCAGCAGTTGCCGCAGAAAGCATTCATTGTCCTTTTGATGGCACTAAAAGCTGCAGTTTAATTTGCGATGTATTAAATGATAAAACGTCCGATGGGCTCCGTTATTACGCATCCACTAATTTGAACAATCAAATCACCGGTGAAATTAACGTCTATGATGCCAGTCTTGTACAACCTTACCCGACCACCGATGGTATTTTAGGCCAAATTTCCCTTAATTTGACAAGTAAAAATAATAATTTTACATCAGGGGAAATTCGGACACGGGTTAATTTAAATCAACCACCTTATAATTCGCCTGTTGCATCCAATCCTTGGACAACTAATCAAATTAATTATTCAGGTTATTTAGAAATTATCGCTAAAATGCCCCAATGTACCGCCAGCGATGATGGATTATGCCAAAGCAACCAAACGCCTATTCAATACAACACCGGGCTGTGGCCAAAAATTCGAATGTTACCGACCAGCGATAGTAATCTTCCATCGAATGCCGTGATTGATCTGGCAGAAGCTTATCAAGAAAATGCCACGTATCGTTTAACAACCGCAAAAATGTATTTTAATGGCAATGATTCTGCCTGCACATTTGGCAATTGTAGTTTTTATGGCTATCCCTTAAATAAAAGTATTTTAGCTAATAATTTATTTGAAAATTACCACTCTTGGGGATTTTTATGGAAGAAAGATTTAGCAAGTGTGGATGGTGGCTATATTATTTCTGGATATTTAGATAATCAATTAATTTGGGGCCCCATTACCACGGATAATTTACCCGCTGATGGCCGTAATGCATTTATTCGTGGCTTCAATGACCCATTGGGCGGCTATTACTTAGCAATTAGCTTAGGGTTGGGTGGTTATGCAGGCCAACCAAATGCACATTTACAAGCTGCAAGTATGTATATTCAAAGTATCAGAGTGTATGAGGTGACAACTTACCAAGCAAAACCATGCCAGCCCCCGACTAATATTGCCTTATCAACGGTCCAAAATAATGGTAAGGTGATGATTAGTTGGGCAATTCCTGCGAATACCGCGCCTATTCAATTTTACCAAGTCTTGCAAGGTAATAATAATATTCTATATAGAGGCCCAGGCTTTATTGCAGAACTGCCTCAATGTACGAATGTCAATTTTTATTCATATTGTGGCGACTCACTCTCCGAGCCCTTTAACTACAATACTTATTGTCAATTATCAAAATGATGGATGATAAGTCTGCGCGCAAGAGCCGCCATTAATGTTTAGCCAATTCATTTGGATTAAATATTTAATACCGGCAATAACGATATTATAAGATGCACCGTTAGATGCTTTACTAATGTTGCTAAATTGCCATGCACATAAGTCTGAATTTTCTTGACCATTAGAATCAAACCAACCGTCACCATTTGGGTTAGTAACCATTTTATCGATTTCATGAACAACAATATTCGCCATAGCATCTGCCCCTGGATTATTATTTAAACTTACACTTTGGGCAGCACAGGCATTTGGACAACGTTCAGGATTACCGACGAAAGCATATTTAATGGTGGTATTTTGAATCATCGCTGAATTATGCCATCCACAGTAAGCGGTACAAAATCCTGAGACTTCTTGGATGTCAGAAGAGGTTAAAACAAAGTAGAGCCCCGATGAATCAAGAGGTAATTGCTGATTGGTAATGGCTCTTGTGACAATAGAAAGTACATCGGATTTTTGAATGGTCGTACCACTTGAATAAGAGTCGAATACGCCTGGTTTTGGAAATTTTAACTCAGGAAGTACAGCATTACCGTTTTTATCCGCATAAGTACTATTAATGTTATAAAGTAACGAGGTGCCGAGGCCTAACGCTAAATTAGCCAATAGCGAAGTGGCTGAATTCCCGGCCCAATTGCCGTACCAAATGTAATAAATATTTGGTACAGTTGCATTAGTCGTGCCCATGACTTCGCCACCATGAAACTGCATACTACTTAAATTAAAATTCGTCACATATTTTTGGGACGGTATTAGCGAATCTTGAGTAAAAATAACTTTTTTCACGATAGGCATTGCTTGGCCAGGTAAAGAAAAACCCGCCAGCAAAGAAAGACAAAATAATATTCGAAGTTTTCTCATACGTATTCCTTCCTACATTGTCCTATCCCTTAAGAACATAATCAAGAGATCGTTGTAATTTTTCAATTACGAATAAGGTCGAGATTGCGAAGGTTCTGCTATCGGAAGCTCGATATAATCCTTTTTTGTCCTAGGAGGTTCTGAGCGATTCCAAGAGGTAAAGAAATTATCGTACCATTTTGGCTTAGCAGCTAACGCTTCCTTAAGTAAGAGTACGCAAGCAGTTGATCCTTTTCTCTTAGCAATCTCCAAAGGCGACTTATTGAATTGATCCTTTACTTCAATGTTTGCCCCTGCATCAATTAATGCTTTTAAAGAAACAGAATCACCTCTGTAAGCTGCCCAAACCAATGCGGTGTCTCCGTGCTCATCTTTAGCCTCAAGATTTGCGCTTGCTTCTATTAATGTTTGCACACAAGCATACTGCATACTTCTAGCTGCACAAATAAGTGGAGTATCCAAATGTTTTTCAAGCTTAGCTTCAAGATTCGCCTTGGCTTCAATCAACGCTTTGACTAGAACTGAATCCCCTTCATTTGCAGCCACGAGAAGAGGGGTGCATCCATCTTTATCAGCGACATTTATATCAGCATCTGCATTAAGTAACATTTCCGCAGAAGCACGATTGCAGTGCTTAATTGCATAAATAAGAGGGGTACGGTTGTTTATACTTTTTGAGTTAACATTTGCTTTCGCTTCTAATAATGCAGATACGAATGCTGAGTCTTTTCTTTCTGCAGCATAATGAAGCGCACTCCAGCCTATTTCATTTTGATCATTCACTGTGGCTTTGGCTTCAATGATCGCATTCAGAGAAGAAACACAACCTTTATTAGCTGCCCACATTAATGGTGTATTTTTAATTTTACTTGGAATATTTGGATCGGCATTGGCATTTAATAACAAACTCACGATACGTGAATCTTTACTATTTTTAGTTGCCAAAATGAGTGCCGTATAACCTTCGTCATTAGAAATATTAAGATTAGGTTTTAATTTCAGTTTGAGTAAAAGTTGCAAATTATCAATATCATTTTTTTCGACGCAAGTAAGTATCAATTTTTCAGCTTGAATTTTATCTAAGACATCTTTTAACACAATATCGGTATCTTCTAGTATTCGACTATCCATGTAATATTCCTTTATTTTTTTCTGTTGTAAAAATTTTAAAAATCCAAAAGTACACCATTTATTTAGATAACGCAATTGACATTCAATGGGTTTATATGAGAATTATTTTCGATAAAAATGTCTCTATAATAAAATAATTAACTGCAAATACTTGCAAAGAATTTTAAAATCATTATGATACCCTGCGTTACTAAATAATAATAACTATCAACATGGATAATAGGTGATATATGTCTTTTTCAAATTCAAATATAAATGCTCTTAATTCTGCACAGCAAATCATGGGGGAATGTGAAGCCCTTCAAAAAAAAATCTCAAGCGGCATGATTGCAGTTGAAGAAAAACAAGCGCAAGTCAGACAGCTTATCAATGAACAAAAAGAAAGAACGAGTAATCTTGAAAAAAATAAACAATTGTTAGAGATAAAACTAATTGAAACCGAATGTTTATTTGCTTCACTCAATTCAGCTTCGAATTCTAGTGGCGAAATTCATAACAATTATTTACGTTCTAAGTCCCTGTTAAATGAATGCAAGGAACTAAAAGATAATGTTTTAAAAGAGCATGAAATACTTATTATAAAAAAGAAAGAATTAGAATCACTACATCAATCATGCGCAGAAGAGCTTACTGCACTCAATAATAATAAAACTCTGTATGGTATCAAATCTGAGGAATCAAGTGAAATACTTGCAGCTGCAATGAAGAACTTAATGGAGAAAAAAGAAGAGCACGTAGATTCAAAACATGATGATAAAGAAAAAGCGAAAAACGCCATTGAAATCGTAAATAAGCTTTTATCTTTAAGTAGATCAATCGAAAAAACTGCATTAAAAAACACAAGTGGTACCTCTCCATTTCAAATTCAGCAAGCCCAAATGGGGATTTCTGGTTCGTTTGGTTATGATTTTCAAATGAATCTCTCCGGTTTCTTACAATCAACAAATCTAACCAAAGAAATTTTCCAAAGCACTCCTCCTTATAACAAGGATTTTGGCATAGCAGAAGAAATGGGATTTTTTAATGACATTGAAAATTTTGATAATAATATCAAAGCACAGCTTGAAGAAGAAAATTATGGCGGGGAAAATGATAGTGAAGAGACATTAAAATCAATCGTTGAAAATTTTCAGGATGAAGTAAAAAATCCGCATGCTACTTCCGAATTTTTAAAAGATATTCAAATTGGTATTGAAAAATCTTTGTCAAATGAAACGACAAAGCAATTTTTATCAAAAGAAATTGATTTTACCTCAGTGAAAAATGCACTTTCCACACTTATTGAGATTGTAAGCAAATGTGAAGACAAATTATGTCATCTTAAAAATCAATTTATTAAGGAAAATACACCGAAAGCTATAACTTCTCCCGACAATGAAGCAAATATCTCACCTCAAAATAGATTATAGAAATAGGTAGGCTATATCAAAAAATCGCATCGATCATGATGCGATTTTTTTATTAAAATAACAATAATATAAAATTAAAGGGATACTTATGAAAACAAGATTACAAGTCGCTGGCGGTGAAAAAATAGAACATGTCGGTGATTTAACCATTGAGCAAGATATCGGTGATGGTGCAGAATTAAAAATTACCAATGGCTCATTAACGATAAAAGGCAATATTGGCCATAATGCTAAGATTGAATTAATCGCTCCAGAAAATAAAAAAACACAAGAAATTGACTACGGAGCAAATATTTATTCTGGTATAAGTTATGCAAGTGGTGGTGTAAGCATAACCACGACTCGCGGTGGATTTACGAATTCAGTTCGTGCCGATATGATGATTAATAATAATAATTATATTGGCAATGTTAATATTAACAATCGAATATATAGCAATGATCAGGTTTCAAAAATTTCTAATGATTCATATAAAATTATCCCATCTCAATATAGCAAGCCTAGAGGTACAATAGCACATGCCACTATTGATGGTATTGAATATAAAGGTTCAGAGATTGTTGTCAAAGGCAAAGAAGTCTTAGTCGATGGCAAAAAACCAGGTGGACCAATCACTGCGAGTGCACCAGAACCAGAATTACCGCCAGCAAAGCTCGTCATCCATGGCTCTATTGGTAACCATGTGACATTGATATCTGGCGCTGAAACCAATGTGATAGAACAAAACATCGGTTCGGAATGTAAAATTCACTGCAAACAAGGTGAACTCAAAGCTAAGGACGTTGGGAATGGGACACATATCACGGCTCATCACAATATAGCCTTGGACCAAATCGCATCGGGTTGTCATTTAACCAGCGCGACTGGGTCACTCACTGCAACAAGAATAGGTCCAAATGCGCGAGTCAAAACTCGTGAAAAAATTGATGCCAAAGATGCGGTCGGCGCTTTCAGCCATATTGAAAGTAGTCAAGGATCATTAAATACAGCTCAAATTGAAAATAATGTCACCGTACATGTTCGTAAAGAAATTGAAGCAAAAATCATTGGGCACAACAACACATTGACAAGTGAACAATCTGGCCTATTTGCAAGTGCATTAGGACAAAATGCTACCGTGCAAGTGCGAAAAGACATAAAAGTTGACCACGTAGGAAAATCTTCTCATTTAACCAGTGATCAGGGCAGATTTTTAGCACAACTCATTGAAGAAAAAGTAAATATTAAAGTGAGAGCTAGTGCTGAGATAAATGAAGTCCGAGATCGTTGTCGTATCACTAGTGAACAAGGAATAATTTATGTATATCAGGTCGCAGGTAATAATACCTTACTCGAAGCGCGAGGAAAAATATTCGTTGCAACGCTCGGAAATGAAAATAAATTAAATAGTGAACAAAACGAAATTGAAGTCAAAAAAACAGGGATCAACAATCAGATTACTGCAAGACAAAATATTTATGTCGATACATTGGGAAGTGACTGCACCTTGGAAAGTGGACAAGGTGGCGTAAGAGTTTCAGGATTATCGGGTAACCATGTCTCAATAGAAGCTCGTCAAAATATTGAATTAAATCATATTGGGAGTCATGCCAAGATTACCTCACATCAAAATACTGTTACCACAGGTAATGTAGGCTCATCTCCCACTATCAATGCGAGAAAAGACATTAATATTAATGGTTCATGTCCAAGATACTCGCATATCGAATCTTCGCAAGGCCGTGTTTATAAAAATGGTCCCATACAAGAATATAAACATGTTGAAGCGATTGATGAAGATACGCAATTGGAGTTGGCGGTTGCACAATCGCTGCAGGAGAGTAAACCTGTCGCTCCGAATATGAGTGATATCAGTAAATTTGATCTTTCACAATTTTCAGAATATACCAGAGCATATATTCAAAGCTTTGCGCATATTGAAAAAAATTCTTTGAAAGTAGAGGCGCTAAAGTTGTCAAAACAAGAGGAAGAAGGATTGCTAGAATCGTTAGTGGATGTGCTTACACTAGAGCTCCCAGAAATTCCTGTACGTTTGAATGAAAAATTATATGACTTAAAAACATTAGTTTTTGATTTACCCAAAAAAGGTGAAGATCCATTTACACGATTTAAATTCAAATTAGAACATATTATGCCGGCGCATGATATCCAAGAAAAATTAGAAAAAAGGATTAAAAAAATTGAAACGGATAGAGCGAACGCGAAAGCGAAAACATCGGAGATGAGTTTATCGATTTCAGGTGCTCTTCAAGCATTTTCTCAAATTTTTTCTCAAGACAAACTCAAGGAAAATGATAGAGCGATACAAAAGGAAAATGACGTTGCGGCGAGAAAAGCATCCAAATAGTCGTTGGTGTAAAACACAAATTTCTGGCATATCAGCGAAGGTAATAGCTCATATCATTTTTGACTGACGCGAGTGAAAAAACCACTGTCATGCCAGCTAAAAAAATGCTGGCATGACAAAAAAATCCCTACATCTTACGGTAAATTTATCGCTCCCTTTGGAAAAGGGGGCCGACATGCGTTTTTTGCATGGCGGGGGGATTTGTTAACGGATGTTTAAAATCTCCCCGACGACTTCGTGCGTCGACCCTCTTTTTCAAAGAAGGTTTATCTTTAAAGCTTAAGACGCATAACACTTTCAACATTGTGCTCAAGCACAAGCGGCCTTAAAGCAAAATCAATTCTTCGTTCTGATTTGTCAGTGATAAACAATTCATAAGTTAATTTATCTCCATCAATAAATTCTCTAGGATTTTTTGATAGTGCTTTAGCAATAACATCACACTCAGCGACAAATACTTGATCGGATGATTTATCTCCAATAACAAGACGTGTTAAACGGAAGACTTCCGCTAAATATTTGAGTCCGATTTTAAGTCCTTCAAGATTCACAATCGTTCCGTATACTGGTTTAAGCGCAACCTGTGGGTTAACTAACATCGCGACGCCATAACCTATAAAAATAGCACGCTTATCGTTTCCGCCATGCACATTTAATTCTGCAGTTAATACTGATCTTTCTTCTTTAGATAATTGATTCCAAGCAGCTTTTAATAATTCGCCTTGCTCCACATTTGCAAGACGCGACAAACCAGCAATACGCATTAACGCAATAGATTCTGGTTTATTATCCTCAATTCCAATACATTTGCCACGAAAACATAAATAATCAGAATAAATTTTTTGAAGTGAAGCAGGTTTATCTTGATGTAATTGAGCGAGCACTAAACGTAATTCATTAAAAAAAGCCCAGGTTTCTTCATGCATAGTGAGGGAGCCATTCGATTTAAAAGCAGCCGCAGCACCTGAGACATCGTAAATCGTATGTAAAATATAACGCTCTAATGATTCTTTATCTAAAGTGGCCAACGCTTTTAAAGAATTTGCTGGTAGCTCAAGTTGTTCTAACATAGAAATATCACAACCCGATGCGAAACCATCGACAATTTGTTTTCGATGCCTTTCAGGTAAACTCATAAAACCGGGAAAAAACTCAGGTTTATTGGCTAACATATTTGCGAGCAATTGGTCATGACCGATTTTTTTGCTGTCGGGTATTTTGTTATAGGCATCAATAACCGCATGCACTTTCCCCAAATCATTGCATAAAATAGACCACATTTGAGCGGCAAAATCTTCTGGGGTATGAAGTGTCTGCATAATATGCGCTTTCATTTGTTCGAAAGATTCTTTTTTTAAGACAGGTTTTTTCATTTCAACCTGACAGCTAATAAAATTATTATAATCTTCGGTAGTATGATTAATCACATCTTTAAATCGCAGCAAACCTGAAAATCCACGTATTGCCTCGTCTTCAGATAAGCCATAAAAATTTTTCTCTAATTTTATTTCACCTTGCTTTTCAGCTGAAGCATTTGCTTTGGTGTTAAGATAGTTAGCTTCTGGAATGCATTCTAAAATTGATTTAATAAATGATTGATAATCTTTTTTAAACAAAGATAAATCTAGCGTATTATTTGATGATGCGTTTTTGTCAGTTAAAAGATCTGTAAGTGTATTTCTTAACATATTTTGTTACCTTTTTTATTGTTATAATGAGTCATGGAAATTATCATATAATTTATAAAAAAGGAATTAGATAATGAATCTAAGAAATCAATTCTGGCGTGACAAATCAAAAGACACCAACTTCATTAATGACCTTAAAAAATTTCCCGAATTAAAACAACTTATCAAATATGATAAAAATTTTAATAATAAACGTAAGGTTGCATTTGAATCTGCTTTGGCAGGGATTATTAGAAAAAATCCTCGATTTCTTTATTCAACAATAACTAAAGTTGCCAAAAGTCTTTTACCTGACTTTATCGACGCATTTAACGACGAAAACAGTACATGGTTAAAACAATACTTTTATAATTTTTTCGATCAAAATGCCGATATTCACGCTGAATTCACGGGGAAATATGAGGAAAAAATTAATCCCGACAGCAAAAATAAAACTTTATTTCAAAAATGGATTTTAGGCATTTTATCCAGTCAAAATGAAAAAGATTCCTATCAACAATTATTACTCATTAGAGAATATGGCAATTATTTCCTGCGCCCTTATGTGCATATGCCGGAATTTAAGGATCTTAATAACGGTCTCGGCATATTCATCGTTCCAGAGGGACTAGGCAATGAAGGATTAAAGTGTGCCATGAGAGAATTATGGCGAAAATGCTTTTTGCGAGTTAGCTTATCACAAGCGAGAATCAGTACCAAAGACCTCCCTCGCGCCAAATTAACCGAAAATTTCGGAATTTTTGATGACGAAAATTCTGGATTTGATGAAGTGAAAGCGATGGTTCCAGATAAAATAACGACGCATTTACCTGGAAAAAATTTATGGCGAGCCACATCCGCATCTGATTTTGCGAAACATGCAAGATATGAATTAGATATGCCGCTGATTGCAAGTTCCGGTGGATCGATTGCATTATTACTTATACCAGCCATGATCATTGGCAAATTAACTCAAGAAGAATTACTACTTTTTAATTTGTGTGCAATAAGTTATATGATTGGCAATGGTCATCATGCATTTCATGAATACAGCATTGTGTGGCAAGTCTTAGGGGTACCTTATATTAATGGTGATTATGCGAGTATCTTTCCAAAAGACCTGTTACAAAACCATCCTGAACTATTCGTGTTACAACAAAAATTTGGGGATTTATTAACACCAACCGTCCCGCGGGATACTGTCATGCCAGCATGCTTTTAGCTGGCATCCAAGAGGCTTCGCTACATATCCACTGGATGCCTGCCAACATGCTTAAAGGTGGCATAAAAGCATGCTGGCATGACAGAAAAACTCACCCATGCGTCGGTATTACCAAACGATCGCCTTCTTGAATATCATTACTTGCCAGCAAGTTAGCAATACGAATAGCGGGAGCAGAAGTATGGAACTTGGAAGCAATTTTATCGAGCGTATCACCGATACGAACCATGTAAACGGTATCCCCGGGTGCAATTTGATATTTTTCCATTTTATTAAAATGCGTAGGAATCACAAGTTGCGTCCCGACAGAAACCGAATGCGCGGATTTATAATTATTCGCCGCCAATAAATTTTTTAAATTAATATGAAAACGCGAAGCGATTTTTTGCAATGTATCATTAGAACGGACAACATATAACGTATCGCCGGGTTGAAGCGTGTAGGGACCTGTAATTGTTTTTTCAATTTTAGCAACCTTAACAGGCACTGTTTTATGAGGCTTATTCCGGGCTGTGATAAGTTGTTTTTCAGATTCTAAAATAGTTTGCGAAATATCCGGAACCGCGTGATGCGGCACAATTAATTGTATCCCAGGTTTGAGTTGTGCGCTTTTTAAAGAATTCATATTGCTTAATGTATCGGTTGTCGTATTAAATTTTTTGGCGATGGCGACCAGCGTATCGCCATTTCGAACTTTGTAATGATTCCAGTGTACACGCTCATCCGTAGGAGTGCGCAATAAATTTTCAGAAAACTGCGCGACATTTTCGATAGGCAATACGATTTTAAAAGGACCGCTAGGGTCTGTGGTTGCTCGATTATAACCAGGATTGAGCTGTTTTAACTCTCGTAAACTTAAACCCGCAAGATTTGCCACATAATTGAGATCGATTTGGCTACCCAAATCAATTTGGGCTAAATAGGGCGCGTTGCTAACACTTGGAAACTCTAATGCATAACGATCGGAATGCGCAATGATCGATGCCAGTGCCAAAAGGCGTGGGACATATTCCCTCGTCTGTTGATGAACCGGTAAAGACCAAAAATCCGTATTGCGATTATCCCTGACATTCCGGCGAATAGCCGCAAGGACATTGCCTTCGCCGGTATTATAAGCGGCAATGGCAAGCAACCAATTGCCATCAAAAAAACCACCCAAATAAACCAAATAATCAAGCGCCGCCTTGGTTGAGGCGATGACATCGCGCCTGCCGTCATACCACCAATTTTGCTTCACGCCATATCCCGTTGCAGTATCAGGCATCATTTGCCATATACCGCCCGCACCGGCCGAGGAATAAACAAAAGGATTATAAGCACTCTCGATCATCGGCAATAAAACCACCTCCGCCGGTAAGTGTCTCTTCCGTACTTGTTGTGAAATGTAATACAAATAAGGCGCGGCTCTCGCTGCCGCACGTTGTAAAAAATCTTGATTATTTAAAAACCATTCGATTTGTTCTTGAACAAGTGGATTATCTTCGTAATGCGGCAAAGTAAATTCAGCACGCAATACATCCCACATATTATCGGCATTGCGATAACGATCGATGTCATCAGCAAGGCCTTGCTTGCGCTCTTCAGAAAGATGTATATTTTTTTGATAAACCTGAATTCCTTCCAAGCTGGGAAATGCATGGCATCTTAAAGCCACAAAAATTGTGCTAATCAATACACTAAAAATTAATATACACCAAGACCGAACCATTCACATAACCATTTGATGTTTAGCGAGAAATGCTTTCGTCGCAGTGTATCATAGAACTTTTTAACTTACGAAAAAAAATTTAATTGTACGTTCGTGACAAAATGATGTGTAAAAAATAATTACAATAAAAGAGAAGTCTTTTTTAGAAGTGATAGTTTGAAAAAAAAAATTCAAAGAGTATATTTGTAATATTATATAAAATTAGGAATAAAGATATTGATCAAAACTTACCATAATATTCGGCAATGGGCGCAATGGTTAACACATTGGCTGGGTATCAGGATCATGGAAAGCGAGCAAAAATTATTATGCCGCTTATTGAAAGATCGCTTTGGCAAAAATGCGCTGTTAATTGGTGTCGCTGAACAACACGCGTTGTTAGAATCTTGCCTTTTGTCACAGCAAATCGTTTTGAGTCCTTTAATGAATAAAAACTTGAAAGTGAAATATATCGAAAGCGGATATAACGAATTACCGATTATTCCGGGAAGTATCGATTTGGTTTTGCTTCCACATACGTTAGATTTTATTGATAATCCGAGACAACTTTTAATGGAAGCCTGTCGGGTCGTGAAGCCTGAGGGCGACATTATTATATTTTGCTTCAATCCCTTCAGTTTTTGGGGGCTCAAAAAATGGTGGGATCAGAATAAGAATATTCCATGGTCCGGGCATTTTTTGCGTGCAAGTACTATTAAAAAATGGTTAAAATTAGCCGATTTTGAATTAATTAGACAAGATGCGTTAATGTTTAGACCACCGTTAAAAAACCCACAGCTATTTGACAAACTAAAAATTTTGGAATGGCTAGGCACCCACTTGCATATTTTTCGTGGTGGCGTATTTGTGATCGTCGCACGCGCCAAAGTCATTCCCTTATCTCCCATTAAGCTTCGCTGGAATCAAACGTTGCCGACATTTTCCGTTAAAATTCCTGGCACATCGATGCGAGATATTTCATGAAAAAAATAAAAATATTTACTGATGGCGCTTGTCGGGGAAATCCTGGCCCAGGAGGGTGGGGCGCATTGTTACGTTTTGGACCGCATGAAAAAACCATTTCAGGCAGTGAGCAACATACGACCAATAATCGCATGGAATTAATGGCAGCTATTCAAGCATTGCTTTCTGTCAAAGAAAAATGTGCCGTTGAATTACATACAGACTCGAAATATTTACAAAAAGGGATTACAGAGTGGCTTCCCGAATGGAAAAAACGTAACTGGAAAAAAGCAGATAAAAAACCAGTGAAAAATGCAGATCTTTGGGAGTTACTAGATAGAGAAGCCATTAAGCATCATGTTTCGTGGCATTGGGTAAAAGGGCACAGTGGACATGTTGAGAATGACATAGTGGATGCTTTAGCCAATGAAGCAATCGATAATTTATTGAAGAAAAAATAGGTATTCCACATGCGTCAAGTTGTTTTAGATACAGAAACCACTGGTTTACAAGTGATAGAAGGTCATCGCATCATTGAAATTGGTTGCATTGAATTATTTAATCGTAAATTTACTGGAAAACGATTTCATCAATATATTAATCCGGAACGATTAGTGGATGATGGCGCGCTACAAGTTCACGGAATTACCAATGATTTTCTACAAGGAAAACCTGTTTTCCTTGATATTGCCGACGATTTTATTCAATTTATTGATGGCGCTGAACTTATTATTCATAATGCACCATTCGATCTTGGTTTTATTCGTCATGAAATAAATTTAACAAAACGAAATTATAAAGCGGTGACAGATTCATTCAAGGTTATTGATACCTTGGTTTTGGCCAGACAAATTCATATTGGCCAGCGCAATAGCTTAGATGCATTATGCAAACGCTATACCGTGGATAATTCTAATCGAGAATTTCACGGCGCCCTCATGGACGCGCATTTGTTGGCGCAAGTTTACCTTGCGATGACAGGCGGGCAAGGTAGCTTATTTGGCGACATTCAAAATACGCAGGCTGAGGTTAAAGAAAATGTAGAGCATGTTATTTTACCGCAACAATTAAGACAATTAATCGTTCTAGATCCAACGGAAGAAGAACTTATCGCGCATGAAGAATATTTGGCAACACTACTTAAAAAAGGAAAGTGTGTCTGGCGGGAGTAGATATCACGGTCTCGTCATTGTGAGCGAAGCATGGCAATCCACCGCCATTTCCTTTTTGAAAATAAAAAATGGGGCACCATCTAATTTTTTATATTTTTGTAATTCATTTTGAAAAAAGTGTATTAACATTTCTTCTGGCTTTTCAAAAAAAGTAAAGCTTTGTGGAATGTTTTTTAGTATTTTTATAACTCCCTCTACATTTCCTCCTTCAGCGGTTAATAACTTAAGCGCATCAATAGCCACAAGATTTTGTTTAGCAGAAAAATCATTTTGCATTTTATTCTGTAACGTCATTATTAGATTTAAATGTATTTGAAAAACTTCAATTTCATTAAGTAATTTCTGCAACGCTTGTTGTTTCGACAGGTATACATTGACGTGAGGAATATCTGAAGATAATTTAATAGCAGCATACATATAAGATAAGATATTCTGAAATAAAAATGAGATCTTATTTTTTTCTTTATCTTCCAGCGAAGGGGTGTGATGAAGATTAAATATAATTTTTTTGATGGCATCCAAAATATGAGGAGCGCGATCGATATAACGATATGCATATTGCGTGCGATAATCAATGATTTTTATACAATGATGAATAAGCTCACTTGAAAGCCCACTCTCTTTTCCATGTTTTTTTAATTCGTCAATGAACGTATCGAGTTTATTGCGCGCATCATGTTTCATACTTATAACGCGACTTTTTACAACACTCAATATCACTTGACTTAATTGTTCGAAAGTTACATTTGTTTTTCTTTTTACCGTGCCATTCTTATTATAAACATCATATATTTCATTTAAAACGGCTTGCTTTTTTTCATCATCAATTATTTTATTGAATTGTTTTTTAAAAGACTCTAAAGCGCTTAAAGCAATTTCTTCTTCATGTTGTTTTACACCATTTGGAAAATGTCTTGCCCATAGATAGATGACAAATGCATGAACATTTGGATCGACTAACATAAACTCCATATATGTTTTACCAAATTGTCCAGATTTAGCATATACATCAGATGTTTTAATTTTAAAATCTTTTTCTTCATTTCTTAAGATAGCAAAACGTTCTCTCGCTCCTAAATCAATACGCACAATTGTTATTATATTACCTTGCTTATCGACACGTACGACATATTGACCTGAATGCATGCTTTCTTCTCCACTAAGATTACTTCCATAAATCGAAACTGCCGCATCCATTTTTACTTGATTAGTTAACCCTGCTATATGAGACGATAATTTATTTTGGTTTTTAGATTCAACACTTCTTATAGTGGCAGGATCTCTTTTGGATCCAAAAACAATACAAGCCCATGGTGTTGAGGGAACAATCGCGGGTTGAATGGAAACAATCTTTTGCGATTTATTTTCTGTTATAGTGGCGAATTCCGCTAAATTAATAGCTCTTAAATGACTTCCAGGAATTAAAGGAATAATAAAATCCGCAGAACCTTCTAATATACAAGTAGCAGCATCGTCTTCCTTGATGACATAAAGTAATCCGTCTTCAAGGCAGAGGAAAAATCCTGCTTCGTATTTTTGACCTCGACCTTCGAGTGGTTTTACTTTTACATAATGTTTTTGGTTTATTTCTATTATCTTTTCTTTACTAAATTTTTGATAAAAAGCATCTCTTTGATGAGACTCTAAAGTTTTAATTATCTTCTCACCTCCAGCAACTTTTGCATAAGATAACGCATTTTTTCCTTCATTATTAACGCAAAAAACATCAGCTTTATGTCCTAATAATAAAGTAATGGCATGGAGGTCTTTGTTACGAGTTGCGATGATAAGTGGCGTCTCTCTTATATGATTAGATTGATTGGGATTAACCTTGCTTTCCAATAATATTTTAATAACATCTATTTTTTTATCGTTCTCTTTAATAGCAGTTATAAGTGGATTATCACCTAAATTATTTTCTAAGTTAGGATTGGCTTTTGCCTCCAGAAGCACTCTCATTTCTTCTATAAGAGAAAATTGTGCCGCGATATGAAGCGCTGTATTATTAAGATGATTAACTTGATTTAAGTCTGCCTTTAGATCTATTAATTTTATAATAATTTCTAAAAAAGATTCATGCAGTTTATAATCATCATACAAGACGAGCGGAGAACCGAAAAGCCGTTCGGTGAAAGAAAGATGTTTTAAAATATTATTTTTATCACCAGCAACTTTTTTATCTTTTTCTAAGAAAAAATCTATGCTTTTAGCAAAACCAAATAGTTCGGGAAAAACAAAATTGCCTTGATGCCTTAAGCCTAAATTACTTAAACCAATTTTTTGCTTTGCTAATTCGTCTTGCTGCTTTTTAGTGAACATTTCTTTTTCCTGTTACCTACATTCCTGATCCATAGGTACGGCGTTGTTCTTCCTCTTGATATAAAACAGAAGCCCATTGTCCGATATCTAAATACTCTTTTTGAAGTAATTTCGGCTCATGCTCTATCTTTAATTTGTCGATTAAACCAGCATCATGAAGCGCATTGACTCTATCCGCCACAAGCTCAACATGACCCAAATCTTTTGGATCATTTATTAATGATTTTATTGTTTTAAATTCAAGTTCTTTTTTAATTTCGCTGACAGAGTCTTTTTGTAATTGAATAATATTATCTATAACCAAAGGTTGAAATGACGCTGGAATATTAACGTAATGATGAATAAGATCAGGATATTCTATAATGAGAGCTTCAAAAGCCTCGGATTGTTTGGCATTGAGATTGGATTTTTGTTCATGTGAGTGCATGCTACTACCCCAGCTATTAGTTTGAGCCGGCATTTTAGCATACTTTATACCCTAATAATCAATAACAATTCAAAAAAAATACACAAATAACCCCACATTTTTTTGTGGGGTATAGCAATCCAGAAAGTATTACTTAGTCTCATGATGCCGATAAAGAGACCGTATTCCTTTGCAGCTGTCCCTCGCAGTAAGTTCGAAGCTCGCCAACCGTTGTAATAGGCGTTGTTGGATTCTGATTTGCAATAAAATCATTCACATAAGATTTAATATCACTAGATAAACCACTTATTTTCGTGTGATCGTCATAAGAGGGATTCAATGCCATCAAAGCACCGCCTGCACAACAAATAACGCAAGCCCCGATTCCCTCAAAACCAGCGCCAATCCAAGTTATCAATGAATCAATACCACAACTGTCATAACACCCTGTTGCTTCGGAAGTATCGCGAGTGGCATCAAGATATTTCGCATGTCGAACAATATAGATTCCAGCGACTATTCCGCCTCCGATGATAACAAGTCCAAGGGTCTTTAATAAAAGATGATACTTTATTTGTGATAATTGAGCGCTGTCGATATCTTTATTAAATTTCTCTAAAAATTCAGCGGTGGTTAGTGAAGCGGGGGAAGCATAAATGGGTAAAACTAATTGATTATTAGAAGTTCTATTAAAAAAATTTGCAATGCGTCCAAACATTTTTTCTCCTTATATTTCATTTATTTTTAAAAAAGCGAAGCTAATGTAGCGACTTTTAAAATGTTCGTCCATTCAAATTAATGAGGGAGTTATAAGATTACTGGGAAGATTTGCTTTAATATGAAATTCTAATTGGTTTACTTTCAGTTGGATTTTTTCCAAGATAGCGGTGGATTAGTCGTGTTTTTTACGACATTATCCACCTACTAAATAATGATTCTAAAAATTAATCTCGGTTGCCACCCAACATGCCAAGCAACATCAATAAATTTTGGAATAACATTTGAATATCTAAATATAAGCTGATGGTTGCCATAATGTAATTCGTTTCACCGTTATTAATGATACGGCTGGTATCATACATCATGAGCATGGCAGAAATGAAAGTGAGCATGGTGGAAAGTGCAAGTTGTAAAGCGGGCATTTTTAAGAAAATATTCGCAATTACCGCGACAATACAAACGACTAAACCAATCATTAAAAACTTGCCCCAATGGCTTAAATCTTTTTTAGTTGTGATGATATAGGCAGAGGTTGCAAAAAAAGTGAGGCCCGTGCCACCCAGTGCGGTCATAATTAATTGGCCGCCATTGGTATAGCCTGTTAAAAAGTGATTGAGCAGTGGCCCAAGGGAATATCCCATGCAGCCTGTAAATGCAAAAACACTGAGAATTCCCCAGCCGCTATTTCTTAAGGCGCTAGTTGCGAATAATAAGGCAAAGGAGACAATAAATGCGATGAGGGATGCCCCAAAACCCGCATTGGTGACAACCGCATACCCGGCACATGCCGCGCTAAATAATAAAGTTAAACTTAACAATAGATAAGTATTTCGAATAACTGACGTCAGCTGAACGGAGTTGACTTCTTCTCGACGAATTGAATAATCATTACGTTGCATATTTATTTCTCCATTAATAAAGACCGAAATTATATCATAATTTTTGCACAAAAATATAATCTGTCAATTTCCTGAAATTATGAGTTGAAACGCCACGTAAAATATCGTTAAATATCAAGCGAAATAGTTAACGTTCAAAATAAAGCGATAATGATAATAGAAATTGGCTAATGATTAGCCTACAAAAAAATAAACGCTCCATAACATCGTGAATTGATTACATTTGGAGAGATGGCTGAGTGGTTGAAAGCGGCGGTCTTGAAAACCGTTGAGCTCTTACGGGCTCCGGGGGTTCGAATCCCTCTCTCTCCGCCAAGTGTGCAATACAACTCATGTGGGGGAATGAAAGTTGATTAAAATTTTGTTAGTTGATGACCATGAGTTGGTTCGACTCGGTATCAAACGTATATTACAGGACGTATCAGGGCTAAAGGTTGTCGGCGAAACAAGTACAGGAGAAGAAGCAGTTCGATTATCCAAAGAACTCATTCCTGATGTCGTATTAATGGATGTTCAGATGCCTGGCATTGGCGGATTAGAAGCGACACGCAAAATGGTGCGTCACAATCCTGACATTAAAGTGCTAGCCTTAACTATTTATGGTGATGAACCTTATCCTTCGCGTTTATTACAAGCGGGTGCGGTTGGTTACATGACGAAAGGCTGTGCTGCAGAAGAAATGATTCGCGCGATTCGCACGGTTCATTCCGGCCAACGTTACATTAGTAGTGATATCGCCCAACAATTAGCGCTCAAACGTTTTACAAAAGCTGAAGATTCACCTTTAGATATTTTATCTGAACGTGAGTTACAGATTATGCTAATGATTACTAGCGGTCAAAAAGTTCAAGAAATTTCAAATAAACTGTGTTTAAGTCCGAAAACGGTGAACAGCTATCGTTATCGTGTTTTCGAAAAATTAAGTATCACAAGCGATGTGGAATTGACTTTACTTGCCATTCGTTTAGGTCTTTTAGAAGGACACAAAACTTCATCAGAAGAAATGTAGATGTTAAACATTAAAGCTTTTCTTGATAATGTGACAACGCATCCTGGCGTTTACCAAATGCTTGGGGAAAATAATGAAGTTTTGTATGTCGGAAAAGCGAATAATTTAAAAAAACGTCTGCAAAGTTACTTTAGAAAACGCGGACAAGATACTAAAACATTCGCATTAGTCAAACACATCAAAGACATTCAAGTCACGGTTACGCACAGCGAAGCGGATGCATTATTGCTCGAATGCAATTTAATCAAAAAATATCAACCACATTACAATGTCTTGTTCCGTGATGATAAAAGCTATCCTTACATCGTGATAGTCGACGACAAACCTTATCCCTATATCGATTTTTATCGCGGTGCGAAAAAAAAACATGGAAAATATTTTGGGCCTTATCCCTCCGCGGGCTCAGTTCGTGAAACGATTCACTTGATTCAAAAATTATTTGGATTACGACTACGCAAAGATAAATATTATCCGCATCGCGGACGTCCGTGTTTACAATACCAAATTGGATTATGCTCGGGTTCATGCGCGGGATTGATTTCACCAAAAGATTATGCAGAAGATGTTTTACATGCTTCTTTATTTTTGCAGGGAAAAAATGAAGAAGTTTTAGACGATTTAAATCGTAAAATGGAAGAAGCGTCATCCCATTTACAATACGAACACGCCGCAAAATTAAGAGATCAAATTCTTAAATTACGCACGATACGACGCGAACAACATGTGAGTAAAGATGATGGCGATATTGACGTCATTGGTTTTGCGGACATTTGCATACAATTACTCATGATTCGCGGGGGGCGGATATTGGGAAGTCGCGCCTATTTTCCAAGCATTCCTAAAGACGCAACGCCTGAAGAAATTATTTCGTCGTTTATTAAACAACATTATTTAGATGCACATCACTTGGATTTTTTTCCGAAAGAAATTGTCACCGATTTTCATCTCCCTGATCGTACTTTATTGATGGAAGTATTATCAGAAACGGCAAAACATAAAGTGATCATTTCAGAAAATGTGCGAAAAGATAGAAAAAAATGGTTAGAAATCGCGACAAAGAGTGCAAAACAATCAAAGGCAAGTTTTTTATTGAATAAAACAAGTATCGAAGATCGATTTAACGCGCTAGAAAAAGATTTACATTTTTCTACAAAAATCGAGCGAATTGAATGTTTTGACATTAGCCATACGATGGGCGAAGCCACCATTGCATCCTGTGTCGTTTTCAATACCGAAGGGCCCGTGAAAAGTGATTATCGGCGATTTAACATTAAAGATATCACCCCCGGCGATGATATGGCGGCGATGCATCAAGTGTTGTTGCGTCGTTATGAACGATTGCAAAAAGAGCAGGGCCGTTTACCCGATCTGATTTTAATTGACGGTGGGCTTCCGCAATTATCGCAAGCTAAAAAAATTTTTCATGAATTACATCTTCCTTCCATTGAAATGATCGGTATCGCAAAAGGTGTCACTCGAAAACCGGGACTTGAAACCTTATATTTGCCCGATAAAACGGCGATACATTTATCTTCGGATTCTTTAGGATTACATTTGATTCAACAAATTCGGGACGAAGCGCATCGTTTTGCCATTACTGGACATCGTTTAAAACGTGATAAAAAAAGACGTACCTCTATCTTAGAAGAA
>JABDEN010000021.1 GCA_013287025.1 Gammaproteobacteria bacterium | reverse complement strand
ACATTGAGAATATTTTCTTTAATTTTGCCCAAAGCGGCATTTTTATGTAAATATTTTTTAGCAAATTCTTTAGATTCAAAGGCCTTCAAACAAGCTAGAACTTGCGCGGCAAAGGCTTCATTAATTTCGATTAAATCGATATCTTTTAAAGAAAGTTTGGTTTTGTCGAAAAGTTTGGAAGTAGCATAAACGGGGCCAAGACCCATTCTTTCTGGTTCTAAACCGGCATAAGCGAAATCTGTTAAATAGCCGTCAACTTTTAAACCTAATTTTTTGGCTTTTGATTCTTTCATTAAAATCATCGCTGCCGCCGCGTCAGTTAATTGCGATGAATTTCCGACGGTAACAGTTCCGGTATTTCTTTCAAAATAAGGTTTTAACTTGGCCAAACCGCCAATTTCCTGATTTTTGCGCACGCCTTCATCTTCAGTAACCGCGATATTTTTAGCATTAAAAACCGGAATAATTTCTTCGCTAAAAATGCCTTTTTCCATAGCTTTTTGCGCTTTTTGATGGCTTTTGAGAGCGAATTCATCTTGTTCTTGTCTGGTGATGGAAAATTCTTTGGCCAAAACTTCGGCCGTATTTCCCATTAACATTCCTGAAACCGGATCAGTCAAGCCTTGCTCGACGCCGACAATTGGTTTTAAGAAGCTTAATCTGAAACTGAAAATTGCTTTAAGTTTGGCGAAAATAGTTTTTGCTCTGAATAAATTAGCAAAAAGATTGGTCATTTTTTTGTTGTATAAAAGCGGGATGTTGCTCATGGATTCTACGCCGCCGGCTATGATAATATCTGCTTCGCCCGCCCAAATTTTGATGGCGGAGCTGGTGATTGATTCCATTCCTGAAGCGCAATTGCGGTGAACTGTATAGGCTGGAGTTTTGATTGGTAATCCAGCTTTGAGTGCGATAACTCGGGAGATATTGGCGGCATATCCAGGATTTGCCACATTGCCGATCACAACTTCATCAATTGAATTTGGATCAACGGTACTTCTGATTAAAACTTCCTTCACAATTCTGGCGCCCAAATCGTCAGCCGTGATGTCTTTTAAAGAGCCTCCAGCTTTGCCCATGGCGCTTCTAAATCCACTAATTATTGCTATTCTTTCACGCATAAATTATTTGCTAAGTAAATTTTAATAAATATATTTTTGGCTTAATTTTAAAGGACGATCCCAACATTTATGGGAGCCAATCAAACTTAATTTAAGCAAAATGATAAATCAAGAATTAATAGATTTCAGCAACCATTTAGCCGATTTAAGTTCCAATATAGCTCAGAAATATTTCCGCACACAAAATCACGAACAAGACAAGCCAGACACGACTCCGGTGACTTTAGCTGATAAAGGAATTGAGAAAATAATTCGTGAAGAAATCATGAAAAAATATCCGGATCACGGCATTATCGGCGAAGAATTCGGCACTATTAATTTGGATGCCGATTTTAAATGGGTGATTGATCCAATTGACGGCACTTCGTCCTTCATTATCGGCCGTCCGATTTTCGGCACATTGATTTCTTTGACTTATAAAAATGTTCCGATTTTAGGCGTGATAAATCAGCCAATTAATAATGAAAGATGGCTTGGAGCCAAGGATAGAGGTGCGATTTTTAATAATAAAAAGATTGAAACGCGCAAATCTGGATCGATTGAGAATTCTATTTTATGCTCAACTTCACCCGTTTATTTTAAAGGTTTGGATTTGGAATTTTTCAGCAAAATTTCCTCTCAAACCAAATATCAAAAATCAGGCGGCGTTTTTTATGGTGGTGATTGTTATTTATTTGGGCTTTTGGCGCTGGGTTTTGTGGATATTATTATCGAAAGAGGCCTGAGCAGCTACGATTTCTGCGCTCTTGTGCCAATTATAGAAGGCGCAGGTGGCATAATCACCGATTGGTCAGGAAATAAGTTAAATATTCATTCCAACGGCCAAATTCTTGCTTGCGGCGATAAAAAGGTTCACGAAGAAATCCTAAAAATCGCTCAAGGATTTTTTAAATAATTCAAATTGCAAATTTCGTTTTATCACTTTAAAGTTTGCAACCTTCTCAAAAATGCTGTCATAGCTCAGTGGTAGAGCACTTCATTGGTAATGAAGAGGTCGCCGGTTCAAATCCAGTTGACAGCACCAGCCCTTATAAGGCTTAAAGCCTTTATCATAAAAATCATTATTTCTGTGGTGCCGAAATGGTGCCGAATAATAACAGAAAAACATCAAAACCTTGATAAGTTTAAATATGTATCATTTTGATCATGCTAAATAAACTTAAGTCAAAACCTATAAAAGTAAAATCCAGTTGCTAGCCTGTATTAAAGGCTCTAGACAAGATTGATTCAAATTATCTATGAAATATAAAATAATATTCATAATTGTTTGTTGACAATTTATTTTCTTTGATTAGGTTTTAGTTGACGCTTTACAAATTGATACTGATTTACGAAAGTAAATCACCAAAATGTAAAGAGATGAAACTTACTTTTGGATACTAATTTACAAACGTAAATTACCATAAGTAGGAAATAAAACCCTTGAAGAACATATGACTATAAAAAACAATACTTCAGAGCAGCGGGATGTTGCGTTTGGTGAATTTGTTAGAAACAGAAGGCTTAAGCTAAATATTGGTTTGAGGGAATTTGCAGGCAAACTTGATATTAGTCCGGCCTTTATTAGTAAAATGGAAATTGGTGATTTTAAACCACCAAAAGAAGAAAATATTAAAAAAATGGCAAATATATTAAATATCGATGAAGACGAATTACTAGCAAGGGCTGGTAAAATAGCATCTGATCTGCAGAAAATAATAAGTACAAAACCTGCAATTTATGCTTCTTTATTAAGGAGAGCTAAGCCTCATCACTTAAAGCAATTTTTAGCAGAAGTTGAGGAGGAAGAAGATATTGACTAATAGAATAAGGTTTTTAAGTCCTACGTGTATTGAGGAAATAGTATTTGAATTACTAAAAAAAGCTCAAAAAATGGGTTTTTATGATTTTAATAGTCCAACTCCTATGGATCTTATTGCTGAAAAGATATGTAATTTAAGAATTATGTATGAAAATTTAGATGATGATTTGCCGGGAACATTAGGATTGCTAGATTTGGACAATAAAGCAATATGGATTGATATCTCTTTGGACCACCTTGATACAGACCAGTTTATCGACGAAGCAAGATGTAACTTTACTATGGGTCATGAGATAGGACACTTTATTTTAGATCATGCTGGGGGAAATAAGAATTTAATAGATTTTCATAATGAGTTTAATCCAGAAACTAAAAAAGCTGAAACTCAAGCTAACATGGTTGCTGCTATGCTTTTAATGCCAAGAGAATTGGCCATCAGAAAATGGAATGAAGATTTTGCGGATACTTTTGATTTAGGTGATAGAATAATACAGATGATGATTTTCTTCCGATCATCAAGAGAAACTACGGTCAATAGATTAAATACTTTGGGTCTTTTAAAGAAATATTAGTATTTAATCTATTTTTTTAAACTAACTGTTAAGTGTCAATTTAACATATCTATTAATTTAATTAAAAACAAAAATGATAGCATTAAATACAGGTATAGATCCAGATCAATTGTTAACTCGCAAACAAGCTGCAAAACGATTGGGGATAAAAGATAATACTTTAGCAGTTTGGAGTTGTTACAAAAGATATAATCTACCTTGTTATAAGATAGGGCGTTGCGTTAAGTACAAACTCAGTGATATTGAAGCTTTTATTTCTAAAAACCAACAAGGAGCAGGAAATAAAGATGTCTAATATTACCAAAGCTAGAGATATTTTAGTAGAAAATGGCTATAATCCTGATAAAGAAATAATCCAAGATGGTAATATTCATCGCTTTGGCAAGAGTCATTGGTATATTTGTTATGGTAATTATCTGGTTGCGGGAGACTGGAAGAATAGGTTGCCAGCAATAAAACAAATTATCAGCCCTAATGGAGCAAATGAAAATTTAACTCCTTATCAAAAAGATGATCTGGAACGAAAGATTAAAGCTGAAAAAAGGCAAAGAGACCTAGAACGTTCAAAGCAATATAAAGAAGCGAGTATAAAAGCTGCAGAAATATGGCAGAATTTATCTGATAATGGTACTTCAATTTATCTAAATAATAAGGAGTTATCAGCCATTGAGGGTATTAAGTTTGGCAAAGATATGGGAGGTAATTTTATTGCTACTGCTTTAATCGATAATCAAGGCACTATAAATTCCTTACAATTTATTTATGATAATGCCACTTATGACAATAAGTTTAAGAAATTTCTAAAAGGTAGCAGAACTCAAGGTTATTATGGCGAATTTGGCAATAAAGATAGTCAAACAATTTTTATCTGTGAAGGCGTAGCAACAGGTTTATCAATTCTTCTGGCAAAGACAGATTGTTTAGTGATTGTAGCCTATAATTGTGGCAATTTAAAGAAAGTAGCCAAAAATATCACCGTCAAATATCCAAATCATAAAATTATTATTGCCGGAGATAACGATTTATCAAAACCTAATAATATTGGGAGAGAGAAGGCAGAGGAAGCGGCAAAAGAATTTAACTTATCCATTGTTTTACCAATATTTAAGAATAATTCAACCAACCCCAGTGATTTTGATGATTTACGGCAATTGGAAGGAATTGAAGAGGTTAAAAAACAGTTACAAATAACCCGTAATCCTAAAGAAATAATTCCAATTAAAAACGATAATCTAAAGTTGGTTAGAGCATTTGATATTGATAACTTCTTGCCAGATGAATTAAGAGGATTTGTTAAGGATGTTTCTGAAAGATTGTCTGTACCGGCAGATTTTGTAGCAATCCCATTAATTGTTGGTTTTTCCTCGATAATAGCCGGAAAGGTGGCAATGAAGCCAAAGAAAAATGATAGTTTTTGTGTATTTCCTAATTTATGGGGTGGTTTAATTGGTAATCCAAGCACCAGAAAAACTCCTTCATTAAAAGAGGCTCTATTTTTCTTTTCTACTTTAGAAAATGCAGCAAAAGAAACTTATGATAACAAAAGCAAAGATTATAAAAAAGAGTTCGAAAAATATAAGCTAATCAAAAAAGCTCTAGAGGATAAATATAATCAATTAAGTAGAGCCGGCAAAGATACCGAAGAAATTTTAAGCAAACTATATTCTTTGCAAGAGCCAGAAAAAGTATCTTTAGAGAGATATAGGATCAATGAGGCCACAACTCAAAAAATAACTGAAATTTTAAGAGATAATCAAAGCGCTTCTGTTCTCTTAGAAAGAGATGAGCTAGCAGGCTTTTTATCTAATCTTAATAAAAAAGAGAATGAGGGTGATAGAAGTTACTATCTGGAAATGTGGAATGGTAATGCCACAGTTAGAAACGACACCATAGGCAGAGGGTCAATAATCGCAAATAATGCTGCTATTTCAATTGTTGGAACTACACAACCAGATTTAATAAAAGGATATTTAAAGAAAACCATAACAAGCCTTAATGATGGCCTGTTACAAAGATTTCAATTGCTGGTTTACCCTGATTCTATAAAAAATGATTATACTGATAAAAAACCCAATGAGGAAGCGAAAAATCAAATTGTCAGAATTGCCAATTTCTTAAATGATGCGGATTTCTTCAGTTGTGCTAGTGGATCAATAGAGAAAGATGGTAAAAATTACCCTTATATTTCTTTCAACGAAGAGGCTCAAGAAATATATCAAAAGTGGCATATAGAGAATGATAAGAAAGTAAATCAGCTTTATAAGAATGGTAAGCCATTAATTTCTCAACACTTATCCAAATATCATAAATTATTGCCGGCTTTATGTTTGATTTTTCATTTAGTAAGAAATCAAACAGGGGAAAAAACCATAAATGCAACTACACTTTCTAAAGCTATTCTTTTCTGTAATTACTTAGAAAGTCATGCTAATAGGATATACAGCCTATTGAGTGGAGAGGATGGTTATAATAACGCTGCTTTAGAGCTTATAGAAAAGATTCAAGCTAAAATAATTAAAAAAGGAGAAGAAAGCACTTTCTTAAAAGAATTTACAAAAAGAGATCTGTCAAGAGCATTTGGATCGTACTCAAATGATGATTTAGAAAACATCATAAATATCTTGGTGGAGCATAATTATTTTATAGAAAAGTTAACACTACCTTCTTTTCAGCAAAAAGAGAAACGCTCTTACTTTTTAAATTCAATCTTAATCAAGGAGATTAGAAATGGGCAATAATTTAAATTTTCCAAATTCTCGTAAGCAAACCTCTGACATTCTTGACTTTCTTGACAATGTTAAGAAATACAAGGCTTCAGACGATAATAGCAATCCTGACATTGTTGACATTGTAAGAGAATTTTATGGTTTAGGTCATAAAAATCATCCTACAATGTCAGAGAGTGTCAAGAGTGTCAGACTCTGCGAACCCTTGAATTTGCTAACATTGTCAAGAATGTCAACAATGTCAGGCGTTTCAGAAAGTGAAATAGAAAAATATCAATACCTTTATGAAGAACGAGCGGCAATTTATGAATATGAAGCTGGTTTTACAATAGAAGAAGCAGAGCAGAAATCTTTAAAAGATATATCTGAAATATATTCCAAAGATAAAAACCTAGATTTGAACAATATAGAAGTGATCAATTTTATTAACCAAATAACAACCAATTAACATGACAAAAAACATAGATATAAAACAACAATTTATAGAATTAAGAGCCAAAGGTTATTCACTGGCAAAAATTGGCAAAGAATTAAACAAATGCCGCCAGACTCTTTCTAATTGGAATAGCGAACTAGAAGAAGAGATTAATAATGCCAAGGCAATCGAGCTGGAGAGCTTGTTTGAAGAATGTCTAATAAGCAAAGAACATAGGGTAAAAAATCTTTCAAATTTATTGGTTAAAATAACTAATGAGCTTGATAAACGAAGCTTTGAAGATATTACCACAGAAAAGCTGGTGGATATAAAATCAAAACTAATTCAGCAGCTAAAACATGAATATGTTGAGCCGGTGTTTAAAAGTGAGAAGCAAATGCAAAGCAATAAAACAACAAGAATGATCATGGATTTTTAAGACCGAAATTAACCGAAACTTAACATAAATTTAACTATGAAACAATTGGAACTGGGTCAAATTCAAGCGCTTCTTACAAATGTTTATCAGAGGCTTAGAAATAAAGAAATAAGTAAAGAGCAAGCAAAATGTGAGGCGGATTTGCTTAAATCGATTGTTGAAGTTAGTGAAATTAGCAGAATTAAAAACCAGCTTGCAGAGATTAAATCATTACTTAACGCCAATAGGAAATAGCCATGAACCTACAAAACTTCAATATTAACAACATTCTCAAAAATTCCGACTCAAACCAAAGAGCAATGATCCTTTTTGATACCATAATCAAAGAAGTTTTTATTGGTGAGCGAACTTTAACAGACAGTGAAAAGGAAGTATTGGTGGAAAGTTTTAAAACCAACAATGAAATTCGTATCTATAATAAATATTACCAATTCTTTAATCAAACCATGATAGCTGGGTTAGAAATAGAGAAAGATGAATCTAAAATAGAACATTTGAAATATATTTTGATTAGTTTAATTCAGGATTATCAAGATATAAATAAAATCGCCGATAAAGTGGCTGATATTTTGAATAAAGCTTTGGTTGATGGTTTTATCGCTAAAAATAAAAGGCAAGAATTTATAACTATGATGTCTAGCCTAATAACAGATATAGAGAATAACACTAAATATTATTCTCTTAAAAAATTCTGTAAATCAGAAGATAATGAAGAGGCAGAAGACGAATTAGAAGTTTTTCATAATATTACCAGAATAATAAAAAATAAGATGCAGCTTCGTTTATATAGTATGAACTTCTGCCAAGGACTTTTGAAAGATAAGTACAAAGAACTTGATGTTAAGCTTAGTTCTATTGATAAAATGATTATAAGGTTTGACGAAGATATTAAGAAAACCCAAGATTTTGTTGATGGATGCTGTAGTATTATACCAGATTAATATCTTAGGCCAAAGCCACGGCTGATTTCCAAGATGAAGCGTACTATCAAAATTGATTATATTAGAACAGTGTTAAGATATTTATTGACATTCATCATTGCTTATGAATTTAATGAACAGCTTATTTTTTTCAAAATTAAGTTTTAACTAGTAGAATAATTTATAATTAAGCCACATTAAAAGCCTAACATGAAAACTACTCCTCTCGCCTACCATATCCTTGCGCGTGCAATAGCTAAATTTTGCCACGCGAATTTCCTAAGATTTACTCAATTCTTAGTACATTATACGATTATTTATGTACTGACGATTCTGCCGGTTTTGACTTTGGCGAATAGTAGAGTTTATGCTGCTGAACTTCCTTTAACTGTTGATGGAACTACCAACACACAAGTTATAAAAGCTGGAAATGATGTTCCGATTGTAAATATTGCTGCGCCGAATTCTTCCGGATTATCTCACAATAAATTTACGGATTATAATGTTAATCAGAATGGATTGATTATTAACAACTCGATTGGCAATAAAAACGATGTTATTCAATCCAATTTAGGCGGGTTGATTTTGAATAACCCGAATTTAAAAGACAGCGGAAGTGCTACGGTTATTTTAAATGAAGTAACTTCAACAAATAAATCCTACCTAAACGGCTACACCGAAATTGCCGGTGGAAAGGCTGATTTGATTATCGCCAATCCAAACGGAATTCAATTTAACGGCGCTGGATTTATTAATGTTTCGCGATTGACTGCAGTTGTTGGTTCTACTCCAAATAATTTTGATGGCGATCCGAATAATCTAGTTTTTGCTTTATCTGGTGAAGATGTTAATAATGGTTTCCTTCCGAAGTTGGTGATTTCTGGACTTGGGATTGATTTAACGCAAGTAGATCAAACTGATTTCGTGGCCAATGTTATGGAGTTGGTTGCACCGGTTTATGCTGATGATAAAGAGATTGCGTTAAGAGCCGGCGATAAGGAATTTAATTACAAGACTAAAGAAGTAACTTCAGATAATACAAATCCAAATCAACCTGCAGAAATTGCCATCGATGCATCAAACTTAGCCAAAATCCAAGCTGGAAAAATCTACATGATTGCGACTAAAGAAGGCTTCGGCGTTAAATATTCTGCGGATATGTTGGCCAGTCGCGGCGGCGTTACGATTGATGCGGAGGGCAATGTAACTTATAATAATATCGCTGCAGAAAAGGGAAATATTGAAGTTAAAAGTCGTAAAGGCAATGTTACTGCAACTGGTGTAACTCAAACTAAAGATGTAACTTCTGATGTAAAACTTGAAGCTGCAAATGATGTTAGGAATGAAGGCCAGATAATCAGTAATAGAAATGTTCAAGTAAATGCCGGAAATGCTTTTAATAATAATGTAAATGTTTCCGTAGATTCCGAAGGCGATCTAATAACCAACCTCGCCGATAAAGATTTCATCATAAATGCCAAAGAAGTTAACAATTCTGCAATTCTGGCTGCTAATAATAATTTCACGATTAATTCGAGCAATAAAATCAATAATTCCGGAGTAATCACGGCGTTTAATAATTTAACTCTAACCTCAAACCAAATCACTTCTTATCAACTCAGCGCCAATCAGGATGTAGTTATAAATTCTGATCAACTTATTTCCGATTACATAATCGCTGGTAACAAAGCGAACATTACTGCAACTACAAGTCTAATAAATAATCACGATATTCTAAGCCTATCAACTGATCTCACGAAAGATACTCTAATCATCAACACCAAAACTCTAACCAATAAAAACCGAATCGCCGCCAACAGCAATATTAAAATTACCGCCGAAGAAGTTACCGACAGCAAATTAATCCGAGGCAATGATTTAACAATTATTGCGACGAATAAATTTACTAATTCCGGAACGGTTTCAGCGTTAAATGATCTTACTTTAACCTCTAATAAAATTACTTCTGATGAGATTGTTGTTAACAATAATCTAACTATCACAACCGACCAAATTACAACAAACTATATCATTGCCGGAAATGATTTATTGATAAATGCCACAACAAGCTTGGTGAATAACAATGATATCCTAAGTCTTTCAGCAAGTAAAGTAGGGGATAATCTTGTTATTAATACCAAAACTCTCACGAACAATAACAGGATTGCGGCAAATGGTAATGCTAGAATCAGCGCTACTAACTCTTTAACAAGTTCGGAATTGATTCAAGCCTATGATTTAAGCATCACAACTGCTAATTTAACTAACTCCGGAAGTCTTAAATCCAATAATGATTTAACAATTATTGTGGCGAATACTGTAAATAATGATGGCAGTATTTTGGCTCTTCATGACTTGGATTTAGAAGCGAATATTATCAATTCTAATGAGATTGTGGTAAATAATAATCTCACGATAAACACAGATCAAATCACAACGAATGATATAGTAGTTGGCAAAAACCTAGAAATTAATGCGACGACTTCTTTAACGAATAACAATGATATTATAAGCCTTTCAAGCAATAGATTGGCTGATAGTGTTGTTATAAAAACCAAGACTCTAACTAATAGAAAGCGTATTGCGACGAATGGTAATATCAAGATTACAGCTGATCAAATCGCGCAAACTCAATTAATTCAAGGTTACAATTTAAATATCCAAGCCACGAATAGTTTAAATAATGCTGGAACTATCGCTGCGGCAAATGATTTGAATTTAACTTCAAACCAAATTACTTCAGATGAGATTTCGGCAAATAATAACCTCACCATTACCGCTAATCAGATTACTTCCAATGATATTAGCGCTGGTGGAGTTTTAAATATTACGGCGACGGATTTTTTGACGAATAATAATGATATTCTAACCACTTCTACTGATTTAACTAAGGATACTTTAATAATTAACGCCAAAACTATCAATAATAACAAACGAATTGCCGCCAATAGTAGTATTAAAATCAATGCAGAGAATCTGAATAACAACACGGTCAACAGTGTAATTCTTTCAACTTCCGGCAATATCAATTTAAACATTACCAATCTCGATAATAACTACGGAACAATTAATGCCGGTAATGTTTTAACGATTAAAAATGCGATCAATCTCATCAGTAATGCCAACTCAACACTTAAAGCCCTTGCAGGAATTGATATTGATCTTGGAAGTGCGGATTATCTAATTTTGGGTAATGTTAAAAGTAACGGCTTTATCCAAATCAAAGCTAATAACATAAGCAATCAGGGTATTATTGAGGCGGATTATATTAATCTTGTGGCAAATGACAATTTCATCAATGGCATAAATGGCGGAGATAATTCCAAAATCAAACTGACTTCTACTAATTATCTCTACATCACCATAAACCAAGGTGATATAGATAATTATGGCACGATTTCTTCTAAAACCGATCTTTATTTAATCTCGAACAATGGCGATATTAACAACTACGAAGGTGCAGAATTAATTGCCTCAAACAATGATAAACCAAAGAAAGCCACGTTATTGCTAAAAGCAACCAACGGTAATGTTAATCAATATAGTGAAGATAGCGTTATTGTTAACGGTAACCACATAATCGATTCTTACAACTACACCAATACTGGTAAAATCGACATCTCAGGCACTCTAGTAATGAATATCGGCAATGATCTTATCAACGAAAGTGGTTCAATGATTTTTGCTGGAGATGATATGTTTCTCAATGTAGTTCACAATATCACTAACGAAGAAGATGCCGCAATTTATGCCCAAAATAACTTAGTAATCCAAAAATATGATCCATCAAACTCGAATTACAATGCGGCAGATAATAAAATCAACCAACTAGAAAACATTTCCGGATCAATTGAAACTTATGCCGGAAGTATTTCCATTGAGGCTAAAGATTTAATTAACACCAGAACCAGCTTTGCTACGCAAAATCCGGGAAAGGTTGTACTTCGAGATAAGATAGATGGCTATTTAAACCGCGATATCACAGAATATACCTTCACCGGCACTAATGGCAAAGTGGCTGATATTGTTTCCGGAGGTGCTTTAATTTTAGATTTAGGCAATCTCAATAATGATGGTGGTACAATTCATGCTAAAGGTGATATTGTTATAAATGTTGAGGGTGATATTATTAATAATTCGCACTATGTTTTTAGTGGTACGAAAGATCATTGGTTAGGTAAGGAAGGATATATTAAGAGTGGAGATGGTTGGATACTTTCCGGCTGGGGAACATGGAATTTCCATTCTACCAAATATTACTATGATGAACAACTCTATGCTACCGCTACTATTAAATCCGGCGGATCATTAACAATCCTGCAAAACGGCAATTTAAGAAATGATTTGATTGATGGTGAGGATATTGACGACTACACCCAAACCCAAAATGTTACCGGCAAAATCTTCACTACGGCCAATGGTTTGGATATGAACACTTTGTTAACAACTGGCAAAGTGCAATATGTTACGGGCAATTCTAGGGTTAGTGGTACATTAAATAAAAAGTCTTCGGTCAATGAAGAAGTAAATGATGATTCCAAAACCAACGCTGATTTAGTTCAATATATCAATGGTCCAGATAATCAGGGAATGTTCACGAAAAACTCAAATCCTAATGGCCCGCTATTTGAAACTAGAAGTCAGTTTATCGATCAAAGTAAATTCTTCGGATCAAATTATTTCTATGAAAAAATCGGTTTGAACTTAACTGATGTACAAACGCAATTTGAGCAGCAAAATCGTAGATTAATCGGCGATCAATTCTTTCAGACTAAATTATTGGGAGATGAATTAAGAACCATCAGTAAAAATTCTTTATTATTATCACAAAGTGAAGTTGATGTTAATGCAGAAATCCAAACTCTTTTAGACAATGCCGCAACTGAATATACAGCTTTAGGATTAACTCTAAATGAACCTCTCACTCAAGAACAAATCAATAATCTAACTTCCGATATAATTTGGTTCGAGGCAGTTAATATTGACGGAAATGAATATATTGCACCTAAACTTTATCTAAGCCAAGCCACTAGAGCAAGGTTAGCTGGTGATCTTAATAACAATCCAAGCAATAATAATTTCAGTACCAGCAACATCGCCACCAAATCCAACATCTTCGCTAATGGTGATATCAACATTACTAGTAACAGTTTAAGCAATAACGGATCAATAATCGGAAACGGCAATATCAATATCATCGCCCACAACAACATAACCAACGAAAACTTCTCACAAATCGTTGCTAGTAATAATTTAACCTTAAATTCCACAGACGGCGATATTTTAAATCGTTCACTTCTCAAAGCTGATAATAATATTATCCTGACAGCCCAAGCTGGTGATATTATCAATACCGCCACAGTCAAAACCAACGCCAAAAACTTACTTGATACCAATAATCCAGCCTATGTTTCCAATGGACTTCCAACCAGAGACAAAGGCAATATCGACAGTAAATTAGTTGAGCAAGGAAGTATTGAAGCCACCAATCTAGTCGTTAATGCCGGAAACGATTTTAGCAATCACGGCGCCAATATCACAACAACCAACGATACCGTAGTAATCGCCGGAGATGACATCAACATTGATACAGCGCAAGTAAGAAACCGTGATGAATATCACAGCAGAAAAGCCACTATGATTAATGATGAAACTAAGAATGTCGGATCAAACATTACAACTGGCGGCGATCTGATGTTAGTTACAACTGGCTTAGGTGAAGATGATGAGATGGTTACTGCGCAGAACAACTATCAAGAGGCCGTAGTGCAATATAATGAAGATTTGGAAAAATATAACGAAGACCTAGCCAAATATCAAAATAATCTCGAAGATTTTGAATCTGGCAAGATTAGTAGAGGTTCATTTGAGTCATCTATAATTGCAAAACTAACTCCACCAACTCCTCCGGTAGAACCTGAGCTTTCTGATTTTACCGCTGATGTTGGAAGTAATATTAATATTAACGGCAGTAATCTAACCGCCAATGGTGACATCAACATTAGCGCAAATGATAATCTCAACATCTCCAATGCCGTTGATAGTGACTTCAGTGAAGATCATATTACAAAAAGAGGAGCATTTGTTAGGACGGAAATCACCAAAACAGATTACAAAGAAACGGCTGTTGAATCAAACCTATCTGCGGACAACATCAATCTAGCTGCCAACAACAATATTCTATTAATTTCCAGCGATTTAAACAGCACAAATGATACTATTTTAGAAAGTTCTAACACAATAATAGGAGAAGCTAATCTATTGGAATATCACAATTATGCTAAGAACCGTTCTTATCGTGGAGTTGGAAGTGTTGTTGCAACGGTTGGTTCGGCTATCGCGGATGTTGCTGGAGCTTCTACGGCGATTGGTAGAGGTCTCACGAGACAGTTTACACCAGGAGTTGCCGATACGATGGATGATATAATGTTTGGTGATAAGACTTACAATAAAAATCTAAAAATTTCGGAAAATAATTACGAGACACACATTTCTTCTTCTGATATAGAATCAGGTAATGACATTAATCTAACGAGTGAAAATAATGTAATAATTTCTGCGAGCAATTTAGATGCAGCACATGATATTAATGTAGAAACGGAAAATCTAACTATAGCTTCAGGCCAAGAGACTAAAGTAAGAACTTTCGAGGAAAAGGAGAAGCGTACATTAACTTTTGATAATTATAATGAGAATAGCGAAGAGGGAAAGGTTGTTAATAGCAAACTAAATGCAGGCAATGAATTTAACTTTGATGTTAGTAATGAGGTAAAAGTTAGTTATAATGATGGGATAGAGGAAGAAGATAATTCAGCGCATAATGCTATTATTAACAGTTTTATCAATAACTTAGATCCAAACGATCCAAATAATGCTCAGATAATAAATAATTTCAGTAGTGAAAATGACATTAGCAACAACCCAGACTTAGCTTATGTAACAGCATTAAGAGAGCAAACTTCTTCTTTACTAAGTGAAGAGTTAAAAGAGGATTATTCATTAGAAAACCACGATGCAGTAAGAGGTATGACTGGCGTCGGAACTGCGGTCGTAATAATTGCCGTAGTTGTAGGAACGATATTAACTGCCGGTGCATTAGCTCCGGCTGGTGCAGCTGCTGCGGGAGGCGCTGGAGCAGCGGCCGGAACAGGAGCTGCTGCGGGAACTGGCGCAGCTGTCGGTGCAGGAGCAGCAGCCGGAACTGGGGCTGCCGTAGGAACAGGAGCGGCAGTTGGTGCAGGAGCAGCGGTAGGAACTGGGACTGCAGTTGGAGGAATGTCTTTAGGTGCAAGTATTGCTTATGCGGGCGGAACTGCGATTGCTTCAACAGCCTTCAGTACAATGGCCGTAAGTGGAATTAATGCCGGAATGAATGCCGAAGGTAGCGCATTTGATCAAGTGAGTGATGTATCTAAAACAGTTTGGGATGATACTACAAGTAAAGAATCAATCCAAAACATGATAATCGCCGGAGTTACTGCAGCAGCAGGAACTTATTTAAGTTCCATAATGAAAGGCACAACGGCGGCAAGTAATGGAGTTAATGGTGGATCAACAGCCACTAATACAACATCAACTTTTTATACTAAAGTTGGAGATGAATTAGCCAAATCTGCGATCAACAACACAACTAATATCGCCGCCCAATCAATAATAAAAGGGGAAAGTTTTACAGATAGTTTAGAAAATCAAGGCTTGAATATTCTTATTATGGCTGCAGCGCAAGTAGGTGCACAAGAAATCGGCATGGCTTATCACACAGGAGAGATAAGTAAAACCACACAATTATTACTTCATGGAGGTTTAGGTTGTGCAGCGGCAGCGGCAGGAGGGAATGATTGTGCGTCAGGAGCGGTAAGTGGAATTACCGGAGAATTGACAGCTGAAATGCTTGATATCAATACTAGGTTCAGCGAGAATACTATAAAAGAATTATCCGGATTATCAGGAGGTTTATCAGCAATATTTACCGGCGGATTTACCAACCAAACCGACCAAGAAATCGCCGACAATATCTTCGCAGGCCAAAGAATCGGAAGAACTGCAGCCGAGAATAATTTCTTGCAATATCAGATGATGGATGATGATATGGAAGCTAAGTGGTCTAAAGGAGAAATAAAGGATGAGGATTATCAAGCATATAAAACTGCAAGATTAGAAAATGATAGAGTAGGTGCTAAGCTTATTTTTGCTACAGCTGTTGGTATTTCTGGCGGTCTTATTATAGAAGGAGTAGGTATGGGTGGTGCAATGCTCATAGGCGGAATTACTGGTGCTGGGGGTTCAGCAACATCGTCATATATTGGAGGGGAAAGAGACCCTAAAAATATTGCTATCGCAGGAGGAGTTGGTGGAATTATTGGTGTTGTAAGTGGAGGAGCGGGTAGTGCTACAAATGCTGTAAAAGGAATTATTATAGGCTCATCAGTTGGAACTGTTGGTGGTGGTCTTGAAGGATATTTTACAACTACACTAACAAATCCCAATGCAAGTAATGAAGAAATATTAAATAATACTGCTCTAAGTTCATTTTCTGGTTTTATAGGTGGAACTGTTGGAGGTTGGTTTGGAGGAGCAATTGGTGCAACAGGAGCTTCTGGTCTTGCAGTTGAATCAATAGCTGGAATGATGGGTTTTGGTGCTGGTATTTCTGCTTCAGCAATTACTTCAAATTATAATTTATTTAATACCCAAACTCAATATATTGACTATACTCAACAAAACTTGGCAAGTAATTCCACTTGGTTATTAAGCCCAAATTTTAGTACTCATTAATTATTATAATTTATGAAATTTTACGCAGATTGGAGAGCATCTAATACTAGATATAGAATGGGTTTTATACTATTTGGCTGTATATTATTATTCATGATAATCAGACCAATTTCTGCTGGTAAAGGCTTTATGTTTTTTGAAATGTTTAGCGGAATGCTACTACGAGATATAAGATTAACAGGATTGTTCCTTGGTATTTGCTTATACGGTCAATTGGCTGGATACTTTGTAGCTAGAGACTATGTAAAATCATTAGAACTATTGGATAAAAAATTAGTCTTTAATTTATTTAATAAAAGTAAGATTGAATTAAAATATTCAGAAATTAAATCTCTCGAACTAACAAAAAATATCTATAAAAACTTTGAATTTACTCTAAAAAATGGAGACAAAAAAATAGTTTACGCTACATTGAAAGATAAGATGAAAGCTTTCGATCTAATTAATCAAAAAATTAAAGGTTAACTCTTAGAAAGAATAAGAACGTCCAATTTATAGACTATTGGCTATGCTCTTTATGGGAATAATTAATATGATTAAAACTAATAAAAAAAAGGAAATACTATCTATTGTTTTCTGTTTTATCTTAGCACTTTTTGCATCTTCATTTCTATCAGAAACCTTAAATTTTATTATTGGAGGTAAGTTTAGTATGGAAAATGTAAAATATTATTCCCTTAATCTTCATATGGCAGTATTTGGTGTGCCATTACTCTTAATACTATTTCTAAAAAACATGATTTTTTTAGACCAAGATGTAACATTCTATATATTTGGTATCTCAACAATATTAATAATTTTGCTTATTTGTTTTGGCATTTTTTATACCAGTAAAAAGATTCTTAATAATCAGTTTATGTTCTCATCTCTAAAATATTCAAATTATTTTTGGTTATCAATTTTGTTTGAGTTATGGTTTTTAATTGGATTGCTAATTCCCGTAATGGCAAAATTGTAACTGATCAATTAATCCTACTTAATTCCTAAACAAAAACAACAGAGGAAAATAAAGTGACAGTATATTTAATTAAAATACCAAATAGGAAATTCCTCATAATCAAGTTATTTTAATGTGTATACTACCCCCTTATTTACCATTAAGAAAAAATCTCTACTGGTAAAAACCATATCAATCTTTAATAAAAAAAATGAAAAACAAAATCATCATATTACTAACTTTATTACCAATATTAACTAATTGCGCTAGCGATAAAATTATTCCATTAAGTCAAAATGATTCGTCAATAATCAGCGGGAAAACAATTGCTATTATTCATGGGGAAACGCCAAGTTTTATGGCTACAACTCCAAAAAATATGACTTTCGCACTCTTAACTGGTGGTATTGCAGGCGCGGCAATGATGGTTCATAATGGAAATAAAATAGTAAAAAATAATCAAATTGAAGATCCTTCATATCTAATTGCTAGGAATTTATCTAATGAATTTAAATCAAAATATAATGCTCAAATAATTGATAAAGGACTAGAAGAAAAGACGAGTAATAATATTGATAAAATATCAGAACAATATCGCAATGTAGCGGATTATGCTCTTGATGTGAATACTGCTGGTTGGGGCATAATCTATATAAGATTTAACGTAAATCATTATATAACTCAATATGGAACAAGACTTAGGTTAATTGATTTAAAAAATGCAAGAATTATTGCAGAAGGATCTTGTCATAAAACTGGTAGTAAAAGGGAAATAGAAAATCCTCCAACTTACGATGAATTATTAAATGATAATGCGAAGATCTTAAAAGAAGAATTAACAAATGCGGCTATAGCCTGTACAAATTTATATAAAGAAACAGCCTTAACCGTTAAATAAAAAATGATAAATTTGTGTTCTTTAATTATACTGTCTTAACGACAATATTAATATTCATTTCTAATCAAAAACCAACAAACCAGAAATTATTCTTGAAAAAGAGTGGATCCAAATTTACCATTTAACTCATCGGGAGTTGTTATTCATACAACAACTTCACAGTAAAAAATAACAACACGCAGGGTTTGCGTGGTGGTGACTCCCGGTACTTTTACTACATTCAGCGCCAACCCTTAATTAATTGGAAATTTTAAGGAAAATAAAACCCCCTCCCTCTCTCTTGATTCACAAATTATATTGCCATCAAAAGCCTGCATTATTCTTTTGCAAAATGGTAAACCTAGTCCTGTACCACCCTTTTTATTACTTGTAAAGAAATCATCAAAAATATGCGGTAATTTATCAGCAGAAATCCCAATTCCATCATCTTTGAAGTAAACACAATTAAAACCATCATCACTTCCTAACCAAATATCAATTTTAGCTTTGTAATAAAGCGAGTTCTTAAGAAGATTAAACAAAACAAAAACCATCAAAGTTTCATCACCTTTAAAAATAAAATCATTTTCTAAATTAAGATTAATGAACTTTTTTTCTTCGTCACTCTCAAACCCATATTCTTTAATTGCTAAATTCACAACATCGGCAATTGAAAGCTCAACAAACTTTGTTTCATCAATTTTTTCTTCCCTAACATTAGCCAAGATAATATCAATAATTGATAATCCTCTAGTTGAAGAAACCGAGATCAACTCAATAAATTCCATCGCTTGAGTCAAATTATCTTTAATTAACTCACAACAACCTTGAATTGCAGTTAAAGGATTTCTAGTTTCATGAGCAATTGAAGAAGCTAGAGATTTTAGGTTTTGATTGAGTAATGATTGATCCATTTCTAATAATTTTGAGATTATGATTTCAATTTATATAATTTTGATTTTAAATTGATTCCTTTGCGCCTCTTAATAGGATAAAACTTCCTATAAAAGAGTTTAAATTCATAAAAAATAGAATTTAAATCATAAAATAAGCAATAAAATTCTATTAGTCAATAAACTTTATAAATAATAATAAAACATGGCAAAAGTAATAATTACCTATCAACAATGCAAAGCAGCAAGAGATTTATTAAGTTGGAAACAAGATGATTTGAGTGAGAAAGCAGGAATCAATAAAACAACTTTGGCTGATTTTGAAAGAGGGCTAAGAAATTTAAAAGTAGATACATTAGAAAAAATTATTGATGCATTTGAAAAAGCTGGAATCAGATTTGAGAATGATGAGGTTAAGTATAGGATAGATTTGCTAAAGTAACTTTTTTATTAATGAGAGATATCGTTGGTTCAGATTTAAAAACTATTTTACATTCAAAGCGCGCTAACATTTTTTATTTAGAAAAATGCCGAGTAATGGTAAAAGATGGGCGAGTCGTTTATTTAATGGAAGATAAAAATAATAATAATTATTGGAATATACCAATTGCCAATACAACTGTTATCTTGCTTGGAATAGGAACTTCAATTACACAATCTGCCGTAAGAATGTTAGCTTCCGCCTCAGTAATGATTGGATTTAGCGGAAATGGAGGTACTCCTTTAATTTCTGGAAATGAAATAGAGTGGCTATCGCCTCAAAGTGAATATCGACCAACTGAATATATGCAAGGTTGGATGAGTTTCTGGTTTGATGAATCTAAGCGACTTGAAGTTGCCAAAAATTTTCAAAAATCACGAATTAATTTTCTAAAAAATATTTGGAGTAAAGATCGCGATCTCAAACAAGAAGGTTTTTATATAGATGATTTTAATATAATTTCTGCATTAGATAGTTTTGAAAATGAAATTGATCATACTAAAAAAGTTGGAGACCTTTTATTAAAAGAAGCTCTACTTACCAAAAAATTATACAAAATTTCAGCCAAAATAACAAAAACAGATGATTTTGTGCGCGAACATAGTTCTGCGGATTTAGCAAATACTTTTCTAAATCATGGAAACTATCTCGCATATGGCCTTGCTGCTACCACACTTTGGGTTTTAGGAATTTCTCATAGTTTTGCCGTAATGCATGGCAAAACACGCCGCGGCGCTTTAGTTTTTGATGTCGCAGATTTAATTAAAGATGCCATTGTTCTCCCATGGTCTTTTATTTGCGCTAAAGAAAAAGCAACCGAACAAGAATTTCGCCAACAAATTTTACAAAAATTTACAGAACATAAAGTTTTGGATTTTATGTTTGATGAAGTTAAGGCTGCAGCATTAAAAAATTATGTTACTGGTAAGACATCAAGCAATATCGAAATACAAAATAGCGAAAAACTATGATGGTTACTTTTATCAGTCAGTGTGAAAAAAAAGCGTTGAACAGAACTAGAAAAGTTTTAGACGCTTTTGCTAATCGTATCGGAGATAATACTTGGCAAACTATAATTACTGAAGATGGGTTAATTACTGTAAAAAAACTCTTGCGCCAAACAGCAACAAAAAATACCGCAATTTCTTGTCACTGGCTTCGTTCTCGTAGTAGAAGCGAGTTGGTTTGGATTGTGGGTAATAGGGATAAATTTAATTCACAAGGAATGGTACCAGTTAATATAACTCAAAAAGAACTATTTATGGATATTATAAGCGATAAACCAAGAGCAGGTGTGATTTATGCTAATACTAAATTACAACCTTTAACTGACCATCTATTTGCAGTTGGTTATGTAGCGGAAAAATTATATGAAAAACTTTTACCAGAAAAAATTGATTATGCAAAAACAGCTTTTATTGCGGGATGCCTTCATGATTTAGGAAAAATTGATCCTCGTTTTCAAGAATGGGTAGTTGATCCAAAGAAAAAAGATTATGTCGTTGAAGATGGACAACATATTGATAATAAAAAATTTAGTTTTGAAGATCATCCAAGACATCATGAAATATCAGTTTTGCTTTATGAATTGCTTGATGATTTGGATCTAAAATTTTTTAATCCTGATAATAAAAAATCAATAAAACATGCCATATATTGGCATCATGCCAAGCCTTTTCGAAAAGAAGAAAAAAAATTTAATGATTATGAAAAAATTTACATAAAATTTAAAAACAATCTTAAAGAGCAATCATTTGAAAATATCTTAGAAAAGGTAGTTTCTCTATTAAAAAGAGTATGTGATGTTGATCATAAATATAGATCAATAACTGAAAGTTCTATTCTCCTAGAAACCTTTAAAGAAAAAATTGATCTAGATAAAATCTCAACTTTAGAAGGTAAATCATTACCAAATTATAAAAATTATAAATCTGAAGATTTAACTTTAGAAAATTATCAATCACAAATTCGCTTTAATGCAGAAAATAATATAATTAGGTCATGTGTTATATCAGCAGATCGCTTGATATCTAAACTTTCTGCATCAGATTTACAAATTTCTATTCAAGATAAAAAACTAAACGATTTAGTTGAAAATCACCTATCGATAATAAAAGATTCTAATTTGTGTTCTCAAATTGAAACTTCCCTGAAATCATTTCCAGATCAAGAAAGAAGCAAAAAACAAAATGAAATTGCGAATCTACTAGTTGATAAAAAAGATATTGCAGTTCTTTCAGGTCCAGCGGGCTGTGGAAAAACAAAGATTGGTCTTGAATGGGCATATTTATCAAAAGCTAAGCAAATAATTTGGATTTGTCCAAGAGTGCAAATTTGTCAAGGTTTATTCACTGATTTAATATCGGAACAATATCTTCCAAATGCCAGAATAGAGATCAATACTGGTGAATTTAAATTTACCAATAAGTGGGATAGCTTAACTCCAGAAAATGAATATTTTTCCGGTGACATTGTAATTACCACTATAGATCAAATTTTAAATTCTATCATTACTCACACCAAAGTTGATACCTTAATTAACTACTTAAATGCACACATAGTATTTGATGAGTTTCACGAATATGTTAATATGCCAGCCTTCAATTTGCTTTTTGCTGAATTAGTAGAGTGTAAGAAACAGCAGGGCAAAATGTCTAATACATTACTTGTATCTGCAACTCCACATTACTTTTATTTAAAACAAATACTAGATATCGAATCTTATGATGTAGTTGCAATGCCATCTTTCAATCAAAGAAAATATAAAATTGAATTCAAAATTTTTGATGAAACTAAACAAGATGATAGCAATCCTCTTTATCAAAAACAAAGGGCTAAAACTTTTATAATAAGCAATACTGCCATTACTGCTCAAAAAAGTTTTATTTGGAATTTGAAAAATGAAAATGCAATTTTGTTTCATTCAAAATTTAAGAAAAGTGATAAGAATGAATTATTCAAGAGTGTTTATGAATCTTTTAAAGAAGATGGTCAAAATCTGTATGATATTTTGCGTAGTGGTCCAATTGTTCAAGCTTCGCTTAATATAAGCTGTGATAATATGATTTCTGAAATTACTACTCCTGAGAATTCCTTACAAAGACTGGGTAGACTTGATCGTTTTGGTAAAAATAATGATGTTAATATTTATTCTATCGCAATTCCAGAATCAATCCATCAAGGTAAAGGAGTGGGACCTTGCGCAAAATTTTTAGTAAGGAATTTTGAATTTGGCTCAACTAAAGAATGGTATAAATTTTTACAATCAGAACTTAGTGATAAACCATTCGAACTGTCTTGGTTATATGAGCAATATGAAAAATTTTATAAATCCGATAATGCCAAAAAATTTATTGAATCTGATTTGATAGGTTCATTCAAATCCAGTATTAAACTAATTGATTACAAAGTAATTGATCCAATCGTTATTCCTTCGAAAAAAACAAATCTAGCAAAAAGGGCTAAAATTAGTAAAAATTCTTTGCGTGGGGAAAATCGTTTTGTGCAGATGGCGATAATAAATCTTAACAATCTAAACCAACCTGAGTTTCTTGAACAATATGCCTATCAAATGCCAATTAATGAGCGCGAAGATTTTGATAATTTAACGGCTTCAAAAGATGAAATTGAAGGATATGGAAATAGTGTAAGAAATTTATTAGCACATATGCAGAAAAAACATCACAATATTTTAGGAACAAAGAAAGCTTATAAAGATTCTATATTACTAAATGAAGCAAGAGATCCAGAATTTCCTATTTATCTTAGCTATACACCGAACGATTTGCTACGTGTAGGCGGAGAAAGAGAGCGACATAATTATGCCATTTATTATGCCGTATGTGATAGACAACCAATTGGCGCAATTTCTATTAAACAATTAAATTCAAATGAGGAGTAATTTATGCAAAAAGTAACTGGTATTAAAAGCGTGGATTTTAAAGTAACTGCATCAGGTCATGGAGTTGTTAATTATAATGGACCAACAAAGTTAAAAACCACAGATAGTGAGCTTGGAAAAATTAATCATACTATGCCTAAACTTAGAGGCTACTCTAATTACACGGGACAAGTAAAGGATGAAACAGGCCACAAATATCTGAAAGAACCTCAAGATATTAATTTTAAGGAGACTCCACTTTACATAAGTCAGAATTGCATTCGACACCATTTATTTAAAGAGAATTCTTATGTGCAATTAAAGGGCTTAGAAAATATTGAAATGACAAAGTATCTTTCTTCAATGGTCGGTTTAGTTCGTGGTTATGTTGGAGGACCGAATAATCGCTATAAAAGAACAAGTTCATTATTGTTAGAAGATTTTGTTGATCAGTTACATAATGGTAATTTTGAACAATTTGGAAAATCCGGATCTAAAGAAAAAGGCAAAAATGATAAAGGTGATGAAATTGCTAGTAATTCATTTTATTCAAAAACAACTTTTGGAGAAACTAGCTATTTAGCATACGGATCAATAAGTATTGAACAATTGCAGTTTATTTCTCTTGATAACAAATTTGATCGAGCTGCGCTAGAAATAAAGGAAGGAGAAGGAGAGAAAATTGCTGAATCTGTTCAAAATTTTATTAAAAATCTAGATCCATCACGCAATCCAAAAGTAGTCTTTAATAAAAACTATGTTCGTAGCGGAACAATATTTGAAGAAGGCGAAGTTGGTATTTTATTAGATAATGAAGCAATTGATATTTTGGTTAAAGAAG